>NZ_JBQFPT010000017.1:0-74806 GCF_056536505.1 Ruegeria sp. CL3 | reverse complement strand
TGGTCGCCCTCGCCAAGGCGCTGTTCCGCGACAGCCAGCGTGACAAACACGCCGAGGCACCACAGGCCGCAGAATAAACCCACCAAAACACAAACAATCAAAGCGCCGCCCAAACACAGGGCGGCGCTTTTGCGTGTCGCATCCTGCAAGCACATATCGCTATCAGAGAGGTTGGCGCGCCGCGAATCCGTCATTTTGGTTCCAAGATGGAGGATTGCCCTTTGAATATTCGAACCCAATCACGTTCCGGAGGCCGCGCTGCGCGACGCGCGCAACGCACAGCCCCGAACTTTGAGATGCTCCCCGGCCTGACCCGCACCATTCCCGAATGCGAGGTGATGGACGGCAGCCAGGTCGAGATGATCGACAACGCCGCCATGGACATTCTGGAAAATGTCGGCGTTCAGTTCCGCGACCCGATCGCGCTGGAAGACTGGAAGAAAGCCGGCGCCAAGGTTGACGGGGAACTGGTCTATCTGGACCGCAACATGGTGCGTGAGCTTATCTCGACCATTCCGGCACAGTTCACCTATCACGCGCGCAACCCGGCCAATAACGTCAAGCTGGGCGGCAAGCATTCGGTCTTTGTGCCGATGACAGGCGCACCGTTCCTGCGCGATCTGGACGATGTGCGCCGCAACCCGCTGCTGGAAGATCTGGCGATGTTCCACAAGCTCAGCCATATGATGCCCGCGCTGCACAGCTCGGCCCACCATATCGTCGAGCCTTATGATCACCCGATCAGCCAGCGCCACCTGCGCATTACTTATTCCTCAATGAAATACTCGGACAAGATGTTCATGGGCATGACCACCTCGCCCAAGAATGCCGAGGACGTGATGGATATGTGCGCGATCCTGTTTGGGGATGGGTTCATCGATAGCCACCCCGTGACCACCGGCAACTGCAACGGCAACAGCCCTCTGGTCTGGGATGAGACCATGTTAGGTGCGATGCGTGCTTTCTGCCGCCGCAATCAGCCGGTCCTCTGCTCACCCTTCGTTCTAGGGGGCGCGAACACGCCTGCCTCTGTGCCTGCCACCGTGGCGCAATTAACGGCCGAGGCGCTTTCAGCGCTAGCCTATACGCAGGTGGTCCGCAAAGGGGCGCCCGCGATCTGGGGTCACTACCTGTCGACCGTGTCGATGAAATCCGGCGCGCCGATGGCTGGCACGCCCGAGATCAGCCTGATGAACTTCATGATTGGTCAGATGGCGCGATTCTATGATGTTCCCTGGCGCACCTCGAACACGCTGGGCGGTGCCAAAACGTTTGACGCACAGGCTGGCTACGAATCTGCCACGACGCTCAGCGCGGTTCTGCATGCCGGGGCGAATTACATCTGGCATTCGGCGGGCTGGAACGAGGCCGGTATGCATTGCTCGGTCGCCAAGTTCATCGTGGATTCGGAACAATGCGCTATGGCCTATCGCATGGCGGAAGGTCCCAAATGGGGCGATTTCGATCAGGCACTGGCCGCCGTTCCGGATGTCGGCCCGGGCGGCCACTATCTGGGCCATCCGCACACGCAGGACAACTTCCAGACAGCGTTCTTCATGCCCGAGCTGTTCGACAACAACTCGATCGAGCAGTGGCAGGCGGAAGGCAGCGTTGAGATCACGGAACGCGCCCTCAAACACGCCAAGAAACTGCTGGCCGAGTATCAGGAACCAAAGCTGGACGAGGCCAAGAACGAAGAACTTCTGGACTATATCGCGCGCCGGGAACGGGAAATTCCGGCAGCGGATGAGTTGAACCAGACCTACTGATACCAACTCCCCTACTGGCCCGCCCACCATTCAGGGCGGGCCTTTTTTTGCAAATTCGCTAGTGCTGCAACAGGCGAGAGAACGTGCATGTCTCAGGCCGCTAGGTGGCGGCAAACTCAGTTGAGCCCACCAAGCCTATTCATCCCGCGCGCGCCATTCTTTCCACCGCAACACGGCATTCGCCCCGATTTCCCGGAACGGCTGGGGCGGCAGGTGTTTGGGCGTGTCTTCGGCCTCGAAAAAATCTGTGATGTCGGAACTGTGGCCGCAGGCCCTCTCGGCCGCTGCGATCCCGGTCAGGGTCCCGCGCGCAGTGCCCAGCCCGTTCTGAACGCAACCGGAATATACGCCCGGCTCGATCTCTCGGGCGACGGAGACGCTATTGAGGCTTAGGCATAGGTGACCGGCCCACTGATGCTCCATCCTCAGCCCTGCCAGTTGCGGGAACCGCTGATCGAACTTGCGCTGCATCACTTTGGCGGCGCGTGCCAGATCGCTCGAGGTTGCTTCCATGCCTGGTCGCAACGCCGCACAGGTCCGGGTGACAATGCGATTGCCGCCCTGCCCGGTGTCGATCCTGCGCATGGTCGTTCCCATGGGGTCCGAGGGCGTCACGCCCCAGCGCGGCTGCCCGCCCAAACGGGTCAGCGCATGGGCGTCCAACTCGGGCGTCATGGAGGCAAAGAGGAACAGCTGCATCAACCGGTCACGTTCGATCCCGAAGCTTTCCAGATGGCCGTTGACTGTCAGGATGATCTTGCCGGTGCTAACGGTGCCTTTCCCAGTCTGCACCATCCAATCGCTGCCGCGTTTTTCAAACCCAAGAACGGGCGAGTTTTCGAAAATGGCGACCCCATCCCCGGCCAGCCCTGCAGCCAACCCGCGAACATAACCCGCGGGTTGCAGCATGACCGTTCCGGGTGTGAAGAGGCCCGATTGATAGTGCCGCGATCCGGTGAGTTCGTGCATCTGCGCGGGGTCCAGCATCTCGCTGGTTTCACCCAAGGTTTCCAGATGCCGCGCGTAGCTGACATTGTGGGCATGACCCGTGTCGCCAAACGCTCCGTTGACCTTGCCCACTTCGTCGAAAAAGTTGCGGTCGATCTGGTATTGCTCAACAGCGGACCGCGCGAATGCGATGGCCTGCCGGTTGAGGGCGATCATGGTCTTGTCATCGCCCGCTCCGGCATAGTCATCCGATGCAAGGTCATGCGGCAGATCGATCATAAAGCCCGAGTTTCGCCCCGCGGCCCCTTCGGCCACGCGACCGGCCTCAAGCACGATCATGCGGGCCTTGGGGTCCAACTGGGTCAGACGCCGCGCCGCCGACAAACCGGCAAAGCCGGCGCCGACGACCACGACATCAGCCGTCAGATCCCTATCCAACTCCACCGCGGGCGGCTGGGCGCCGAGGATGGCGCTCCAGGCCGCAGGGCCGCGATGGGTTGGCAGTTTGCGTGCTGAGTATGCGCTCAATCGACGGCCTCATCCGCATCATCGGCCAGATCAATCCAGATGGTTTTCAACTGGGTGTATTGATCATGCGCATGGACGGAGTTGTCGCGCCCGCCGAAGCCGGACTGCTTGTAGCCGCCAAAGGGCGTGGTGATATCCCCTTCGCCAAAGCTGTTCACGGTCACTGTCCCTGCCCGGATCGCCCGAGCGCCCCGGATCGCGCGTTTCGCGTTGGCCGTGAAAATCGAGGCGCAGAGGCCATACTCGGTATCATTAGCGATCTTGATGGCCTCATCAAAGCCCGAGACCTCAATCACCGACAGGACGGGACCAAAGATCTCCTCGCGCGCCAGAGTGGCGTCATTGCCCGAGACTTCGACGACGGTGGCTTCGACAAACCCTTTTTCAGCTTTGCCGCCAATCACTACGTTCTCGGCCTGATCCAGATAGCCACACACTTTGTTATAGTGCCCTTCGCTGACCAGCGCGCCCAAACGGGTTTCCGGGTCCAGCGGGTCGCCAATGTTCCACTGTTTGGCGTGATGGGCGATGCGCTCCAGCAACTCGGCCTTAACATCCTTGTGCACGATCAGCCGCGACGAGGCCGAGCAGTTTTCGCCCATGTTCCAGAACGCACCATTTACGATATGCGCGGCCACGCGATCCAGGTTTTCGGCGTCATCCATCACGATGGCGGGGTTCTTGCCGCCCATCTCCAGCACCACCTCTTTGGCGTTGCTCTCAGCCGAGTAGGTCAGGAACCGCTTGCCGGTCACGGTCGAACCGGTGAACGAGACCATATCCACATCCATATGCCGCCCGATCGGCTCACCCACGGCGGCACCGCCGCCGGGGACGATGTTGAGAACGCCACGCGGCAGGCCCGCCTCCATTGCGAGTTCGGCCAAACGCAGCGCGGTCAGCGTGGTCTCAGCTGCGGGCTTCACTACGACCGAGCACCCTGCCGCCAGAGCCGGTCCGATTTTCCAGGCCAGCATGAGCAGCGGGAAGTTCCAAGGCAGCACCAGACCCACCACGCCAATCGGCTCACGCACGACCATGGCGATATGATCATCGCTGGCAGGTGAGACCTGATCGTAGATCTTGTCGATCGCTTCCGCGTGCCATTTCAGGCAGTGGATCGTTTCCGGCACATCCACCGTTTCACAGTCATAGATGGTCTTGCCGCTGTCGATGCTCTCCATCACCGCCAGTTCGCGGGCGTTGCGGGTCATCAATTTGCAGAGCCGGATCAAAACGTCCTTGCGGTCCGAGGGGTGCAGTTTCGACCACCGCCCATCGTCAAAGGCTTCGCGCGCTTTCTCAACTGCGAAATCAACGTCCGCAGCACCACAAGAGGCGATATCGGCCAGCTTCTCACCGGTGGCGGGGTTCACCGTTTCGAACGTCTCGCCCGAGATCGCCGGGCGGTACGCGCCGTCAATGAATGCTCCGGTCGGCAGAGTCAGGTCTGCGGCGATGGATTTGTATTCGTCCTGTGTCAGCAATTCCATGCCTTAGCCCCCAATCTTCTTTTCAGCTACGATATCAGCGATTGATTTCTTCAACACGCGCGTCACCTGTTCCAGCGCCCGCTTGTCATCCTTGTTCAGCCCCTTCAGCGGAGCCCGCATTGCGCCCGCCTCAATGCCGTTCATGGTGACGCCATGTTTAATGGTCTGGATGAACTTGCCGCCCTGCTCCAGCACCCGCATCAGAGGCATCATCGCGCTCATGATCCTGCGGCCTTTTGCGAAATCACCTTCGATCACACAGGCGTTGTACAGCGCCACATGTTCTTCGGGCAGGAAGTTCGACCCGCCGCACACCCAAAACGGCGCGCCCCAAGCGAAGAACTCCAGCGCCTGATCGTCCATGCCACATCCCAGTTGGATATGCGGGTAGTCGCGCGCCAGCAGATGTACCCGGTTGATATCGCCCGAGCTTTCCTTGATGCCACAGAAATTCCGGCTACGGCCCACACGGTCGAGGAATTCCTCGCCCATCATCGTCCCGGTGCGGTGCGGGTAGTTGTAAAGCATCACGGGCAGGTCAGCGGCCTTGTCGATGGCCAGGGCGTTCAGCGCATTCTCACGATCGGTGGGTACCGAATAAGGCGGGCTTGCCAGCAGGATCGAGTCTGCTCCGATCTCACGCGCACCCGAGGCCAGCGCAATCGAGTCCGGCGTCAACATCGCGCCGGTTCCAACGACCAGAGGCAGACGACCTTTCAACTGCGCATGCGTGAACTTGGCAAGTTCCAGCCGCTCTTCCACGGTCTGGGCATAGTTTTCGCCGGTCGAGCCGCCCGAGATCAGCCCGTGAACGCCATTGGCGATCAGGTATTCGATCACGTCGGACAAAGCGTCCCAATTCACGCTGCCATCCTCGTGGTAGGGCGTGACCACAGGGGTATAGATCCCCTCAAACTTGAAAATCGGGTTCATTCCGTCCTCATGCAGGTTTCGAAAGAGGCGGGATGCCCATCGGGACATCCAGCGCATCAGGCATCACGAACAGCTCAATCTGATCGCGAGACAGGTTCCAGTGGTCCTCGGCCAGCTGCGCAGCAGCCGCCTCATCGCCCGCCTCGATGGCGGCGATGATGGCGTCGTGCTGACGGCTGGCTTCAGTCAGATTTTCGGTCAGACCCGCGTTGCGTGGTCTGTAAAAGGTCATGCCGATCCGCGCATGGTCGATCAAAAGGCGATTGAACGACGGCAACAGATATACATTGCCGGACATCTGCCCCGTGACATCGTGAAACCGGTTATTGGCCAGCGCGCGATCCTCGGCCGAGCCTGACTGCAAAGCTGAACAAAAGGACCGCTGGGCATCCTTCAAATCCTCAATCTGATCTGGCAGAGCGTTGCGCGCGGCCAGCCTAAGGATGGCGCCATACACCATCGGAGCCGCCAGAAAGAAATCCCGCAGCGTGGTATGCGACATCTCAGATACGCGCGTGCTGCGATTGGCGCGTTGATCCAGATACCCCTCACCGGCCAGTTCCCGGAACACTTCGCGCAGCGGGGTTCGCGACAGGCCGAAAGCTTCGGACAGATGCGCCTCATCCAGATCCGCACCGGGTTGTAGCCGCAAGGTCAGAATCGAGACCTTGAGGTATTCTGCAAGATCAGATTTGCGCGAACGCGCTTCGTCCTTCATCCGCCTATCCCTTTGTCGCAGCCGCTTGGCGAATCTAGATCGCCCAGCCAAGGGTGTTGTATGCGGTTAAAATACAACTTGTATACAATTAATTTTCGTGCAGCATAGGCAACCTGCGAATAATGTTGAAACCACCCAGCAGCCCGGAAGCGCAAAGACCGCCATGCCCGATCCCAGCCACATCACCTTCATTCTGATCGAGGAGTTCTCGCACCTCGCGTTTTCCTGCGCGGTCGAGCCTTTACGGATTGCCAACCTCGTCAGCGGGCAGGATCTCTACAGCTGGTCTTTTGTGTCTGAGCATGGCGAACACGCTGTCTGCTCCAACGGCTCGGTGACTCTGGTCCATGGGGGATTCGATAACCTCCCCAAATCTGATCAGATTTTCGTGTTGTCCGGCATCCACATGCGGAACCACGCCTCCAAACCTCTGCTGGCGTTGCTACGGCGTGAACGGGCAAGAGGAACTGCCATCGGCGCACTATGTTCGGGCGCTTGGCTTTTGGCCGAGGCCGGTTTTCTGAACGAAATACAGGCCGCCATTCACTGGGAATACCATGACGCCTTCACCGAGGCCTTTCCCGACGTGAACCTGGTGCGCAGCGTGTTTGTGGCCGACGAGAAGCACATCACCGCCTCGGGCGGAACGGCGACCGCCGACCTGATGCTGCACTTGATCGAACGAGATCACGGGGTCGAGCTGGCCATGGATGTGGCCGATCAGATGGTTTACAACGCCGTGCGCAACGCCACGGCCAAACAACGCGTTTCCCTGCAATCGCGAAACGGAATGCGCAACATCCATCTGGCCAAAGCGATTGAGGTCATGCGAAACAACATCGAAACGCCCGTCTCGCCCTCTGCGATTGCAGATGAGCTCGGTATTTCGACACGGCAGCTCGAACGGCTTTTCGGCAAATACCTGAATACCTCGCCCAAAAAGTACTTTATGGAGATGCGTCTGGAACGCGCGCAAAAGCTACTGTTGCAAACCGAGGCCTCTGTGACCGAGGTCGCCATGGCATGCGGATTTGAGAACCCCGGCCATTTCTCACGCGTGTTTCGTCTGAGTTTTGGCGTCACGCCTCACGCACAGCGCAACAAGATTGACTGAAATCAAGCAAACCCACCACTGGGGGAGAGCGTCCTGATCTGCCCGAAACTGGGCACATCCACGCTCATCCCCCGATCCCTTCGAGAACCCCCTCATTAAAATCGGACTAGTCAACACCTCGGTAGGATAGTGTGGTGGTATTCCCGAATGTTGGCACAAGTATTGCTAGATCATGTCAGATTGAGGTTTCTTTCTGCCATAAACATTAATTTTGCGGAATTTGATCAGATTCCAGATCAGAGTTGAGCGTTTTGTTCACTCATAAGGACCCACTCGCCCGCTCAGGCCATAGGTGATTCCGATCCGACATTCGAGTTTGTCCTTTTTGCCGGTCAACTCACACTGTCGAAAACCTCTCAAAAAGGCCGCGATACGAAGTCAGTCCACGCCTTGCAAGGCCGAGACATCGAGAACCGGCGACTGCGAGGTCACATGGACCCGCCGCGTAACACCCTGCGACGATGCGGTGATATCGAGCGTCGAAACTTGATCAAAACGCTCAAAATACGCGAATTCGATCATATCCAGAGCGGCCATGTCCGAACACTGAATAACATACTCGGCCAGAAACTCGGGCGCGCCCACCGCGTCTGCATCCGACCCCAGCCCTTCGCCCGTCAAAGACACATTGGCCGATGCCGTGGCGCACCCAGCTTGTTCAGGGACAACAAAAAGGGTTAACGGCTTTGACAAGGACGAAATGGCATCCGCGATCGCGGACCGATCCGCGTCATCTGCTGCGCGATGGTCGAACCCCAAAATATCCTCGCTCGGAACCGCTAACGACACGCTGAACTGAGTTTCCTCAAAGGAAATATCCAATGACCCCGCAACAGCACTCTGCGCGGGAACCTGATCCCCTGCCCATGCCTGGACGGTTACTGCACACAAACCGATCGAAGCACTCAACCACTTCATGAACTCACACCACTCGCAATAGAATCACATGGATTAGTCTAACTTTATACGAACATGGCGCAATCGCGACGGCGTGTATCAGACCCACCAGATATGGGGATGTAGCGCCCCTGTAGTAAATCCGACAATAAAACTCAGGTTGACATTGTCGACTATTTCACTCAGCTATACGCATGCAAGTGCAGCCCCTTTTGGACGCACCTGAACGAGATTTCTGACATGAAAGACCTGAACCCAATGACGAAATTCTTTGCTGCCGCCAGCGCTCTGACCCTATGCGTGGCCACCGCCGCATCGGCCGGTGACGCCCCTGCAAAAGCGGACGTGCTGGACACTTACGCCGATATTGCAGAAGCCAAATATGATGACAGCCTGATCGCCGCCAAAGCGCTGCAAAACGCCGTCAACGCACTGATCGCCGACCCGTCGGACGCCACGCTGAATGCCGCCCGCGCGGCCTGGATTGCCGCCCGCGTCCCCTATCAGCAGACCGAAGTTTACCGCTTTGGCAACGCCATCGTCGATGATTGGGAAGGCAAAGTAAATGCTTGGCCGCTGGACGAAGGCCTCATCGACTATGTCGACGCCTCCTACGGCGGCGCCACAGATGAGAACGAATTCGCCGTTCTCAACGTCATCGCAAACCCGAACTTCGAACTTTCGGGAACCGCGATCGACGCGACCGATATCACCCCAGAACTGCTGGCAGACACCCTGCACGAAGCCGACGGGATCGAGGCTAACGTCGCCACCGGCTACCACGCCATCGAATTTCTGCTGTGGGGTCAGGACCTGAACGGCCACGGCGCAGGCGCAGGCAACCGCCCGGCAAGCGACTATGCCAAAGGCGACGACTGCTCCAACGGCAACTGCGACCGCCGCGCGCAATACCTGAGCGCTGCAACTGACCTGCTGGTCAGCGATCTGGAATGGATGACCGCACAATGGGCCGAAGGTGGCGATGCACGCGCCGCCCTGACCGAGAACGAATCCGCCGGCATCAGCGCCATTCTGACCGGCATGGGCTCACTGTCCTACGGTGAACAGGCTGGTGAGCGTATGCGCCTGGGCCTGATGCTGAACGACCCCGAGGAAGAGCATGATTGCTTTGCCGACAACACCCACAACAGCCACTACTACGATGGCCTTGGCATCCAGAACGTCTATCTGGGCAGCTATACCCGTATCGACGGCACCCCGATCTCGGGCGCGTCGCTGTCGGATCTGGTGATCGCCACTGACCCGGCGCTGGACACCGAGATGAAGGCAAAACTGTCGACCACAATGCAAGCTCTGGGCCAGATCAAATCGACCGCCGAGGCCGGTTTCGCCTATGACCAGATGCTGGAACGCGGCAATGCCGGTGGCGAGGCCCTGATCATGGGCGGCGTCAACGGTCTGGTCGACCAGACCAAGACCATCGAGCGTATCGTATCGACTCTCGACCTCGATGGCATCGAGTTCGAAGGATCGGACAGCTTGGACAACCCTGACGCGGTTTTCCACTAGACGCATTAAGGGGCCGGAGGCGTCGGCAAAACGACGCCTCCGGCAACCTGGCCACCACAAGGTGACTGGACTTGAAGGCATTACCTTACTAAATAAGTAAGAAAATCAACGAGCCTCGATTCGCCATGATCGTCTGCCACTGCACAAACATCTCCGACCACGACATCCGGGCCGCTATCGACTGGATGCGGACCTCTGACCCGCAAGCAATCATTACCCCGGGCAAGATCTACCACGCGCTCGGGAAATCTGCCGACTGTGGCGGGTGCATGCCGCTTTTCCTAGACACGATGCGAACCGACGATAATCTGGAAGTACCCATGCAGCTGCGTGCGTTACGCACCGGCCTATCACAGGAGAAGGCAGATGAAGGGCGATCCCAAGGTCATAGAGTATCTCAACAAATCCCTGCGGCATGAGCTGACAGCCGTCAGCCAGTATTGGCTGCACTACCGGCTTCAGGAGGACTGGGGCCTGGCCCATATGGCCAAGAAAAGCCGCGAAGAAAGCATCGAAGAGATGGGTCATGCGGACAAGCTGATCGAACGGATCATCTTTCTGGAAGGCCACCCGAACCTGCAAAAGCTCGACCCTCTGCGGATCGGGCAGAACCCCAAGGAAACGCTGGAATGCGATCTGGCCGCCGAACACGACGCCCGCACATTGTACGTCGAAGCGCGGGAATATTGCCGCGAGGCGGGCGACTATGTCTCTATGTCGCTGTTTGAGGAATTGATCAGCGATGAAGAAGGTCATATCGACTTCCTCGAAACGCAACTCGATCTGTACGAACGGATTGGCGACGCCAATTATGCGCAACTCAACGCCGCGAAAATGGACGCCGAAGAATAGTATTCTCGCCCTCTTGGTGGTCGCAACTGCGGCCGCCCCTTCCCTGTCAGCCGAGCTGCGGGACCTTCACCTCAACATCACCCCACGTACCGAAGACGAACGCGCCCGCATTGCCGGTGTCACTGCACCGCCGCAGGATTTTAGCGCGCCGCAAAGGTTCGAAGAGTTGCCTGCCGGGACCGCAACCGTGCGTGTGCGTAACAACGCGGATGCGTTTTCGCAACCGTCAAAGAATCTGAGCTTTGAACAAGAGCTGGACTTCAAGGTCGGCAACGGATTGTTCAAGAAGATCTGGGTCTCGTCGCCGTCCTCGACCCTCGCATCTGATGGTCTTGGACCGCTCTACAATGCTCGGTCATGCCAGCGCTGTCACATCAAGGATGGGCGCGGGCATACACCGAACGGGCCGGATGACAACGCTATCTCGATGTTCCTGCGCGTGTCCATTCCCGGCAGCCCTCAGGACGCGCCGGAGGGGATCGAAGACTACCTCTCCACTCTGCCCGAGCCCAACTACGGCGGCCAGATGCAGGATTTCGCGCTGGCCGGTCATCCGGCGGAATACCGGTTGGAGATCACCTACGAAGAGATCCCCGTTGCGCTGTCAGAGGGCGAAACCGCCTCGCTCCGCCGTCCCACCTACACGGCTGCCGATCTGGGATACGGCGCGCTACACCCCGACGCCATGCTCAGCCCGCGCGTTGCGCCGCAGATGATTGGCCTCGGTCTGCTTGAAGCGATCCCAGTCGAGGACCTGCTGGCCAAAGCCGACCCGGACGATACGGATGGCGATGGCATCTCGGGCCGGGCTAACATCGTATGGTCGGTCGAATACGACTCCCCAATGATGGGCCGTTTTGGCCATAAGGCCGGCATGCCCACGGTCATGGAGCAATCGGCGGCGGCTTTTGCAGGTGATATCGGCATCTCGACCCCGCTGTTTCCCGCCCCTTACGGAGATTGCACCGATGCGCAGGACAATTGCGTAGAAGCCCCGCATGGCGACGGCGATGTGCGCGTTTTCGAGGTTGATCAGGTCGGCATGGACCTCGTGGCCTTTTACAGCCGCAATCTGGGCGTCCCCGACCGCCGGGATGCGGATGACCCGCAAGTTCTGCGCGGGAAAGAGGTGTTCCACACTACAGGCTGCGCCGCCTGCCATACCCCGACCCATGTCACTCATCGCATGGAGGATAGGCCCGAGCATAGTTTTCAGCTGATCTGGCCCTATTCCGATCTGCTGCTGCACGACATGGGCGACGGTCTGGCCGACAACCGCCCCGAAGCCCGCGCCACAGGCCGCGAATGGCGCACGCCGCCCCTCTGGGGGATCGGTCTGACCCAGCGTGTATCCGGCCATACCGAGTTCCTGCATGACGGACGCGCCCGCACCCTGCTGGAGGCTGTGCTCTGGCACGGGGGCGAGGCGCAATCCGCCCGTGACACTGTCGTGACCATGTCCAAAGCCGACCGCGACGCCCTTATCCGTTTCCTCGAAAGTCTTTGACCCATGCGAATAATTGCTTTTGCCATTGCCTTGGTCGCCCCTCTGGCGGCGTCAGCCCAAGACCGTACAGCGATCCTGACAGATGTGCCTGCCGCGCATATTCTGCCCCTCTTTGCTGAATTGGCAGACGCGACCGAGGCTTTATCCGCCGCATCCCAATCCGATTGCGCGCCTCAATCAGAGGCTCTGCGCACGGCCTATGGCACCGCCTTCGACGCGTGGATATCGGCCAGCCATCTGCGCTTTGGCCCCACCGAGGCCGACGACCGCGCCTTTGCCATGGCCTTCTGGCCAGACACGAAAGGGTTCACGCCCAAGGCCCTCTCGCAACATATCGCGGCCGAAGACCCTGCGGTGAATGACACGGCCGCCTATGCCGAAACCTCGGTCGCGGGGCGTGGGTTCTTCGCGCTTGAGCAAATGCTGTACGACCCCAAATTCGCTGATCAGGGCAGTGCCGCATACCGATGCGCTCTGATCCGGGCCATCACGGCCGATATCGACGCAAATGCCGATGCGTTGACTGAAGAGTGGCAAGAATATGCGAAAACCCTCGAACAGCCGGGGGGCGACAGCCCGTACCGCACGCAGGATGAGGCGATGCAAGAGCTGTTCAAAGCGCTCTCAACCGGGTTGCAATTCACCGCCGAGACCCGACTGGGACGGCCGCTCGGAACCTTCGACCGCCCTCGCCCTAACAGGGCCGAAGCCCGCCGCTCGGAACGCGCCTTGCGTCATGTCGAGCTGTCTTTGATTGCCTTGCAGGACCTTGCAGCGCGACTGTCCGCCGACCATCCCGAGATCGCGCAGGATCTGGACGTGGCCTTCAACCGCGCAATCAAAAATGCCCGTTCCATCGACGATCCGGCCTTCGCTGGTGTAGCTGATCCCGCGGGTCGGTTCCGGGTCGAAGCGCTGCAACAGGCCGTGAATGACATCCGCACCATCGCCACGACCGAGCTTGGCCCAACCCTCGGCATCAGCGCCGGGTTCAACTCTCTAGACGGGGATTGAACCATGACTAACCGCCGCCATTTCCTGGCCAGTCTCGCGGCTGCAAGCCTTGCGCCCGCAACGGGGTGGGCCTCGGTCGGGGCACCCGCCTTTCTGGCCGCCGGGCTATTTCCGGATGGCGCGTTCCGTCTGGCCGGTCTGGATGAGGGCGGAGACATCCTGTTCTCGCTGCCTCTGCCCGCAAGGGGCCACGCCGCCGCCGCACACCCCCACAAGGCGCGGGCCGTGGCCTTTGCGCGTCGACCCGGCACGTTTGCGCTGGTTATCGACTGCACCACCGGGCGTGAGCTCGCACGGCTACAGACCCCCGAGGGGCGGCATTTCTACGGTCACGGCACGTTCACAGCGGACGGCACCCAGTTCTTTGCCACCGAAAACGACTATGAGGCGGGCGAAGGCCGTATCAGCCTTTGGGACGCCACCAGTTTTGAACGGCTGGGAGAGGTGTGGTCGGGCGGTGTTGGCCCGCATGACATGCGCCTGATGCCGGATGGCCAAAGCCTTGTGATCGCCAATGGTGGGATCGAAACCCACCCCGAGACCGGGCGGACCAAGCTGAACCTGCCCGTCATGCAGCCGAACCTCACCTATCTGGACCTGTCCGGGAACCTGCTCGAAAGGGTCGAGTTGCCGGGCGACTTGCACAAGAACTCCATCCGCCATCTCAGCGTGCGCAACGACGGGCTGGTCGGGTTCGCGATGCAATGGCAGGGTAGCCAAACCAAGTACCCACCCCTACTGGGCCTGCACCGTCGCGGCGCGCCTCCGAAGCTTCTGTCAGCACCGGAGGACCTGCAAAACACCCTGCAGGGCTATGCTGGCAGCATCGCCTTCTCGGCCAGCGGCACCGAGGTCGCCATAACCTGCCCACGCGGAAACGCGCTGCATCTTTTCGATGTAGCAGGTGGCAGCTTCACAAGAGCTTTCGAACTAGATGATGTCTGCGGTCTGGGCGCAGGTTCGGATGGGCTGGTCTTTACCACCGGTACAGGCACGTTTGGCGCTGTAATCGGGCAGCAGGCACGGGTTCTGGCCCGCCCCGATTGCCAATGGGACAACCACCTGATCCCGATCCGCTCGCACGCGTGACGTTCGGCAATCCCTGTCACATAGTTTACACTTGGACGAATCAAAATGCTGCCGTATTGGCGGGCGCGAAACCGGCACCTCTGAGTTAAGGACTGACTTGATTGAAACACACGCCCGACGCACCGCATACCATCTACGGGGTTGAGAAATGGGGCAAAGGCCTCATCGAGGTGACGGAGCAGGGCGAGATCGGTCTGCGCAATCCGATGTCTCCGGACACAGCGGCGATCAGTCTGCCCGGTATCCTCGGAGATCTGGATGACCGGGGGATCAAGGCACCGATGTTGCTGCGAGTCAGTTCGTATTTGGAACATGAGATCGCGCATCTGAACGAGAGCTTCGCCGACGCCATCGCGCGGGTGGGCTACAAAGGCCCCTATCGCGGCGTGTTTCCGATCAAGGTGAACCAGCAAGCGCAAGTGGTCGACCGCATCGTCGAGTTCGGCAAGAAATACAACTATGGCCTCGAGGCCGGATCAAAGCCCGAACTGGTCGTGGCGCTGGCCCATCGTTTGGCGTCCGAGGCGCTGATCGTCTGCAATGGCGTCAAGGATGCCGAGTTCATCCAACTGGCGATCCTGTCCCGCAAGATCGGCTTCAACACGGTCATCGTGCTGGAAAGCCCGAAAGAGGCGGACACGGTGATCGCGGTCTACAAGGAACTCGGGATCGAACCCCTGATCGGCGTGCGGGTCAAACTGACCAACCAGATCAGCGGCAAGTGGGAAGAAAGCTCGGGCGACCGGTCTGCTTTTGGTATGAACACCGACCAGCTGGTTGCCACCGTGGACAAGCTGAAGGCTGCGGGTCTGCTGCATTGCCTGAAACTGCAGCACTCGCATCTGGGCAGCCAAGTGCAGGACGTGAACGACGTGCGCCGCGCCGTGGGTGAGGCGTGCCGCTACTACACCGAACTCACGCGCGAAGGCGTGCCGCTGACCCATTTGGACCTCGGCGGCGGTATGGGCGTGGATTATACCGGCGAAAAGAAGGCGGCCGAAAATTCGATCAACTACACGGTCGAAGAATACTGCGCCAATGTCGTGGAAACCGTCGCCTATGCGATGGATGAGGCCGAAATCGCCCACCCCACACTGGTCACCGAAAGCGGTCGGGCGGTTGTGGCGACTTCATCTATGTTGGTGTTCAACGTGCTGGAAAGCACGCTGTATGATGCACCCACCCGCCCGGATGTCGAACTTGACGACCACCACCTTGTGTCTGACCTGGCCGCCGTGCATGGATACCTGTCCAGCGACCGGCTGCAGGAATGCTGGAACGATGCCACCTTCTACCGCAACGAGCTGCGCGCGCTGTTCCGCCGTGGATACGTGGACCTGCGCCAGATGGCCCGGGCCGAACGTATCTACCTGTCGCTGATGGCCCGCCTCAAGGCGCTGGCTGCCAGTGATGATCTGGAAACGGATGTGGATGACCAGCTTGAGAAAGTGGCCGATATCTATCACTGCAACTTTTCGCTGTTTCAATCCCTGCCCGATGTCTGGGCCATCGATCAGCTGCACCCGATCGTGCCGTTGCAAGGCCTGAACACTACGCCTGGCCGCCGCGCGGTGCTGTCCGACATCACCTGCGACAGCGACGGCAAGATTGACCGGTTCATTCTGGCCGATGGGGTCTCTCCCAGCCTGCCGGTACATTCTTTGCCGGATGAAGGCGAGTACTTCATGGGCGTCTTCTTCGTCGGAGCCTACCAGGAAACACTGGGCGATCTGCACAACCTGTTCGGAGACACAAATGTCGTCACCATCGACCTGCGGGCAGATGGCGGGTTCGACCTGCTCCATGAACAAGAGGGCGACACGATCAGTCAGGTCCTGTCTTACGTTGAATTCGACCCACAAGACTGTGTCGCCGCCTTCCGCAAAATGGTGGACGAGGCGATCTCGACCGGTACTCTGCAAGCCAAGGACCGCAAAACCCTGATGAGCGCCTACCGCGACTCCATCAACGGCTACACCTATTACGAATAAGAAGGAGACATACCATGGGCAAAACACTGGTTGTCGGCGCGGGCGGCGTATCCCACGCAGCCGTGCATAAGATGGCGATGAACTCGGATATCTTCACCGAGATCACTCTGGCCAGCCGCACGAAATCAAAATGCGACGCCATCGCAACAGCCGTTAAAGACCGCGTCGGTGTGGACATCAAGACAGCCGAACTGGACGCCTACAAGGTCGAAGACACGGTCAAGCTGATCAAAGAAACCGGTGCCGAGATTCTGGTGAATCTCGCACTGCCCTATCAGGACCTCGTGTTGATGGACGCATGCCTTGAAGCCGGTATCCACTACCTCGACACTGCTAACTATGAACCAGAGGACGAAGCCAAGTTCGAATACCACTGGCAATGGGCCTATCAGGAGCGGTTCAAAGAAGCCGGCCTGACCGCGATCCTCGGCTCGGGCTTCGATCCGGGCGTGACATCCGTCTTCGCGAAATGGCTGAAGAAGCACAAGCTGGACACCATTCGACAGATCGACGTGCTGGACGCCAATGGTGGTAGCAACGATCAGGAATTCGCCACCAACTTCAACCCCGAGATCAACCTGCGCGAAGTGCTGTCCGAAGTGCGCCACTGGGAAGGCGGCGAGTGGAAACACTCCCCCGCCATGACCCACAAGGTCGAGTTCGACTTCCCCGCCATCGGCCCCAAAAACATGTACCTGATGTATCACGAGGAACTGGAATCGCTCTCGACCCATTTCCCCGAGATCGAGCGCGCCCGCTTCTGGATGACCTTCGGCGACGCCTATATCACCCACGCCAAAGTGTTGGAAAACGTCGGCATGACCCGCATCGACCCGGTGATGCATGATGGCAAGGAAATCATCCCGATCCAGTTCCTGAAAACCCTGCTGCCCGATCCCGGCGATCTGGGTGCGGAAACCAAAGGCAAGGCCTGCATCGGCGACATCGCCTCGGGTCAGGCCAAGGACGGCTCGGGCGAGAAAACCTACTACATCTACAATATCTGCGACCACGAAGAATGCTACGCCGAGGTCGGTTCCCAGGCCGTCAGCTACACCACCGGCGTCCCTGCGATGATCGGCGCAGCACAGGTTCTGAAAGGCAACTGGCGTGAACCCGGCGTCTGGAACATGGAACAGCTCAACCCGGACGACTTCATGGACATGCTGAACACCCAAGGCCTCCCATGGCAGGTCCACGAACTCGACGGCCCGGTCGAATTCTAGATCCGGAACTTCATCTGGCTAAAAATATCCCGGGGGGTCCGGGGGGCTGGCCCCCCGGCCTCTCCACAATCGGAGACGCCCGACATGTCCGACATGATGACAACCCAAGCCGGTGACGCCGGCGCCTTCCGCAATTTCGACCTTGCCCGCGTCCCCACACCCTGCTTTGTGGTCGACGAAAAAGCGGTCGAGCGCAACCTGACCATCCTCTCCGATGTCGGCACCCGCTCGGGCGCACATGTCCTCAGCGCGCTCAAGGCATTTTCGATGTTCTCACTTGCCCCGCTGGTGCGCCAACACCTCGGCGGCACCTGTGCCTCCGGCATCTTTGAGGCCCGTCTAGGCCGCGAGGAATATGGCGGCGAAGTCGCAACCTTCTGCGCCGGATACAAAGATGCGGATATCGAAGAAATCCTGTCGCTGTCAGACCACATCATCTTCAACTCGCCCGCTCAAAAAGACCGATTTCTCGCCAAAGCCCAAGCGGCCAATGTGCAGATCGGCCTGCGCATTAACCCCGAACATTCCGAAGGCGAGATTGCCAAATACGACCCCTGCGCGCCCTGTTCACGCCTCGGGACACCCGTCAGCCAATTGAATGAAGACACTCTGTTCGGAGTATACGGCCTGCACATGCACACGCTCTGCGAACAGGGTTTCGATCCCCTTCAACGCACTTGGGAAGCGGTCGAACCCAAGCTTAAACCTTTCCTCGGTCAGCTCAAATGGCTGAACTTCGGCGGCGGCCACCATATTACTCGTGACGACTACGATCGTGACGGGCTGGTGGATTTCATCAAATCCATCCGCGCGACATACGATGTCGACATCTACCTCGAACCCGGCGAGGCCGTCGCGCTAGACGCGGGCATTCTGGTCGGAGAAATTCTCGACCTGCCCACCAATGGCATGACCCTTGCGATCACCGATATCTCGGCCACCTGCCACATGCCCGACGTAATCGAGGCCCCCTATCGCCCCGCTCTGATGGGCGAGGCTGAGGCGGGCCATACCTACCGTCTGGGCGGGCCTTCATGCCTAGCAGGCGACGTGATCGGCGACTACACATGGGACAAACCGCTGGAGATTGGGCAACGCTTTGCCTTCCTCGATCAAGCGCATTACTCGATGGTCAAGACCAACACGTTCAACGGTGTTCCCCTGCCGACCATCGCCCTGTGGAACAGCGAAACGGACGAGCTGAAGATCATCAAGCAGTTCGGCTATGACGACTTTAAGGACCGCCTCTCATGAGCATTTTCCTGGACAGTGAACTGACCGCCGCTGAGCGTTCGGAAGACGCGCGCTTTCGCGTGATCCCGGTACCGCTGGAACGCACGGTTTCTTATGGGTCCGGCACCGCCAAGGGCCCAGAGGCCATTATCGAGGCCAGCAATGAGCTGGAGCGCATCACCGGCCATGCAGAACCCTGCGTCGAGGGTATCTTTACCGAGGCTCCGCTGGATTGTGACGGCCCCCTGCCCGAGGTCATGGAACGCCTCGCCCATCGGACCGAAGCCGCCATTTGTGCGGGCAAGGTGCCCGTGACCTTGGGCGGAGAACATTCACTCAGCTACGGTGCGGTGATGGGTGTGGCGCGGGCGCTGAACCAGCCCATCGGCATCGTCCAGATCGATGCCCATGCCGACCTGCGCAACGGGTATCAGGGCGAGAAACACTCCCACGCCTCGGTCATGCACCTGCTGGCTGAAGAGGGTATCCGTCTGGCCCAGTTCGGGGTCCGCGCGTTCTCGACCGAGGAAGCCAAGAGCCGTCTAAAAAACCATATCTTCCACGTCGACGCCGAGGAACTGGTCACCGGCAACATCGACGCCGTCGACCTGCCCGAGGACTTCCCCGAGCTGGTCTATGTCAGCTTTGACGTGGACGGTCTGGACCCGTCCCAAATGCCCGCTACAGGAACACCCGTACCAGGCGGTTTAGGATACTATCAGGCGCTGCGGCTGGTCGAACATGCCCTCAAAGGCCGCAAATGCGTGGGCTTCGACGTAGTCGAGCTGGCCCCCGACGGCAATGCCGCCTGGGACTTCACCGCCGCGCAGATCGTCTATCGCCTGATGGCGGCCTGCTAACTCTCGGACGTTTCGTTCAGCTCCATATGCCCTTCGCCCTTGTTCAACACGCGGCGCAACATGGGCTCGAAAAACTCCAGCGGTTTGGTCGGGTAGTTCGGGTCAAACGCCTTCTGATCGTATTCATGGCAGAAATAGCGGCAGTCCTCCCAATAGGGGCTGTCGCGATACTTGTCGCGCGCGTTGCGGTCTCCGCCAAGATGATGGTTGTAGTAATAGCCCTGAAAAACACAGTGACGCTTGAGAATCCAATGGGTTTTCTCGCTGACATAGGGCTTCATCATCGCCGCTGACAGCTCACCATGGTTGTAGGGCGACAGGATATCGCCAGTGTCATGGATCAGCGCGGCGACCACAAGTTCCTCATCCGCGCCATCCTCATAGGCCCGCGTCGCGGCCTGCAAAGAGTGTTGGTAGCGGTTCACAGGATACGGCGTCCATTCCTCATCCAACGAACGAATCGCGTCCAGGATCCGGTCTGGCAAAGCGGCATTATAGGCCTCTTCATAGTCCATAACGGCGTCCCAGTCGGCCTTTGTGGCCTCTTCAAAACTGGTCCAGGTCGGCTTGTGGCTTTTGTCCAGCATAGCATGTCCTTTGTCCTAATCGGGAACAGGATATCTCGACTTACCTACTGAAAAAAATGAATTGATTTTATCAAAACGATCAAAAAATACTGCCGCTATGCAGATCAAAGCTTTTGAAACGTTTCTATGCGTTGCTGAGACCGGAGGGTTTCACGCAGCAGCACGCAAGCTGAATGTGACCCAAACGGCTGTCAGCGCGCGCATAAGGCAGATCGAGGACGCCACCGGAAAGCCTCTTTTCACGCGCGGCGCCGGAGGCACGGCACTCACGGATTTCGGGCGCCAATTTCGCCCTTACGCCGAGCAGATGCTCTCACTCTGGTCCTATGCTTCGACTGATTTGCCCACGCAAAACCAGAATCGCCCGGCACTGAGGCTGGGGGCGCAGCTCAGCGTTTGGGACCCCTTGCTGGTCGATCTCGCCATACGTTTCGAACAGCATCTTGGCCAATTGCTGCTGACGCTGAACTACGATCATGATCTGGATATGGTGGACGCGGTCGCAACACATGTGCTGGACGCCGCGCTGACCCATGAAAAGCCTTCAGACAGGCGGGTGATGTTTGAAACCCTTCCACCAGAGCGGTTGATTCTGGTCGAAACCGCGGATGCTTTGGTCGACAACTCGGTATTCGTCAATCTCGAACTTGGCGCCGCTTATCAGGACCATGTGCGGACTACGGCCCGCAAGGCAGAGGGGCAGACGGTCTTTCTGGGTAATTGCATGATGGCCCTGCGCTATGTCCTCAAACGAGGGGGACGTGGGTTTTTTCCCGCCTATTTGGCCGCAGAGCATATTCGCTCTGGCGCGCTGGTGCGGGTTGAGCCGAGTCCAGACCTAATGTTGCCGCTTTATCTCACAACCCGCCCCGACAGCTCTGCGTTCGAGGATATTCTAGACTGCCTGCAGGTTCTGCGAGACCCTGCCTAAACAGCGACCTCAGCCCCGGAACGGCGCCAGATTGGGCGTCCCGCAACCGCCAGGAACAGGCACGAGATCAGGATACCAACGACCGCCGGTGCATAGAGAACGACCCAAAGACCCGGCTCATCTATCACGACCGGAGAGACAAACCCCCGAACGCCTTCCAGCAGAACCAGAATGGTAAACGCCCCCAGAATCTGCGGCCACAACCCAAACCGCGAGAAACTGCCCAACATCAGGGTGGCATATCCGACCAGCCCGACTGCCACGCAAATCGCGATCCACGAGAATCGCTGGTGCAACTCATCCGTCAGTTCACCTGGGCTGAAGCCTTCGGCGCTGGCGATAGCCTCGCGGTCCCGGATCAATTCCATTGTGGGGATCGCTTCAAGGCTACGGGTAGTCATACCGCCGGTACTGGTCAGCGCCGAGATATCGTAAGAGGCGTCCTGAAACAGGGTCGATGACAGGGTGCGCCCGTCCTTGTCCAGACGCAGCGCCACCCCATCCAGCATGACAAGGTTGATGCCGACCGCATTGTTCACCAGATACGCCGTTGAACTTGAATAGCTGACAGAATTCGCTGGGTCTCGCCGGTCTGAGACAAAGACCTCGTGCAAAGTCCCGTCCAGATCAATCCGACCGATATAGACCGTGACACCGTCGGCGGGATGCAGAAACTCACCTTCGTTCAGCAATTGGGCGGTGACATCACCCGCAACCTCGGCCTGCCGGATCTCGAGCTGTTCGACCGAGGCGGGGCGCAGGAAAACGCTGATCGCCGCCATCATCATCCCTGTGACAAGACCGAACAGCACCACAGCCCGCGCGAGGCGCCAAGGGCTAGAGCCGGTCGCCAGCATGACCGTCATCTCACTTTCCCGGCTGAGGCGGTTCGTGGCGTAAACGGCCGCAGCGAACACAGCCATCGGCATCACTGTCCGGATCAGGGTCGGAAGCGTCAGAGCGGTGAATTCGAGGAAAACAACCGCCGACTGGCCGCCACTGATAACACGGTCAAACAGGCTGACGGACCGCGTGATCCAGAAAACACCGACCAGAACCAGAGTGAAAAAGCCAAACAGCACCAGCAACTGCCGCAGGAAATATCCATCGAAACGCGACATGTATCCTCATTCCCGGTGTCTGCGATTTGCGGGGACTTTAGGCTATCCCGCAGGCAGAGGAAAGACAGTCGCCGCCCTGCTTTGAGATCGGGTGGGTTTCAGATAACTAACAGATCGACCTGATGTTCGATCTCCGCAAACTCGTCCCGCGATACAGAGTGAAAGCCCCCAGCATGACGATATACGCCCCAATAGTTGTCAAACAGCAGGTCACACAGCTCTTGCTGGGTACTGTGCTCTCCGTCTGGCGTGTATTCCAGAAATATGGGTGGCCTATGGTCTGCGATGAGTTGCTT
Organism: Ruegeria sp. CL3; assembly: GCF_056536505.1. Classification (NCBI taxonomy): domain Bacteria; kingdom Pseudomonadati; phylum Pseudomonadota; class Alphaproteobacteria; order Rhodobacterales; family Roseobacteraceae; genus Ruegeria; species Ruegeria sp. CL3. The sequence goes on along the minus strand of NZ_JBQFPT010000017.1, from coordinate 52,169 downwards.
CATCCCCTTCAGGGCGGATAGCTCATGGCCCTCAACATCCATCCAAACCAGCCCAATTTGATCAGCCTGAAGGGCGCCCGACTGCACCAGATCGTCAATCCGGATGATCTCGACTGAAAAACTCTCTCGGGTTTTGCCGCTTGTGCGTTTGGCCCCCAGACGTGAGCCACCTCGGTTGAACAGATCTCGGGTAAATTCCGCCGTTCCACTCGTGTTCGAGGCCGCGACACCCAAAATCTCCACTTTGTCTGTCAGCCCATTCAACGCAAGATTGTGACGTAGCAGGTTCATATTGTCCGGGTCTGGCTCGATCGCAACGACGGCGTCACACTGGAGGTCGAGGAAAAAGTAGACGGTTTGGGTGCCGATATTGGCCCCAACCTCTAGAACGGACATGCCGGGCTTATAGGCATTGTTCTGTTCAAGAAACGTCCGCAAATCCGTGACTGAGCCGCGGGCAAATTCACCGTTCTGGAAAAGTGAACGTCCGATTGCATCCGTTGGAAAGAAGGCAAAGGCATGATCGCCCAAGTCCCGAAACAACAGAGTATCCTTATCAAGCAGCTGATTCATGACCGCGCGCCGGGTTTTGCCGTTGCCAAGAACACGTGAGGCAATCTTTTCGGCAATCAGGCTTCTCAATCCCATTCAACACCTTTGAATACAAATCAAATATTGTCTTCAGTGCATATCGCCACGTTCTCCGCTCAGCAACACAGAGATCGATTTGATACGAAACATGGTGCATTTGCGCCCTATCGGGTTAAGCTTGTTCGACGCGGACCTACATTCGGCAAGTGTCAGTGCCCTCATCGCATGTTTGCGGCTGTTTCATTTCCAACAATGTCGTTTCAAACAGGCTCCGGAATTCGGCCTCTTTCGCCGTGGGTTCGCTTGCTTCTTCATCCACAGCACAGGTCTCTTTTGGTCGAGGCCGCGTCAGTCGTGCCGCGTGCGCGCGAGGGTCGCGAAAGATCGACCAAAAACTCTGTATCAAATTCCTTCCCTCCCTATGAACTGTGCAAGTCTTGTCACTGCGGGGCCGATCCGAACCTCAGTGGTTGGCCGAAGCTCAAGGATCACAGTCCGTGAGTGGCACCCCGCAGCGACGAGGTGCATTTAGGGATTTCATTTTGAGACGTAAGGGGGGAGAAAACGCCGGTTTTCGTCACCTTTGTGCATGCAAAACAAAAAATCAAGCCGAAGCTTACGTTTGCGTCAACTGCGGCGAGGCAGAAGAAATTTCGGGACGCTACGTCAAATCCTGACCCACTGCACAATATGGCCGCCGCTTTAAAGACCCCTGAGGAACATCGAATGGAATTTCGTTCGGCAAGTCTGGGATTCGACGCCGCCGCGAAAGCGAATATTCAAGTTTTAGGAAGTTTTGAATGGCAGGGGCAGCAGGGTTCGAACCCGCGACCTACGGTTTTGGAGACCGTCGCTCTACCAACTGAGCTATACCCCTAGGCTGAGCCTCAGATATGCCAGCCGCGCGGCGGACTCAAGAGGCTTTTTCAGTTTCTCGACCACTTCTCGACAAGACAAACAAGTTGCACGCGGCGTTGAGTTCTATAAGACACGGTTTGGTCAGTATGAGGGACCCATCCGTGAGTATCCGCAAAAAGATCGCCGACAGCGAAGCCGTTTTAAACTGGGCAGCGCGCCGTATTGCGAGCTATATTCGGATGGTCAACCGCAACACCAAATGGCAGCGCATCGGCTATGAAGAACTGGACCAGCTGGCCGAACAGGGCGAACCGGTCATCGTTGTTCTGTGGCATCAGCGACTGGCGCAGTCACCCTATTTCTTCCCTCTGGACAAGGCGCAGATCTGCTCGATCACGTCCTCGGCGCGGGCGGGCAGCATGGTGGGCCGCGTGCAAAAGCTTTTTGGCATGGACACGATCGCCATGGCCAGCAAACACAAAAGCAACGTTGCAGTGTCGCGTGAAGTTCTGGGCAAGATGAAACAGGGGATCTCCATTGGCATCGCTGCCGACGGACCTCGCGGGCCAGAACGGGTGCTGTCGACCGTGCCTCTGGTCTGGGCGCGCACATCAGGCAAACGTGTGTTCGGAATCACCTTCTCGGCCCGTCATGGCAGAGAGGCCGGTACATGGGACCGCTTGTTGATGCCCCGCCCCTGGCGCAACGAAGGTGTATTTTTATGCCGCGAATGGACCGAGACTGTCCCGCGCAAGGCCAGCGAAGAGCAGATTGAAACCCTGCGCCAAAACCTTGAGCAGCACATGAATGACATCACGGCCGAGGCCGACCGGATGGTCGGGCGCGAACCGTGGTCGCCTAAACCTTAACCGCCGCGCAGCCTCTGCATTAGATAGATTTCGCTACCTTCCGGGATTGGTTCCGTCAGGCCCGTTGCAATCACGCGCCCGTCGATCGCGATTGAGACGCCCGCCTCAATAGGGGCCTGCAATTGCGGATGCGCGCGCACCAGGGCGCGCAGCAACTCTCCGGTTGTTTTGGCCTCGACCTCGACGACGGCCAAGCCCCCGGTCAAAGACCGGAGGCCGGACCAGAGGTGAACCTCAACCATTGCCTTTGAGCGCGGCCAGAATGCGCGGAGGCGACATCGGCAGTTGCTTCATCCGCACACCCGCCGCGTTGGAAACCGCGTTGGCGATGGCGGCAAGAGGCGGCACGATGCCGGTTTCCCCCACACCGCGCACCCCAAACGGGTGACCGGGATTGGGCACTTCGACAATCACCGTGTCGATCATCGGCAGGTCGCTGGCAACGGGAATCCGGTAGTCGAGGAAGATCGAGTTCTGCAACCGCCCGTCCTCGCCGTAGATATACTCCTCGTTCAGCGCCCAGCCGATGCCTTGCGCAGCACCGCCCTGGAACTGGCCTTCCACGTACGTCGGGTGGATCGCCTTGCCGGCGTCTTGAATGACCGTGTAGCGGGTCACGCTGGTTTTGCCGGTTTCCGGGTCAACCTCGGCATCGACGATATGAGTACCAAAGGACACACCCGCACCTTCCGGAGTTGCCTCGAAATGGCCCGAGATCGGGCCGCCGGTGCGCCCCATATCTGCCGTGATGTCGGACAGGGCCAGCGGGTCGAAATCGCCTGCATTGGGGCCTGAGGGCACGGCGCAGCCGTCCTCCCACTTCACCGCCTCAACCGGGATACCCCACTTGGCTGCTGCGCGTTCGCACAGTTTCTCAACCGCGTGTTTGGCGGCTTTGATGGTCGCCAGACCCGACGCATAGGTCACGCGCGAGCCGTGGCTGACGTCGTTGTAGCCCAGCGTCGCCGTATCAGCGATGGTGACGCGGATGTTCTCGTATGGGATGCCCAACACCTCGGCCGCCATCAGCGCCATCGACGCGCGAGAACCGCCGATATCCGGCGTTCCCACCATCAGCTGGGCCGAGCCATCTTCGGACAGGGCCAAGGATACAGAGGTCTCACCGCCGTGGTTGAACCAGAACCCGCAGGAAATCCCGCGCCCCTGCCCCGGCTTCAGCGGGGCCGAATAGTGCGGGTGCGCCTTGGCAGCCTCCAGCGTTTCGACCAGACCAATGCGTTCGTAGGTCGGGCCATAGCTGGCCTTGGTCCCTTCATGCGCGGCGTTTTTCAGGCGGACATCAACGGGATCGAGACCCAGCTTATTGCACAGCTCATCAATCACCGACTCGACTGCGAAGGCGCCCATGGGTGCGCCTGGCGCGCGGTAAGCAGCCTGTTTCGGACGGTTCGACATCACATCATAGCCGATCTGCTTGACGTTGGTCAGGTTGTAGGGCGCGAAGGCGCACATGGCGGTCATATCGCCCGGCGCACCGGGGAAGGCCCCGCCCTGCAGGCGGAACACGCCTTGTGCTGCCGAGATGGTCCCGTCCTTCCTCATGCCGATCTTGACGTCCATCGACGCCGAAGCGGTCGGGCCTGTCGCCCGGAACACCTCAGACCGCGTCATAACAATCTTGACCGGACGGTTGGCTTTGCGGCTCAGCGCAAGCGCAACGGGTTCGATGAAGACAGTGGTTTTGCCGCCGAAACCACCACCAATCTCGGACGCGGTGACGCGAAGTTGCGAGGTCTCGATCCCCAGCAGCGCGGCGCAGGTCTTCTGCGCGATCCAGTGGCCTTGCGTAGTGCACCACAGCTCACCCTTGCCGTCATTGCCCAGCATGCCCAGACAGGCGTGCGGTTCGATATAGCCCTGATGGGTCGCTTCGGTAACAAAGCTGTCTTCGATGACCAGATCCGCGTCGGCAAACCCGGCCTCGACATCTCCGTGACCGCTTTCGTGGTAACGTACGACGTTCGGGTGCAGCCCTTCGGGCACCGAATAGTCCGCCGCGCCTTCCCGAATAACAGGCGCATCCGAGGCCATCGCTTTGTCCACGTCGGTCACATGGGGTAGAACTTCGTATTCGACCTCGATCAGTTTGAGTGCATCCCGCGCTGCCAGGGCCGACGTGGCTGCAACCGCAGCAACGGCGTGGCCATCATAGAGCGCCTTTTCGCCCGCCATGACGTTTTCCAGCACGTTCCAGAACTCGCCCTCGAGACCGGGTCTAAACGGGACATCGGCAAAGTCCGCGCGGGTGACGACGGCTTTGACTTCCTTATGCGCCTCGGCCTTCGAGGTGTCGATCTTCACGATCCGCGCGTGTGCATGGGGCGAGCGCAGAACCGCTCCGTGCAACATGCCGGGCGCATAGGCATCAGCCCCGAATTTGGCGCGGCCCGTGACCTTGTCTAACCCGTCAGGGCGATCCGGGCGCGTGCCAACGAAAGTGAATACAGATTTGCGATCGTCGAGTGCCATTACGAAGCCTCCCGCAGCTCTTCCGCCGTTTCCATCACGGCGCGAATGATCTTGTCATAGCCGGTGCAGCGGCAGAGATTGCCTGCCAGCCAGTACCGGGTTTCCTCTTCGGTCGGGCTTGGGTTCTTCTCGAGCAGCGACTTGGCCGCCACCAGAATGCCCGGGGTGCAGATGCCGCACTGAAGCGCCGCGTGTTCGATGAACTTCTTCTGCAGCGGGTGCAGAACGTCGCCATCCGCGATGCCTTCAACGGTTTCGATAGTCTTGCCCTCGGCCTCAACACCCAGCATCAGACAGGAACAGACCAGACGGCCATCGACGGTGACGGAACAAGCGCCGCAATCGCCGGTGCCGCAGCCCTCTTTCGCGCCGGTCAGATTCAGCTTGTCGCGCAGACAGTCCAACAGCGTTTCACGCGGGTCGCAGAGGTATTCGACCGTGTCCCCGTTCACGGTGGTGGATACGTGGAGCTTGCTCATGCGTCTTCTCCCTTCGCGCGGGCATAGGCTATTTTCGCGGCGCGCTTAGCCAGAACACCAGCGACCTCGGTGCGGAATTCGATTGTGCCGCGTTTGTCGTCAATCGGGTTGCAGGCCGCCGAAGCGGACGCGGCCAACGCATCCAACGCGGCGTCATCCAGCGCGCTGCCGATGATAGCTTTGGCACAGTCTTCAACCAGCAAAACGGTCGGGGCGACAGCGCCCAGAGACACGCGTGCCTCGGTGATCATGTCGTCGTCCAGACGCAGGCTGACACCTACGCCGACCACAGCGATGTCCATTTCGGTCCGCGGGATGAAGCGCAGATAGGCGTCGCCGCCATTCTCGCCCCGCGCGGGGATGTTGACGGCCGAAACAACTTCACCCTTCGCCAGCGACGTCTTGCCGGGGCCGGTGGGGATGTCTTCGACCGCCACCTCGCGCGCGCCTTCCGGGCCAGTCACGGTGACCTTTACACCCGCCGCAACCATCGCAGGCACCGAATCCGCCGCCGGAGAGCCGTTGCACAGGTTGCCCGTCAGTGTCGCGCGGCCCTGCACCTGAGTCGATCCGATCAGGTCCATCGCCTCGACCACACCGGGCCAGTCGCGGCCCAGCTGGGGGTGCTCGCTCATTTCAGCGCCGGTGACAGCGACACCAAGTGTCCAGCTGCCATCGGCGTTTTTCGTGATCTGATCCACACCGTTGATTTTCTTGATGTCGATCAGCGTATCGGGCGTCACCAATTCTGAGCGCAACTGCACCAACACATCGGTGCCACCTGCCAGAAACCGTGTCGTGCCCGTCGCGTTTGCAGCCAGAGCCGACGCCTCGGCAAAGCTGGCGGGGCTGTGATAATCCATGAAAATACCTCGCACCTGTCAATCAGGATTCACTGGGTTCAGAGGGGACGTTAGTGCAGCAACCCCCCGGCGTCCATGGCCGGAGCGACCAATTTTTCTACAACTTCATGTCGTTTTTCGACCTCGGGTCAGAGATCGATCTCAATCACGCCATCCGGTTGCGCGGCGCGGCTTTGGCACAAAATGATAGCGCTCTCTCGTTGTTTGTTGGACAGGACAAAATCGCGATGTTCGATTTCACCCGAAACAACACCGCATTTGCAGACGCCGCAGATGCCATCGGCGCATTTAACATCCACGCGAATACCCGCCTCATTCAACACCTGCGCAGCGTCCTTGTCTTCCGGCACGGTCAGTTCCTGGCCGGATTTCGCCAGCTTCACGGTGAATGGGAAGTTTTCATACTCCGGTTGCTCGGGGACCGAGAAATACTCCAGATGCCGCGCTTCGTCCGGGAAACCCTGCCGCTCAGCCGCTTGCATGACACCGTCCATGAAGCGATCGGGTCCGCAGGCATAGACGTGCCAGCCGTCCTGATAGCCTGTGAGGATCGCATTTAGATCGGCCCGCGTGCCTTCATCCGAGAAATGGTAATGCGCTTTTTCTGCCCACGGCGTCGCGGCCAGATCTTCCAGATACCCTGCCCCGGCGCGGGTACTGGCCGAGTAGTGCAACTCGAACGGTTTGCCCAGCGCATGCAGACGGTGTGCAAATGCAATCATCGGAGTGATGCCGATCCCGCCACCCATCAGGAAGGTTTTTGTCGCGGTCTCATCCAGCTCGAAGTGATTGATCGGCTTCGAGATGAAAACCTTGCGGCCTTCGTTGAAGATGCGATGCAGCAGAGCCGAACCACCGCACCCCTCATCCTCACGCAAGACACCTATCTGATAGGTTGCCCGGTCCGAGGGGTCACCGGACATTGAATACTGGCGCAGAAACTCGGGCGCGACCAACACATCCAGATGCGCGCCTGCGGTCCATTCGGGCAAAGGAGAGCCGTCCAGTGTCGAGAATTCGTACTTGGTCACATCAGCCGTCATCTTGTCGACCTTGGTCAATTCGACCCGCATGACCGGCGCATCGCCTGCTATCTCATAGCGATGGACAACCGATATGTCGCCCGCCGCTTTGCGCGCCTTGTATTCCTCGGCGCTGACCATCGCCTCATAGGCGGCAATCCCCGCTTCGCGGTCCATGGCAAAGGGATAGGGCCAGGGATGCGGGGCCAGATAGGCGGGGTAAACAGCCAGCGTCTGATCTTCGTATTTCAGATCCAGATCGGGTTGCAGGTCGCGCCGGTTCAGCGGATGCACAGAGGGGCGGTAGGCACCATCCGACTGCAGCTCGATATCCCACCACCATTTTTTAACGTCATTCAGGCCACCATTGCCCACCGCATCATCCAGTTTCGCCAATGCTGGGGCCGCCTGAGGAATATTCATCGCCGCCCAACGGAAGGGGCGTTCTTTGAAAATCCCCTCAAGGTTCCACGGGCAGGTCTTCATGCAGCGCCCGCACATCGACCCTCCGGGCGTTGTCACGCGATAGGTCGCGCATTTCTGGCTGTCGGATTTCCAGATTTCATAGCCGTTGAACATCAGCTTTGGCCCGGCGGTGATCGCCCCCGAGGGGCATTCGCGGGCACATTTGTTGCAGCTTTCGCAGAAACTCTGCAGGCCGAAATCAATCGGCTTGTCATGCGCCATCGGCATATCAGTTGTCACCGCCCCGGATTTAAGGCGCGGGCCGAGATAAGGGTTCAAGATGACCTCGCCGATCCGGCTGACCTCGCCCAATCCCGATAGCAGCAACAGCGGCGGCTGCAGCACCTCACCATCCATCACAGTATGGGCCTTGGCTTTGTAGCCGAGGTTGCGAATCTGCTGCGCGATCACGCCACCCAGCAGTGAAAACCGCAGATAGGCGCGCATGGATTGTGCAACGCTGATCCAATCGTCACCGCTTGCGCCCTCCATCGTCTCATAGCCCTGGTCGATGATCATGCTGATGGCCTGATCATGGGGCGGAGTGATCTCTTCCCCTGTCGCATCATGGGAATACCACGCCCAGTCCGGGCAACGGCTGAGGCCGACCGCATCAACTCCAAGAAAATAGCTGGCGGCCTTGATATTGGCGGCATTGCGCTCGGCATCGGTCGGGGGCGAGACCTTTGCGCTTTCGCCGTCCTGCAACAGAACAAACGCGCCCAGCGCCCGGCGCTGCGCGAAGCTGGGGGCCGATTTGCGCACGTAATATCCACCCTTGGCCGCGTCCTGCAGGTGTTTGCCCATGTCGCCGAACTGCGCCCGCGCGAACATGTCGGCCCGCTTGGGAACGCGCGCAACGTTGGCTTCATCAATATAAGTGGTGGGCGTCTCGACGCGCTTGAGCCGCTCAAAGGGATGCGCCCCGTCCACGTAGCGACGTTTGGCATAGGCGTCGCGGTTCAGAGCGTTCTTGGCGAATCCAGTGCCCAGCCACCACGCAGGGCCTTGGGTCCGGAACCACGGTTGCTGCGCCATTGGTTGCAGGGGCTGATCGTGGGCAATCTCCATCTCTGTCGTGACAGCGGCCAGACCAAAACGGCGGCCCAGCCATGGTGCGACAAGCGCACCGTCTTCGACAGTGGCCAAACCGGCCGCGACCGCCAGCTTGCCCAGATCCACCTCGGTAGACATCGCCGTATGCGCCCGCGCATCGAACCCCAGCAACCGGATGTAATTGGCAATCACAACGGCATTCTCGGTCGCCAGCAGGCAGGCCCGGTGGTCCTGCGCATCTATGATCCATTCAGACCCCGGCTCGTCCGGGTTCGGATCACGGTTATGTTCATACAGGAATACCAGAACATGACGATGCGAGGCCATCGGACGCGGCGCGGCCTCCATGCTTTCCTTGAGGTCGGCCATGATAACGTCGATCCCCGAGGCCAGCGTTTTGGTCTGGCGGGTTTTCAATGCATGGGCCAGGCGGTCGATATCTGGGTTGCGGCGCGGCTGGTCCAACAGCGCCTCGGGCGGCAGCGGCCCGCATCCCATCATCGAGGCATCGTTGAAATACCCAAAAGCCTTGAGGTGATCTGCCCGTGCCTGCGGGCCCTGCGGGATGTCCGAAGCGACAGGGTTCACCAGCCCATCCCGGATCGTGTCCAGCATAGCCTGAAACTCACCCATCGCGTTCACGATGCTCTCGGGCCGGTCAGGCCGATGAAAGCTAAGCTCTGGCATCGGGGGCAGTTGGGACAGGTCGGGCATCACCTGCTGACGCGCCAGACGCTCCAACGGGTACGACCCCATGTGAACCGGTCGGTTCTTGTCCGAGAAAAAGCGAAGTCCCATATGCGTGCCCCTTGTTTGCGACTGACCTAGCGCCCTCTCGACAGCAAAACCATTCATACTTAATCATAGATTGTATGAGCAAAATCGATTTCACTGATCTGGACGGCAAGGTCCTGCGTATCTTTCTGACGATACTCGAGGAAAGCTCGGTCTCGAAAGCGGCGGATCGGCTGGGGGTCACACAGTCGGCCATCAGCCACACATTGGCCAAGCTGCGGCAGGTGCTGGGCGATCCGCTATTCGTACGATCCGGTCAGGGCCTGACTCCGACCGAACGCGCGCTTGCCCTGCAAGAGCCGGTCCGCAGCGTTCTGGACGGCATGCGCGCCCTGACGGATGAACGCCCCTTTGATCCCCTGTCAGAGCAGATGGAAATCCGCATCGCCACCAACGATATGCCGCGAGAGCTGATTTTTCCCGACCTCCTGCGCGCGACCCGCGCCGAGGGGATCAGGCTGCAGTTAGAATTCATCTCATCCGGCGTACCGGGGCCGGACCTGCTGCGCAGCGACCGGTGCCAACTGATGCTGACGCCGCTGCCGCCGGACGGGCCTGACATCTTTCAGAAACGGCTGATCTCAAGCCATTTGATGGTGTTTTATGACCGCAGCCAGCGCACCGCGCCCGAGACGTGGGAGGCCTATTGTCAGAGTGAGCATGTCGAGGTTCGCTTTCCCGACGGACGGAATGCCCGCGCGGTGATGCGCGGCGTGGATCAAAGCCAGATCCGTTCGCCAACCGTCGTGCTGCCTCATTTCAATGCTATCCCGTCTTTCATCGCGGGCAGCCCCCTTATTTCCACCGACACGGCGCTGATGAAAAACGGACCACTGGCCGCGCTGGATTGCGCACCCTTGCCGTTCGACTGCGAGCCTGTCTCGATCTACATGGTCTGGCACCAGCGCTCGGCCAATGACCCGGCCCATCGCTGGCTGCGCGACCGGATCGAAACCCTCGCCAGCACTATTCAGGCCGAGACCTGAAGCAGGGCCTAGCCTGTCGCCAGAGCCCTCTGATCCTCGCGCCCCATGGCCAACAGAATAGGTGAGGCCTCTTGCCGCGCGATGAATGAGGCCTTGTCAGTCATGCCGCTCCACCCTGCCATGGTCAAAGACTGCGCCACCGCACCACCTAGTGTCGCCCCCGGCCCCGTCACGATGAACAGGTCCGGTGCAAACTCTCGCGCAGCGGTTTGAATGGCATGGGTGAAATCGTAAGGCTCGGTCACCTGATGACCCAGCGTATAATCCCACAGCGCCTCGGTATCGGTGGCGCCCGGCCACCAGATCTTGCCACGCCCGTCGATCATCGGGTGTCGTGTTTGGCCGAACAGCTCGGCCTTCAGCCGTGCCCGACCTTCGGCGGCAATCGGAGCCTGCAGAGCGGTATGGAACGCCGCATGGTTCGGCAGCCGCATGGGAAAACGGTCCTGAACGGTGGGATGAGATGCCGCGAACGCTGCGAGACCGGCCTCATTCCCGGCCAGCACCAGCATACCGCCCAGATCAATCGACAGCGCCAGATCCTGCCCTTCGACCGCGTTGATGTCAGAGACGTCCTGCAACAACGCCTGTTTCTGGTTCGCACTGTCGACCCAGCTGTCATCGGTGAAGGGATAGACCAACTGCCCCCCGATCAGATGTTCCTGCATCAGAGTGCCCATGGTGTTCACCACGCGGAACCCGTTCTCAGCGCTCAGTGCACCAGCGGCGGCCAGTGCGATATACCAACCCATCGAGTTTCCGGTCACGGCCACCACCTCGATATCATCCGCCAGCGACTGCGCATCCGCCAGCGCGGCCGCATAGATCAGAGGCGAGGCCACATCACCACGCGAATAGGTGCTGACCGCAAAGCGCGCGGCCCCGTCAAGTGCGGTTACCCCCTCTTGTCCGGCCTCGGCGCGCAGGGCATCAAACCGCTGGAACATCGGCATCTTGTCCGCGTGATGACGGTGCAAATAGCCCAACTCGGGCTTGTTATAGGTGCCCCGACCGGGGCAGATCACGACAGCCGTTCGGGTCATTTCCGCACTCCGGTCAGGGCCAGGGCCGCAGCGACGATACCGTCCTTCGACGGCAGCGGCGCGGCATAGGCCGGGCCGGTCGCGATGAAACAATCCTCAGCCACAACGCGGGCGACCCGCGTCTGGGCGCTTTCTTCGCGGAAGAGGGTCATCAGCCCCTCGGATTGGCTGCCTGTGCGGCGGCATTCATCCACGATCAGGACGTGTTTGCAATCTTTGGTCGCCTCTAGCAGCGCCTCGGCCGGTAGTGGGGCCAACCAGCGCAGATCGATGATACGAGCGTTCACACCGGCCGCCTGCAGCTCAGGCAGCGCCTGACGCGACAGGTAGTGGCCGTTGCCGTAGGTTACGATGGCCAGATCAACGCCGTCGCCATGCACGCCAACCTCGCCCAGCGCAATCCGCCGGTCGGGCGAGGGGTAGGTCGTCATCCAGCCCCCATCCTGCGCCGCACTCAGATCCCGCATGGGATAAAGCGCAATCGGCTCGAGGAACACAACGACCCGCTGCTCTTCCCGCGCCAGCCGAACGCATTCACGCAGCATCTGTGCGGCGTCCTCCCCGGTCGAGGGGCAGGCAATGATCACACCCGGAATGTCGCGCAAAACGGCCAGAGAGTTGTCGTTGTGGAAATGCCCTCCAAAGCCTTTTTGATACCCAAGCCCAGCAATCCGCAGCACCATCGGGTTGGTGAATTGCCCATTCGAGAAGAAGGGCAATGTGGCAGCCTCACCGCGGATCTGGTCTTCGGCGTTGTGCAGATAGGCGAGGAACTGGATTTCGGGGATCGGCACAAACCCGTTGTGCCCCATGCCGATGGCAAGGCCGAGGATCGACTGTTCGTCCAGCAGGGTGTCAATCACACGGTCCTGACCGAACCGCTGCTGCAGTTTCTGCGTTACGCCATAGACGCCACCTTTGCGGCCCACATCCTCGCCCATACAGACGATCTCGCCATGTTCCAGCATCAGATCGGTCAGCGCCCAGTTAATCAGGCGGCTCATGGGCTGCGGGTCGGCCATTGCGCGCATGTCGCCCCCGAACGCTTTTGCCCGCGCATCCTCGCTGGGGCCGTTCGTTGGCTTGCAGTCACGTTTGGGCGGGATCAGGCTGGCCATGACATCCTGCGCGGTCGACAAATGCGGGCGCGTAGCAGCTTCGGCGGCCACACGATCCGTACGGGCGCAGCTGTCCTGATAGATTTTCAACGCCTCCTCCGGCGCCAACGCCCCCGCCTGATCCAACAGGCGAACGGAATGGAGAAGCGGATCATTTGCCTCATCCGCCTCAACCTCCGCCTTGCTCAGATATGTGGTCGGTACATCCGCCCCGGCATGACCGTAGAGGCGTACGGTCCGCAGGTGCAGAAAGGCGGGCTTACGGCGCGTGCGGACATAATGCGCGGCTTCTTGTGCCACGGCGTAGGTCTCGTAGATGTCCAGCCCATTGGCCTGAAAATACTTGATGCCTGGGCGATGCGCCATCGACGCCTCGATCCAGCCCTTCGGCGTTTTCACCGAGATCCCAATACCGTTGTCCTCGCATACGAACAACAAAGGCAGCGGCGTGGATTGCACGCTGGTCCAACCCGCCGTGTTGATCGCCCCTTGCGCGGTCGAATGGTTGGCCGAGGCATCCCCGAAGGAACACATGGCGATGCCATCTTCGGGCAGCACCCGATGCTCGGGGTCATGCCGCCGCGCGGCCCCCAAAGCATAGGCCGCCCCAACCGCCTTGGGCAGATGGCTGGCAATGGTCGAGGTCTGAGGCGGGATCATCAGGGCTTTCGAGCCAAGAACCTTATGACGCCCGCCCGAGGTCGGGTCCTCTTTCGAACACGCAAAGCTCAGCAGCATATCCCAAGCGATCTGTTGGCCCGGAACCTGCTCGGCCCGGGCAATCTGGAACGCCGCATCGCGGTAGTGCAAAAAGGCGATATCCGTCGGGCGCAGGGCGTGGGCCACCGCAGCCATACCCTCATGACCCGATGAGCCAATGGTATAGAACCCCTGCCCCGCCTTCTGCATCGCCCGGCTGGTGCGATCCAGCGCCCGGCTGAGAACTTGCGAACGATAGAGCGACACCGCATCTGCATGGCTCAAGCCACCGACCGGGGGGGCGCCCTCGCGGAAATCCCGGTTTGCCACGCGGGATAGGAAATTCTCATGGACGATCTGCGCGCGATCCATAGCTCGGCCTTCTCAAATGGTGCGGGGCTGTCCGCGGGTCTTGTTTTCGAACGGCGCGGGCGCGCGCGTCAAAGGCCAGTATATCCGGCTGGTGTCGGGAAAAAGCCAGTGATAATCAAACCCAAAGGTATGAGGAAATGTAATATGATCGCGCCCCGACGCTTTCTTCCGTCGATTTCATCCCTGCTCGCGCTCGAGGCCGTGGACAGGCTGGGCAGCGCGTCTGCGGCCGCCGAGGAGCTGTCACTGACGCAAAGCGCCATCAGCCGCCAGCTGAAAACGATGGAGGAGCAGTTGGGCATCGAACTTATCCAACGCACCCAGATGCGGTTGCACCTGACCCCGGCCGCGCAGGAGTATGTCCAGACGGCCCGCACAGCTCTGCATCAACTGGCGCAGGCCTCGCTGAAACTGAAGGCCAACCCAACCGGAGGTTCCCTCAACCTTTCCATTCTGCCGGCATTCGGGATGCATTGGCTGGCCCCGCGCCTTCAGGACTTCGCCCGCAATCACCCTGAAGTCACAGTCAACCTGAACACAAGATTGCGGCCCTTCGATTTCGAGACCGAAGCCTTCGACGCGGCTTTTCACTTTGGTCGCCAGAATTGGAGCGGCGTCAACTACCTAAAGATCATGACGGAGTATGTCGTGCCCGTCTGCGCGCCTGACCTTCTGCCCGACCAGAGTGATCAATTCGACTGGCTGGAGCTGGCGCCCCTATTGCACATGGAAACGCGCCCTGACGGTTGGGAGCGCTGGTTTACTGCTCATGGTCATCCTGTCAGCGGGTCGCGCGGGATGCTGTTCGATCAGTTTTCAACGATGATACAGGCCACGATCCATGGGTTGGGTGTTGGCCTATTCCCCAGCTATCTCGTCGAAGAACACCTCAAAACCGGTCGCCTTGCCTTGGCATGGGACGGGCCAGAGGTCAGCTTGGGCGCGTACTACTTGGTATGGCCCAAGAACAGGATCGAATCCGAACCGTTGAAGTCATTTCGAGCATGGCTCGAACGGCAGCTGGACCCGGAAATCACATAGATATCCGAACAAGCCGCCAACTGAAAAACTGCCCGGCCCAACGGGAGGAGACGTTCCGACAGGAACCTCGACGACGGGCGGGAGAACTTCAGATGTCTATCGAGCGCGCGATGAGCTCCTTCATGACCTCATTGGTGCCACCATAGATCATCTGCACGCGGGCATCGGCATAAAGGCGGGCGATCGGGTATTCCATCATGAAGCCGTAGCCGCCAAAAAGCTGCAGGCATTCATGCATGATCTCGTTCTGGACCTCAGAGCCCCAGTATTTGACCATAGACGCGGTGGCGGCATCCAATTCACCCGCCTCCAGCTTGCCAATGCAATCATTCACGAAACTGCGCAGCACTTCCGCCTTGGTTTTGCACTCAGCCAGTTTGAACCGCGTGTTCTGGAAATCCATAACGCGCTGATCAAAGGCCTTGCGCTCCTGCACGTATTTCACCGTTTCGGCGATGGCGAAGTCAATCGCGCCCAGCGCCATGATACCGATGGTCAAACGCTCCCATGGAAGCTGTTTCATCAACTGGTAGAACCCTTGCCCCTCATCCGGGCCGAGCAAATTGGTCATCGGTACTTTGACATCTTCAAAGAACAGCTCGGCGGTGTCATTGCCCTTCATGCCCAGCTTCTTGAGGTTGCGCCCGCGCCGGAAACCCTCGGCCCCGTCCGTCTCAACCACAATCAAAGATACCCCCTTGGCACCCAAGGTCTTGTCCGTCTTGGCGGCAACGATGACCAGATCCGCGCTCTGACCGTTGGTGATGAAGATCTTCGACCCGTTCAGGCGATAGGAATTGCCGTCCTTCTCAGCCGAGGTTCGCACCGCCTGCACATCCGAACCCGTGCCCGGCTCGGTCATGGCCAAAGCCCCTACCATCTCGCCCGAGGCCAGCTTGGGCAACCAACGCTGTTTTTGGTCTTCGCTGCCATAGGCCGTGATGTAGTGCGTCACGATTGACTGGATCCCATATCCCCATCCGGCGTCCCCACGCGCCGTCTGTTCGTACAGAGTGACCGAGTCAAACCCCATGTCCCCGCCGACGCCGCCATATTCTTCCGGGATCGCACCCGCCATCAGACCGGTTTCCCCGGCTTTGTGCCAGAATGCCCGGTCTACGATTCCATTCTCGGCCCAGGTTTCGGCATTGGGAACCAGTTCATCATCCAGAAACCGCCCCGCCATTTCGGCAAACATCCGGTGTTCGTCAGTGACCCAAGCTGCGGTCGAGGTAAAAAGCGACATTTGGTATTCTCCGATCAGGTGTTACCTGAAAGGCTATCGCGGCACCGTAGATAGGCCAATCCACGTAACGCCGCGTTCCGTCAATGCAACGCAGCGTTCTTTCGGGTCAGCGCAGCATCCAGCAGCATTTGCGCGGCGACCTTGGCGTCTTCAGCCGGATTACCGTTCTTCAACAAAACCGCCGAAACGATCGCGCCCTCTTGCAGCAAAACAATCTGACGGGCCAGAAGCTCTGGCGCATGTGCGCCGGATTGGCGCGCCAACGAGGTCAGGTGTTCCAACATAACCCGTTTATGTTCTGCTGCCTGCACATGGATTGGATGGCTGGCGTTCTGATACTCGGCCGCGGCCTTCAGGAACATGCATCCGCGGAAATCGTCCTCTTCGAACCACTCTTTAAAAGCGTCGAAAGTGGCAATCAATTGCCCGGCTGGCGTGTCTGCAATCTGCTCAACCCGTCGCAGGATCCGATTGCGGAAACTTTCATCCCGTAGGCGAAGAACGGCCAGGATCAGATCTTCTTTGGTACGGAAGTGTTTGTACATCGAGGTCTTGGACACACCGGTTTCCACCACCAGTTTATCCATGCCGGTCGCGTGGAACCCGTCTCGGTAGAAGACCTCCATCGCCTTGCGCACCAGTTCATCGCGTTTGTTTGGACGCATCAGAAAGCACCTGAGTGTACCAGACTGTACATTTTATCCCACTTCCATTGCGGTTTCTTCACGTCACTGCACTTCGTTAACCAAAACCCCACAACGACTTCACTTTTTTGCGACGTGATCTCTTGCAAATCATAGCCAGTGAGATCATTTTTTAAAGGGTTACCGATCAGTACACCCTAGGATCTGACGATGAAACGCCATTCCAGCTTTGTTGCCACGCAATATGTCCCAATCATTTTGGTGCTCGCTTTACTGACTGCGGCGGTGGCCACGTGAACAGGCGAAAGTATGATACGCTCAGCTTTGCAGAACGTCTCGGCCTTGATCATCGGGTCTGCCTTTTTGTTGCTTGTGGTACTGTTTGGCTTTTTTGCCTCACCTGATGCGGTGCGGTCGGCCCCCGAGAGCCCCAATGCCCAATCCTTGCTTGAAAGCCTATTTCAGCGCGAGGGCCGCTAAAAACCACACAACACCTCTTGACCTTCCCGTCACTGGAACCCCCATGTGGATAGCAAGATATCTGTCGGGATGAGTCGCATGACCCAAAGCACTCAATTGAAAATCACGGGCATGAGTTGTGCCTCATGCGTTGGGCGCGCCGAGGCTGCCTTGCAGGCTGTGCCCGGCGTGCAGGACGCCTCGGTCAATTTTGCGACCAAGACGGCTCAGGTTACGTTTGACGGACCGGTCTCCGCCCTCAGCGATGCGTTGGAGGCAGCGGGTTATCCGGCCGCAACGCATCAGACCGCTTTGCGGATCACCGGGATGAATTGCGCGTCCTGCGTGGCCAAAATCGAACGTACTCTGCAAGCCAGCCCCGGCGTTCTTGAGGCGAGTGTGAACCTTGCCAACCAAAGCGCATCGGTCACCTACATCGAGGGCGCAACCACGCCGCAGGCGCTGGCACAGATCACAAGTCAGCTTGGGTTTCCCGCGCAGCTTAAGACGTCTCCGGGGTCGGAAACCCGATTCCATGATGCGCCGGATGAGGCGCGCAACTTGAAACGTGCGACAGTACTGGCTGCCATTTTGGCCCTGCCCGTATTTGTTCTGGAGATGGGCGGGCACATGGTTCCAGCCTTCCATCATTGGGTTCACGCAACCCTCGGACAGCAGACCAGTTATCTGATCCAGTTTGCCCTGACCACGGCCCTGTTGATTGGTCCGGGACGCATATTTTACGCCAAGGGCATTCCGTCGCTGTTGCGCGGGATGCCGGACATGAACGCTCTGGTCGCTTTGGGGACGGGGGCGGCCTATCTGTTCTCCATCATCTCGACTTTCGCGCCCGACCTGCTGCCGCAGGGAACAGCTAATGTGTATTTTGAGGCTGCGGCCGTGATCATTGTGCTGATCCTTCTGGGCCGCATGATGGAGGCGCGCGCCAAAGGCAAAACCGGCGCGGCCATCCGCGCGCTGATCGGGCTTCAGCCCAAGACCGCGCGCGTCGAACAAAATGGCGCAACCGAGGATCGCCCCATTGCCGAAATAGCGGTGGGTGACCTGCTGCAAATCCGTCCCGGAGAACGCGTTCCGGTGGATGGAGATATCCTCGACGGAACCTCTTACGTCGATGAAAGCATGATTACGGGAGAGCCGGTACCGGTTGGCAAATCCGCTGGCGACCCCGTGGTGGGGGGCACCGTGAACGGAACCGGCGCGCTGCGTGTGCAGGCGACTCGCGTTGGTGCGGATACGGTTCTGGCCCAGGTCATAGCGATGGTGGAACAGGCCCAGGGGGCAAAGCTGCCCATCCAAAGCCTGGTCGACCGGCTGACCTACCGCTTTGTTCCAGCCGTGATGCTGGTTGCGGCTTTGACCATCACTGTTTGGCTGATCTTAGGGCCTTCTCCGTCACTGCCGCTGGCGCTGGTGGCCGGGGTATCGGTCCTGATCATCGCCTGCCCCTGCGCCATGGGTCTGGCCACGCCGACCTCGATCATGGTGGGAACAGGCCGCGCGGCAGAACTGGGTGTTTTGTTCCGCAAGGGCGATGCGCTGCAACACTTGCAGCAGACCAAGGTGATCGCCTTCGACAAAACCGGCACGCTGACGCTTGGACGACCCGAACTTGACCACGTGACAACCACCAACGACTTTGAGCGGGATCAGGTTCTGCGGCTCGCCGCCGCGATCGAGGCGCGCTCAGAACACCCTATCGCCACTGCGATCACCCGCGCTGGGCCCTCTGTTCTACCCGAGGTCTCTCAGGTTCAGTCCCTCACCGGCCTTGGCCTTCAGGGCCGCGCAGAGGAGCACGATCTGCTGATTGGCTCATACAAATTGATGCATCAGAAAGGCGTGGATATCTCGGACCTGAAGCCAGACGCCGATGCACGGGCCTCTCAAGGGGCGACCCCTCTGTTCTTGGCCATTGATGGGGTGGCGGCGGCCAGTCTAGCTGTCTCGGACCCTGTTAAGCCGGGCACGGCCGAGGCGCTGACCAAGCTACACGATATGGGCCTGACGCTTGCCATGGTAACCGGAGACAACGCGCAGACGGCGCAAGCGATGGCCGACAGGCTGGGCCTTGATCACGTGGCCGCCGACCTGCTGCCCGGTGACAAACAGAAAACATTGGAGGGCTTGCGCAGCGAATTCGGCGCGCTCGCCTTTGTGGGCGATGGGATAAACGACGCCCCTGCCCTAGCGGCAGCTGATGTCGGCGTCGCCATCGGCACCGGAACGGATGTCGCGATCGAGGCCGCCGATGTAGTTTTAATGTCCGGCGATCTGCGCGGCGTTGTGAACGCGATCGACATCAGCCACCGGACCATGCGCAACATCCGCCAGAACCTCGGATGGGCATTTGGCTACAACACATTGCTGATACCGGTGGCCGCCGGAGTGCTGTATCCCTTTGGTGGGCCATTGCTGTCCCCGGTGCTTGCGGCGGGCGCGATGGCCCTGTCCAGCGTCTTTGTCGTCACCAATGCGCTGCGTCTGCGATGGGTCCGCCCCGACGTCGCGGAAGGCGCGCAGAAAGCAGCGAAGGAGGCCCGCGCATGAATATCGGCGATGTCTCAACCCGTACCGGACTGCCTGCGAAAACGATCCGCTACTATGAGGATATCGCGCTGATAAAACCTCTGCGAGATGACAACGGCTATCGCCGGTTTCGCGAACAGGACATCCACAAGCTAACCTTTCTAGGCCGCGCCCGCGCCTTGGGGTTTACCATCGAAGACTGCCGCACACTGCTGGCGCTCTATGAAGATGAAAGCCGGGCGAGCGCGGATGTAAAGCAAGTTGCACGGGATCATCTGGCGCAGATTGACGCAAAAATCGCCGATCTCAAAGCGATGCGCGACACGCTGAGTCATTTGATCGAGGCCTGCGCCGGAGACGACCGACCGGATTGCCCGATCCTGAAGGATCTAGGCGGGAACAGCTAACACGGGGTTGCCCTTTCGCGCAGGCTTTGCTTTGTCAGTGCCAAACACTCCGGCAATCAAGCAATGCCGGTCAGCGGAGAGGATCATCCCATGGCAAAAGTCGCGTTTCTTGGTTTGGGTGTCATGGGTTATCCCATGGCTGGGCACCTTCAGGCTGCAGGGCATCAGGTCACCGTTTACAATCGGACCGCCTCAAAAGCCGAAGCCTGGGTGGCCCAACATGGCGGCGCAATGGCGACATCTCCCAAAGAAGCTGCGGAGGGGGCAGAATTTGTCATGTCCTGTGTTGGCAATGATGACGACCTGCGAATGGTGTGCACAGGCGCGGATGGTGCTTTCGCCGGGATGTCCGATGGCGCGATTTTTGTAGATCACACCACCGTTTCCGCCAAGGTGACGCGCGAGCTTTACGAGGCGGCCAAAGGGCAAGGGATCTCATTTGTCGACGCGCCGATCTCCGGCGGTCAAGCCGGGGCCGAGAATGGCGTGCTGTCGATCATGTGCGGCGGCGATCAAGCGGTGTTTGATGCGGCCGAGCCGATCATGCAGGTTTATTCGAAAATCTGCCGCCGG
Source organism: Ruegeria sp. CL3 (assembly GCF_056536505.1). Lineage (NCBI taxonomy): Bacteria > Pseudomonadati > Pseudomonadota > Alphaproteobacteria > Rhodobacterales > Roseobacteraceae > Ruegeria > Ruegeria sp. CL3. The sequence goes on along the minus strand of NZ_JBQFPT010000017.1, from coordinate 31,543 downwards.
ATTGGCGAAAGCGGCGCCGGTCAAATGACCAAGATGTGCAACCAGATCGCGATTGCCGGTCTGGTTCAGGGCCTCAGCGAAGCGCTGCATTTTGCCGAAAAGGCCGGTCTGGACGGGCGCGCGGTGGTTGAGGTGATCAGCCAAGGCGCGGCAGGTAGCTGGCAGATGGCAAACCGGTACGAGACCATGCTTGACGACCATTTCGACCACGGTTTTGCGGTAGACTGGATGCGCAAGGATCTGGGCATCTGTCTCGGCACAGCCAATGAGACGGGCGCGTCCTTGCCTGTCACCGCGCTGGTCGATCAATTCTACAAGGATGTGCAAAAACTTGGTGGTGGGCGGTGGGATACCTCGTCGCTGATCAAGCGGTTGCGGGCGTTGGATTAAGGGGGCTGTCTGCCCCCTCTTGGCCCTATGGGCCAATTCACCCCCGAGGATATTTTTAGCCAGATGAAGAGATCCGCGTTGCGCGGCGGATAGGGATGGGAATGAAAGACATGAGTGATTTCTGGGCAGATGCTCTGCGCAAGTTTTGGGGGTTGGAGGCCCGTCTGACACGGCTGGACGGAGAGTATGACCTGAACTTTCTGGTCGAAGCGAAGAACGGTCAGGATTATGTCCTGAAAGTCATGCGCGCGGGGTGCGAGCCAGAGTTCGTCGACCTTCAAGTCAAGGCGCTCGAACATATCGCGTCTGAGGCTCCGGGGCTGCCCTTCCCCAAGGTATTCCCCTCGTTGGATGGTGCTGTCCTGCCCGAGATCGAAGATCAGGACGGTCACCTGCGTTTGGCTTGGTTGTTGGAGCGCCTTCCGGGTAAGTGTTACGCCAAGGTCGAGCCGAAATCCGAAGATTTGATCCTGAAGCTGGGGCGTGTACTGGGCGCGACCGATCGCGCTCTGGCCGGGTTTGCGCATGACAGCCTGCAGCGGGACGATTTCAAATGGGACCTGATGCAAGGTGACTGGATCGCGGATCAGCTGGACGCGGTCAGCGACCCGTCCCGCCGCGCTATTTTAGAAGAGATCGTTCAGGGCTTCTCCGCGATCTCGGAAACGCTGCAAAGCCGGCCCACGCAAGCCATTCACAACGACGCCAATGACTACAACATCCTAGTCGAAGGTGAGCTGAGCGAACGGCGCACCGTATCCGGCCTGATCGACCTGGGCGACATGTGCGCCGCGCCGCGCGTATGCGAGGTGGCCATTGCCGGGGCCTATATCGTTCTGGATCACCCGAAACCCGAACGCGCGCTGACCGCTCTGGTCCGAGGCTATCACGCCGCCAATCGGCTGAGCGCCGAGGAGGTCGATCTGATCTGGCCCCTGCTGCGCATGCGGCTCGCGGTGTCCGTAGTGAACTCGACCCTGATGACGGCAGAAAACCCCGATGATCCCTATGTGACCATCAGTCAGGCCCCGGCCTGGCGGTTTCTTGAGAACGAAGCCGTCAATGGCGGCCTGATGTCCGCCCGCTTGCGCGGTGCCTGCGGCTTACCGGTGGTCGATGGGGCCGAGCGCATTCATGCCTACCTCTCAGACCATCGCGGCCACTTTGCCGAGATGTTTGGCCAGGACCTGAGCAGCGCGCCGATGGGGTCTCTTTCTGTTGAGAATTCCACTTGGCCGCAGAACCCGTTTCATATGCCGCTCGAAGAAGCCGCGCGGGTGGGTGAGGAATTTGGTGAGGGCCTGTGGCTGGGATATTACAATGAACCCCGCCTGATCTACGCGGAGCCCGGGTTCCGCAAGGGGCCGTGGAAGGCCTCGGACCGGCGCACGGTGCATCTGGCCGTGGACGTCTTCGCACCTGCTGGCACGGTTTTGCACGCCCCGATGAGCGGCCGGGTCGAAGTGGTCGAGAACCGAGACAGCCATCTCGACTATGGCGGGGTGGTGATCCTGCATCATGAAACGCCCGAGGGGGATCCGTTCTATACGCTCTACGGCCATCTGGACCCAGAGGTTTGCGATCGTCTGAAACCGGGCGATCCAGTTGCGCAGGGCGCTGCGTTTGTACGCCTTGGGGATGCCTCGCAGAACGGTGGTTGGGCCCCGCATGTGCATTTCCAAGTCGCTCTGACAACCGATGGCATGGAGGCTGACTGGCCCGGTGTCGCCGATCCCGATGAGCTAGAACTATGGAACGCGGTCTGTCCAAACCCGGCGGCTTTGCTGAATCTGGCCGATGACAAGGTTTGCTATCAGCCGACCGACAAACAGGCCGTTCTGCAAGGGCGTCACGATCATTTCGGCGGCAATCTGAGCCTGACCTACAATGACCCGGTCATGTTGGTGCGCGGCTGGAAACACCACCTGTTCGACGAATGGGGGCGCCCCTATCTGGACGCCTATAACAACGTCCCACATGTGGGCCACGCACACCCACGCATTCAGGCCGTCGCGGCGGATCAGCTGAAGCGAATGAACTCGAACACCCGCTATCTACACCCGGCGCAGACCGCATTTGCCGACAAGGTGTTGTCGAAGCTGCCGGATCACTTTGAGGTCTGCTTTTTCGTCAATTCAGGCACCGAAGCCAACGAATTGGCCTTGCGTCTGGCCCGCGCCCATACCGGCGCCAAGGGGATCGTGACCCCCGATCACGGCTATCACGGCAACACGAACGCGGCTGTGGCGATCTCGGCCTACAAGTTCAACAAACCCGGCGGGATCGGTCAGGCTGATTGGGTCGAGCTGGTCGAGGTCGCGGATGACTACCGAGGCTCGTTCAAACGTGACGACGCCGACCGCGCGCAAAAATACGCAGATCTCGTCGACCCGGCGGTAGCTGCTCTGCAGGCAAAGGGTCAAGGCGTGGCCGGTTTCATCGCCGAGACCTTCCCCTCGGTCGGTGGGCAGATCATTCCGCCGAAAGGCTATCTACCTGCAGTGTATGAGAAAATCCGCGCGGCTGGCGGTGTCTGTATCGCGGATGAGGTCCAGACCGGGCTTGGACGGCTGGGCGAATACTATTTCGGTTTCGAACACCAAGGCGCGCTGCCCGATATCGTTGTCATGGGTAAACCGATCGGCAACGGTCACCCTCTGGGCGTGCTAGTGACGACAAAGGAAATCGCCCAGAGCTTTGACAACGGGATCGAGTTCTTCTCGACCTTCGGCGGCTCGACCTTGTCCTGCCGCATCGGGAAAGAGGTTCTGGACATCGTCGATGACGAAGGCCTGCAGGACAATGCCCGCGCCATGGGCGACCGTCTGATGGCGGGTCTGCGTCAGATCGAATCCGAGTTCGGCTGCGTTGGCGACGTGCGCGGGATGGGTCTGTTTCTGGGGGTTGAACTGATCAATCCGGATGGATCGGAAGGGACCGAGATCTGCAGCTTTGTGAAGAACCAGATGCGCGATCATCGTATCCTGATCGGCAGTGAAGGCCCGAAAGACAACATACTGAAAATCCGCCCGCCCCTGACCATTGAGGTCGAGGATGTGGATATGATCCTATGGGCGTTGCGCGATGTTCTGAAAGGCGTCGGCGACTATTCCCCTGCCCCGGTTTGCGACCACGATCACCATCACGCGGGATGTGGCTGCTGCTAGGTAGAAACCCCGGCGCGACCGCCGGGGTTTCATTTGCCGATCAATGCAACACGGGCGAGGGGGTCTGATGACCGGTTGTCGGTATTGGAACGGCGGCTGTCATGCGGCGCAAGGCCATCCCCAGCTCTTCTGACAAAGAGGCAAGCGCCGGCGCAAAATCCGGACGCACGATCAGTGAGGCCATCATCATCGCGTCTTCCCGCGCGCCCTCAGATGCGGCCGCAATCATCTGGGCAAAACAATTCTCATCCGCGCCCAGACAGGCACATCCCAATCCATGGCGGATCAATGGACGGCGACCGTGGCTGGCGCAAAGCGAACATAGTCGATCCAAGGTCAACATCGCGGCGCGCCCTTGATCGGCGCCCAAGGCGATGTCGAAATCACTGGCAACATCTGCGCGGCCTCTCGCGCCTTCGCTCCAGAGGCGCAGATACATCACCGCACCTGCTTCGATTGGGGCAAGGTCTGTCAGGCGGCCAACCGCTGCGCCACCCCGGGACGACGGGCTGCTCATTTCGTCAGGATCAGTTTGCCTGCACGGGTAATGCGCAGCGTATAAAGCTGATCACCCAGTTCGATATGGGCGAGATTGCCGCCTTTGGTCAGCTCTTCGGCCTTGTGCGAAGGCAGCACGGATACGGCAAAGGACTGGGTGGCGATAGGGGTCTGCGCGTTCATTTGACAACTCCGGAGTATCTCAGGCAAGGGCCTGATCTGTTCGCTTTCTCAATGACCTGGCTGACCCGAGTCCGGGGTGGCTGTCGGCTTCTGCTCTTATTCTGATTATTTTAGTAAGGATTGTCAAGCCGCGCATTTGCGCTTGCAGAAAGATGTCGTGTTGCGCCTTCTCGGCGGGCAGGTTAGGCCTGACCGCATAGGCAAAACACCGAGGTTACAATGGGCGCGGCAATTGTATTTGATCTGGACGGAACTCTGGTCGACAGCTTGGGCGACATCGTTGCAGCCGCAAACCAGACACTGAGCGATCTCGACCTGCCCCCTCTGCCGCGAGAGGTGATCGGGCGATTCGTCGGCAATGGACTCCCCAAGCTGGTCGAGCGTATGATCCGGCACTGCGAATTGCCCTTGGACCGTCACGAAGAGCTAACGAAAGTGACGCTCGCGCATTACACGGCAGGGGCCAGCAAGACGACGGTGCCCTATCCCGGCATTCCTCAGGCTATGGCCAGCTTGCGGTCGCAGGGGCATACACTGGGCGTCTGCACCAACAAGCCCGAGGCCCCTGCCCGGCATATCCTCGACGCACTGGACCTGTCGCAATATTTCGACGCGGTTCTGGGTGGAGACAGCCTGACCACAAGGAAACCCGACCCTCAGCATCTTTTTGCAAGCTTTGACGCGCTGCCGACACATGGGTCGCGTGTTTTCGTGGGCGACAGCGAGGTGGACGCAGAAACAGCCGAGCGCGCCGAGATCCCCTTTCTGCTGTTCACGCGGGGGTATCGGAAGTCGCCCGTGACAGATATTCCGCACGACGTTGCCTATGACAAGGCGGAGGAGATTCCGCCCCTGGTCGCGCAGATTGTGCAGATGTCTGCTCAGGTGAAATAGGCCTCAGCGCATACCCTGAAAATTATTGAGGGGCCGGCCGAGGGGGTATGGACCAGCCCCTCATCGGGGAAACTCTGTGTGGCCCTTTGGGGCCAGTTGTTGTCACTTGTTTATCGGGACGCGACAGATGGCGAAATTGGGGGATTCCCGTAGGGCTGGATTTTTTTGCCTCAACGAAGCAGTGAAACCCGCGCTTGACCTCAGGTTTGAGGGGCGATCAAGGCCCTGACCATACGCACCATGCGTCCGAGTTATTCGGGCTCGGCGTAGTTCTGCGCTTTGGACATTTTGCCGATCCCCGGATTGAAGGAATTGGTCGGGTCGCAGCATTTGTAGTGGGCTGCCAGATCGGGCTTGGCCTTGTACAAATGCCCCACATTGTGTTCGGCGGGGTATTCCGCGCCGCGCCTGTCGAACAACTCCAACATCGCGGCTTTCAAAGCCTTTGGGTCAGCGCCTTTTTTGACCACGTAGTCCTGATGCATCACGTGGCACATGAAATGACCGTAGTAGAGCTTGTGGACCAGTTGGTCCTCAATCTCTGGCGGAAGCGTCTCAAGCCAGTCCTGATCGTTGCGCCGCAAAGCCACATCGAGCGCAATGATGTCTTCCACCTCATTGCAATGCAGTGCCATGTACCTGACCGCAGCTCCGGCGGCGGCAAAGCGGTGCAACCCTGCGATCTTGGCCTCTCGTGGAGTGCATTCGAAGGCATCGCCGTCACGATCTTTGAGGAATATGGGCAGCCATTCAGCAGCCTCGGCAATCCCTTCGTTCTTCATCTTCAGGATCAGATGGTGTTCGAAGCGGTCGCGAAACTCGACCATCCGTTTTGGCAAGACACGCGGCCAGACCGAGACCGCCATCTGCATAAATCTATCAGTGAAGTTGCGCAGGAAGGGAATTCGGCGCAGGCGGGCATCGACTGCGCCTTTGAGCGCAAAGAACATCGGCAGCCGGTCAGTGCCCAGTTTGTCGATCATCACGACCGTATCCTTACCGTAACGCGCCGTGATGTCGAACACCTCGCGCTGCATGTATTCGGCGGAAACGGGCAGCGACTTGAATTCGGATAGGATGTGACGGCGCAGGGCGGCCAGATCATCGGGGCTGTTTGTTCCGATGTAAAAGACCTTCTCGGCCTCGTTCTTTGGGAACGTATCAAGCCGTACGGCAAAGACGGCCAGCTTGCCCGCCGAGCCAGCGGATTCGAACAGCTTGGCCTTGTCCGCGTTGAACCGCGCAGGCGTTTCGGCGTCGACGTCGCGCACGATCTGCGCGTAGTCACTGGCCGAGGCGCGTTTGTTCGTGGCCCCCGGGTTGCGGTCGAACGTGCCTGCATCGAGATTTGCCAGGATCTCGTCCGGCGTGTCGCCCAGATCAATTCCCAGATGGTTGACCAGCTCCAGCTCGCCCTTCTCGGATATCCGCGCGTGGACGGAGAGTTCGGTGTAAACAGGGCCGCGTTCCACCAGTGACCCGCCCGAGTTGTTGCAGACCCCGCCCACAATCGACGCGCCTATACATGAGGAGCCGATCACCGAATGCGGCTCTCGACCCAGTGGGGCCAACAGTTTTTCCAGTGCAAACAGGGTGGCGCCGGGAAAGCTGACGATCTGCTCGCCGTCGTTCAGCGGCACCAGAGTGTCCATGCGGCGTGTGTTGATCAGCACCACGTCGCGGTCATAGCTGCCCGAGGGGGTCGACCCTTCGGTTAGGCCGGTATTGGCCGCCTGCATGATGACAATCTTATCGGCTGCAACGCAGGCCTTCAGGACTTTCCACTGCTCCAGAAGGCTGCCGGGCTGGATGACGCACAGCGCCTCACCCTCGCCCGAGCGAAAGCCACGCCGGAACCGTTCCGTCGCGCGTTCGCCAGTCAGGACATGCCGCGTTCCAACGACAGAGCGGAAATGTTCAATCAACGCGTCATTGGTCATGGCATCCCTCGTGTCTTTATGCGGCGCGGAAACGGATATTCTCGCGGCTCAGTTGGTCGATTCTAGTCACACCCATCAGCTTCATGTCGCGTTCGATCTCGGCCCGCATGAGGCCCAGCGCGCGTTCGACACCCGGCTGACCAGCGGCGGCCAGAGGATACAGGTACTGACGTCCAACACCGACCGCTTTCGCGCCGATCGAAAGCGCCTTCAGCACATGAGTACCGCGCTGAATGCCACTGTCCATGATCACGTCCAGCTTGTCGCCAACCGCATCTACGATTTCGGCCAGTTGATCAAACGGCGTGCGTGAGCCATCCAACTGCCGCCCGCCATGGTTCGACAGAATAATCCCGGTACAGCCAATCTCAGCCGCACGCTTGGCATCTTCGACTGTCATGATCCCCTTGAGGCAGAACTGACCGTCCCAATCGCGCACCATCTGCGCTACGTCATCCCAATTCATCGAAGGGTCCAGCATCTCGGTGAAATAGCCGCCGATCGAGCTGGCACCACCGCCCATATCCACATGCTCTTCCAATTGCGGCAGGCGGAACTTTTCGTGGGTGACATAGTTGATCCCCCACATCGGCTTGATCGCAAACTGGATCATGCCACCCAGTGTCAAGCGGAACGGGATCGAGAAACCGGTTCGTAGGTCACGCTCGCGGTTGCCGCCGGTGATGCTGTCGACGGTCAGCATCATGACCTCGACCCCGGCCTCTTTCGCGCGTTGCATCATGGCCGCGTTCAGGCCTCGATCTTTGTGGAAGTAGAACTGATAAACCTGCGGGTTCTTGTGCTTCTTGCGCAGTTCTTCAAGCGAAACGGTGCCCAGCGAAGACACACCGAACATGGTGCCATATTTCTCGGCTGCAGCGGCCACGGCGCGTTCGCCTTGATGGTGGAACAGCCGCTGCAGAGCGGTCGGCGAGCAGTAGAATGGCATATCCAGCTTTTGGCCCATCACGGTGACGGACATGTCCACGTCCTTCACTCCACGCAGAACCGAGGGCAGCAGATCGCAGCGGTCGAAGGCCGCGGTGTTCTGGCGATAGGTTACCTCATCATCCGCGCCGCCATCGATATAGTTGAAGATTGGCCCCGGCAGGCGGCGCTTGGCCAGCTGCCGGAAGTCGTGAAAGTTGTGGCAATGCTTGAGACGCATAGCGTGATCTCCTTAGTACGCCACAGAGGGCAGCCAGGTGGCGAGTGTCGGCCATAGGAAGACAAGCGCCAATCCGGTCAGTTGTAGCAGCACAAAGGGGATGATGCCTTTGTAGATATGCATCAGCTTGATCTCGGGCGGGCAGACACCTTTCAGGTAGAAGAGCGCGAAGCCAACCGGCGGGGTAAGGAAGCTGGTTTGCAGCGTCACCGCCACGAGGATCACGAACCAGACCAGCGCGGGTTCATCCAGCACTCCGAAGCCCGGAATGTCGATGCCCAAGCCGTTCACGATCGGACGCATCAGAGGCAGCACGATCAGGGTGATCTCTATCCAGTCCAGAACAAAACCCAGCAGGAAAACAATGAACAGGATGAACAGGATCGTGCCATTGGCACCAAAGCCGGTGGATTGGACCACATGTTCGATCAGTTCATCGCCGCCAAGTTCCCGCAGCACATAGGAGAATACCGTCGCGCCAAGGAAGATCGCGAAGATATAGGCGGTGGTGTTGAAGGTCGAAACCAGCACGTTCCACAATTTCGCGAAGGTCAGCTTGCGATATCCCAGCGCCAGCAGCGTCGCGCCCAAGGCGCCGATGCCCGAGGCCTCGGTCGGAGTGGTCAGACCTCCGAAGATCGAGCCCAGAACCGCGAGGATCAGCAGCAGCGTTGGAATGACCGCGATCAGAACGTCTTTGACAGCATCCCAGTCGGGCGCTTTCGCGCCTTCTGGCACGGGGGCCGCGTCACGCTTCACCTGTGCGAGAATGAAGATGTAGGTCAGGTATAGCCCCCCGATGATCACACCGGGAAAGACGGCGGCCATGAACAGGTCTCCGACGGATAGTGCCATCTGGTCGGCCATAATCACCAGCATGATCGAGGGTGGGATTAGGATACCCAGCGTGCCAGAGGCAGAGACCACGCCCGCCGCCAACGTCGGCTGATATTTCTGCTGCATCATCGACGGCAAAGACAGCACACCCAGCAACACCACGGAGGCACCGATAATACCGGTCGAGGCCGCCAGAATGATCCCGATCAAGGTCACGGTGATGGCAAGGCCGCCCCGCACGGTGCCGAACAGGCGCTGCATCGAGGTCATCAGACGCTCGGCCACACCGGATTCGTCCAGCATCAGGCCCATGAAGATGAACATAGGTAGCGCGACCAGAACCGCGTTGGACATGGTCGCGTAGACCCGGTTCACCACGGCGCCCAGGGTCAGGTAGTCAAGCCCGGTAAAGGTGCTCTCCAAACCGGTCCACAGCATCAGGTCATTGTCGAACAGATATGCGAGACCACAGTAGGCGACGCCCACACCTGCCAGCACCCAAGCCACCGGATAGCCGGTAAAGAGCAGCGCGATGAAGGTCAGGAACATCGCGATGACCAGCTTTTCCTCGGTCGTTTCGACCAGGAAGGTCAGGCCCACACAGACGGCGGCAAACACAGCCAGAACCAGCAGGATACGACGCAGCGGAGCGCCCTCTCGTTCCGAAGCCGGTCCGTACATCAGTGCGTGCCCGTCGTGGATCAACCGTGCCAGAGCAGCCAGCGCCAACAGAACAAAGCTGATCGGAATGACCGCCTTGAAGGCCCAACGCGCAGGCAGACCGGTGGGGCTGTCCGAGCGTTCGTTGACGCGGAAGCTTTCGTAGAAATAGTCATAGCCCTGGTCGATCATCAGATAGATGAACGGGGTCAGCAGGGTCAGAATGCCGATCACCTCGATGATCCGCTGCGCCCGGCGGGACAATTGCATATGCAGAACGTCGACGCGCACGTGGCTGTCTGTGATCAAGGCATATGAGATGCCGATCATCGTAACGATGCCGTAGAAGTGCCACTGAATCTCATCCAGTTTGGGGTAGTTCTGGCTGAGCAGATAGCGCAGCGCGACCTGCGAAAAAATCGCTGCCATCAGCAGAACATTCGCCCACATGACGACATGGCCAACAGCCTTGACGCTGGTATCAATGGCTACGGCGATCTTTTGGCGGTCGGTATCGGGATGCTCCAGGATGCCTTCATAGGCCTCAACCGGATCTTTGGTGGTATTTGGATTGCTCATGGTCATTCCTCGCCCGGCGGCCCTGTGCAAGGGCGGTGAAAGTTTGGAAAAATCCGAAGATCAGAAATCGACTGGGGCAGCAGTGTCCGCTGCCCCAGAGACGTCAGTGAGGAAGTTACTGACGTGGGAGGAAGGCGTTGGTCTTCCAGAGATTGTAGCCGTCACGGAACTCGGTCATGTCGGCCAGAACCTTGGCAAAGAAGGCGTCATTTGCGGCCTCTTCGGCGGCGACCTCTTCCCAAGTGCTGCGGAAGGTATCCAACATCTCGGGCGACCACTGCTTGAGGGTGACACCGTTGTTTTCAACGTTGTCGATCAGCGCTGCGTGCTGGATCGCTTCGCCTTCGGCAAAGCTGTCGGCCATCGAAGCCTTACAGGCGTTTTCGATGATGGCCTTGTGCTGGTCGCTGGTCTCTGCCCAGACGTCTTTGTTGATCATCAATTCGAACACGGTCGCTTGCTGGTGCCAGCCGGGGAAGTAGTTGAACTTGACCAGCTTGTGGAAGCCCAGACGTGCGTCGATGGCGGGCATCGAAAACTCGGTCGCGTCGATCGCACCTTTTTCCAGCGCCGGGAAGATCTCACCCCCGGGCAGCAACGAGGTCGCAACACCCAGTTTCTGCATAACCTTGCCGCCCAGACCGAAGAAACGCATCTTCAGACCGCTCAGGTCTTCAGGTGAGTTGATTTCAGTCGCGAACCAGCCCGAGGTCTCGGGGGCGATGACTGCGCAAGGGATCACGTGGACGTTGTAGCCCGCCTGATCATACATCTCTTGGTACAGCGTCATGCCGTTGCCGTAGTAGAGCCACGCCATGTATTCGCCCGCCTCAGGGCCGAAAGGAACGGCCGAGAACAGAGGAGCAGCCGGGATTTTACCCGCCCAGTAACCAGCGGTGGTGTAGCCGGAGTTGATCTTGCCAGTCGAAACCGCGTCTAGAATTTCGAACGGTGGAACCAGTTTGCCTGGCTCATATACCTTCATCTTCAGCGTACCACCCGACATCAGGTCCAACTGCTCGGCAACGCGCGGGATTGGCGAACCAAGACCAGGCAGTTCGGTCGAGAACGCAATCGGGGTTTTCAACAGCAGCTTATCTTTAGCAACCGCAGGTGCGGCCATCAGGCTGGCGGCTACGGCAAGGCTCGTCAGGGTCTTTTTCATAATGTCTCCTCCTGGGTGGGTCGGGCATCTGCCTCAAACACAAACGCAGACCCTTGCGGGTTTGCATTAGTGGTTCACTAACTTTACCAGTGCTGCTCAGTCAATAATTTTGTTTACCACTGGAACTGCAGAAGTGTTCCTGGCTGGGTGCACTCCGTTTCGATGGAAACCTACGTGTTTTCGGAAATTCTTATTTGGTTGAGCGCATTAAGATGTATTTCCATGCTCGGACTGAATGCTTGAAAAACGCACCAATATGGTTACATTTATTTACCAATATATCTCACTTCGGCATCTTACTTAGGTATATCCCATGAACACCAAGGCGATTTTTGAACCGGTCGGACACGAATCGCTGGCCGACGCCGTAGTGGCGCAGATCGAAGACCTCATCGCGTCGGGCATTCTGAAACAGGGCCGCAAGCTGCCGTCCGAGAGGGATCTGGCCGAGATGCTTCGGGTCTCACGGCCGAAGCTGCGCGAAGCACTGGCCGTACTGGAAGAGCGCGGGCTGGTCACCACTCAGCATGGTGAGGGGACCTTTGTCGCCGCCCTGACCGGGCAAGCGATGTTGCCGGCCCTTCTGGCGCTCTACGAACGGCACGAGCCTGCCTTTTTCGACCACCTGGAATACCGCCGCGAACAAGAAGGCTTTGCCGCCCGTCTCGCCGCCCGCAGGTCCACCAAAGCCGACAAGGAGAGGATCGCCGAAATCCTCGACGAGAATGTTCGAGCGTGGGAGGCGAACGATGCGCAAGCCTCACGCGAGGCGGATTTCGCCCTGCATGCGGCCATCGTCGACGCCAGCCAGAACGCCACTTTGATCCATATGATGGCTTCGATCTACGAATTGACCAAGCGAGGTGTTTTCTACAACCGCAGTTTCCTGAAATCGATTGACGGTTCGGGCAAACAGCTGCTGGATCAGCACCTTGCCCTGGGTCAAGCGGTGATTGACGGAGACGAAAAGCGCGCCGAACAAGCCGCGCTGGACCATATCGACTTTGTCGAGCGCTCGTTCAGGACGGGGATAGAACAGCAGCGCCGCGAGGTCATGGCGGAGAAACGGCGTCTTCTGTCGCGCTAGACATTTAGTGCCAAAGCCGCCTGCAAAGGACGGCTTTGATCAGTGCATTCGGCAAAACCGAAGAAGTGTTCAAGCCTGTACGGCTTTCATGAAACGATCTCGGATCACTACAGGGTCCATCGTGATCGGCGGCATCTTGGCATTGCCGCTTTCGCATTTACTGACGATGATGGTCATCTGCCGGGCGTCCAGTGCCTCTTGCAACACGCGACCGGTATCTTCGGCGGCACATTCAATCACACGCTCACATCCTGCCGCAGCCGCCATTTTCGCCAATGACGTCTTCAACCCCGCATAGGTCGGCTGATCCCCGGTGGACCCGTATGAGCCATTGTCGACGATCAGGAGGATGTAGTTGTCAGCCACGTTGTTCGCGATGGTCGGTAGCGTTCCCAGATTGGTCAGAACGGACCCGTCCCCGTCGATCACGATCACCGGCTTGGGCTGGGACAAGGCCAACCCCAGGCCAATGGATGAGGCCAACCCCATCGTGCCCAGCATGTAGAAATTCGTTGGCTGGTCATCAATCGCGTGCAGCTCTTGGCTGGGAATGCCGATGTTACAAACCACCAGTTGATCCCGCAGGATCGGAGCGATTTCTTTCAGGATTTCAGAACGGATCATTGGTCGCCATAGCCTCCCCAGAAGTTGGCATCGGTCAGAATGGCAACCGGCTTGTTGCACATGAATGTGTATTTCAGGATTGCATCCAGCTCGGCCACATCCGCCTGATGGTGAAAGTGGTAAGTCGGAATATTGAGCTGCGCCAGCAATGCTTTGGTGTGAACGGCCATCTCAACCTGACATGCAATCGGCTCGCGCAGTTCGCCTCGGTACGAGATCAGCATCGGCAGTGGCATCCGGTAGTACTGGATCAGAGTCGCCAATGTGTTGATCGTCACCCCGATCGCTGTGTTCTGCATGATAATGGCGGGCCGTTTGCCACCCATCCATGCACCTGCGCACAGGCCCATCCCTTCGTCCTCTTTGTTTGACGGGATGTGATAAATGCCTTCGCGCTGGTCGATCTCGTCAATGACACCAGCCAGTTGTTTGCAGGGGACGGTGGTCACGAACGAAATATCATTCGCCACCAGATCGTCGGTGATCTTCTTGTCTATATTCATCTTCCGGCTGTAAGTCCTATTGTTGTCGCCCAAGGGCGTGATTGACGGTTGTCACCTGCGGTACACATGCACCGCGCAAGGGGCATGACGCACCACGCGCGACGCGGTGGAGCCCAGGAAATAGTCGCTGAGATCGGGCTTGTGAGACCCGATGACGATACAATCGACACCGTTCTCAGCCGCATAATCTATGATCGTGCGTGCTGTGTGGCCCTTCACGAGTTCGGAACTCACCCCTTCCAACCCTTCGACTTTGCGCGAAAGTTCCAGTCGGGCGCGGCGATATCCTTCTGCCACCAGATCCTTGTCCAGAAACGCACTGACCGAGCCCTGCGGCATTTCGTAGACATGCAGAGCAATGATCTCTCCGCCGCCCTGAGACAAGGCACGCGCCACTTCCAGAGTGTGTTGCGAGATATCGTGATCCAGCGCCATTGGAACGAGAACTTTCTTGTACATGTCAAACTCCTTTCGACCCGGTCGGCCCTATCAAGCCAAGGATAGTACCCAGTGCGGTATCAAGGCCAGAGAACAGTTTGGCAGGTGGTGGTTGGACCGATCATCCCTCGGCACGCAGATCAAATTCCTCATCCGGGAAATACTTGGCGAGGCGTACATCGGCCGCCCGCGCATGCCCCTCCATCCCTTCTACACGCGAAATCCGGGCGGTCGCCAGGGCAATGGGTTTCGAGCCCTCTCGAGTCGCCCGCTGCCATGTCACGATCTTCATGTATTTGTGGACGCTTAGCCCGCCCGTGTAGCTGGCCGCCCCCGATGTCGGGAGTACGTGGTTGGTTCCCGTCGCCTTGTCCCCGTAAGATACCGTGGTCTCTTCCCCCAAAAACAAAGAGCCATAGCAGGTCAGGCGATCCAGCCACCATTCCAGATCCTCGGCCTGGACTGTCAGGTGTTCCGGCGCGTAGTCATCGGAACAAGCGGCCATCTCTTCGCGATCCGAACATACGATGACTTCGGCATAGTCACGCCACGCAGCAGCCGCGTTCTCTCGGTTCAGGTCAGGAAGATCTGCAATCAACTCGGGCACCAGTGTCATGACATTCTGCGCAAGCGCCCGGTCATCTGTCACCAGCCAGACAGGAGAGTTATACCCGTGCTCCGCCTGGCTGACGAGATCGGTCGCCACTACAAGCGGATCTGCACTGCTGTCGGCGAGAACTAGACTGTCGGTCGGACCTGCGATCATGTCGATGCCAACCTCACCGTAGAGGATGCGCTTGGCCTCCGCGACGAATTGGTTCCCCGGCCCTACAAGGATATTTGCGCGTGGCAGGCCGAACAGGCCATATCGCATTGCGGCGACACCCTGCACACCTCCCATCGCCAGAATACTGTCGGCCCCACAGATATGGGCTGCATAGACTACTGCAGGCGCAACGCCTTCATCTGGTTTCGGAGGAGAACACGCGATGATGTGGCGACATCCGGCCACTTTGGCAGTTGTCACGGTCATTATTGCACTGGCGATGTGGCTGTACCGACCGCCGGGCACATAGCAGCCCGCCGCATCCACAGGTATCGCCTTTTGACCAGCGATCACGCCGGGCACGATCTCGGTCTGTACGTCGGTCATCGTGGCCTTCTGCGCCTCGGCAAAATGGCGGACGTTGTTATGAGCGAAACGGATATCCGCCTTCAGCTTTTCGGGCACCCGCGAAATTGCGGCGTCGATCTCGTCCTGCGTCATCAGAACGTTCCCATCGAACCTGTCGAACTTGGCCGCATATTCCAGCGCCTTCGCGTCGCCGCCTGCTTCTATCTCCGCCAGAATGGTCTTGACCGTATCGTGAACCTCAGGCGCATCAGACTGCGCCGTCAGCATCGCCTTTTTGAGATAGTCGCGCGCCATAGTCAGCCCCTGCTTCCGGTTCCTGCCCGGCCACTCTGTCAGAGGCGAAATCGCTTTTGCAAGCGTTTGTGGAGCCGAAAACGAAACTCTATTCGATCTTCTAACCCCATTTAGGAAAAGACAAATTTCGGGATTGGGAAAGCTGAAACTCGACCTTGTAAGAGGACCTCTGCGCCGTTGTTGCCAACGGATTCAGCGGCCCGCTCGTCCCTATTCAATGCGTGAGTCAAGCGATCGAACGAGGCGATTCGCAGATGCAGTCGGGCAAAAGAAAACGCCCCTGACACAGGTCAGAGGCGTTTCCAAAACATATCGAGAGGGCGCTTAACCGCGCTCTTCGATGATCTCAACCAGATGCGGGATCTTGTTGACCATGCCGCGAACCGAAGGCGTGTCCTCCAGCTCACGGGTGCGATGCATCTTGTTCAGGCCCAGACCGATCAGGGTTGCGCGCTGTTCGGCGGGGCGACGGATCGGAGAACCGATCTGCTTGACGACGATGGTTTTTGCCATTGCTCGCTACTCCTTACGCTTCGGCTTCAGCCGGTGCTTCGTCCCGCTTGGGCAGGATGTCGGCAACTTTTTTACCACGACGTGCGGCAACCGAACGCGGGCTCTGCTCTTTTTGCAGGCCGTTGATGGTGGCGCGGATCATGTTGTACGGGTTCTGCGAGCCCAGCGACTTGGACACAACGTCCTTAACGCCCAGCATTTCGAACACAGCACGCATCGGACCACCGGCGATGATACCAGTACCTTCAGGTGCGGTGCGCATAACCACTTTACCAGCGCCGTGACGGCCCTCGATGTCGTGGTGCAGAGTACGACCTTCGCGCAGTTGCACGCGGATCATCTGACGCTTGGCTTGCTCAGTCGCCTTACGGATGGCTTCAGGTACTTCTTTCGCTTTACCTTTACCAAAGCCGACGCGGCCTTTCTGATCGCCGACAACCACCAGAGCGGCGAAGCCAAAGCGCTTACCACCTTTTACGGTTTTCGACACGCGGTTGATTGCGACCAGGCGATCTGCAAATTCCGGTGCTTCTTCACGGTCGCGGCCACGGCCCCGACGGTTTTCACGTTCTGCCATTTGGCATCCCTCTTCTCATGTGGCGCATACGGCGCCGTTTGCTTCAATCCAAGTGAGCCGCGACTGTTGCCGAGGCCCCCGGATCATCGGGGCAGCCGCAAAGCTGCCCGCAAGTCTTAGATCTTCAGACCACCTTCACGCGCGGCGTCGGCAACTGCCTTCACCTTGCCGTGGAACAGGAAGCCACCACGATCGAAATAGGCCTCTTCGACGCCTGCCTTCTTGGCACGCTCGGCGATGGCCGCGCCCACTTTGGTGGCCGCTTCGACGTTGTTCTTGCCAACAACACCCAGATCTTTTTCCAGGGTCGAGGCCGATGCCAGGGTCACGCCGCGAACGTCGTCGATCAGCTGAACGCTGATGTTCTTGTTCGAACGGTGAACCGACAGGCGTACACGGCCGGCGTTGACTTTGCGAAGTTTGTTCCGAACGCGCAGGCGGCGCTTCAGAAACAGGGTTCTTTTGCTGTTTGCCATTGTTTGCGTCCTTACTTCTTCTTGCCTTCCTTGCGGAAGATGAATTCGCCCTTGTAGCGGATGCCCTTGCCTTTGTACGGCTCGGGACGGCGCCATTCGCGGATTTTGGCCGCGACTTCGCCCACCTGCTGCTGGTCGATACCTTCCACAACGATTTCGGTCTGCTTCGGCGCGGTGATGGTGACACCTTCCGGAGCAGTGAAATCAACATCGTGGCTGTAACCCAGGTTCAGCTTCAGGGTGTTGCCCTGCATCTGAGCCCGGTAACCAACACCCTGGATCTCCAGCTCTTTTTTGAAGCCTTCGGTCACACCGGTTACCAGGTTGGCAACCATGGTGCGGCTCATGCCCCACTGCTGGCGGGCACGCTTGGACATGCCACGGGGGTCGATCTTGACCACGTTGTCTTCAACCGACAGCGTCACGTCGTCGGTGGCGGTGAAGCTGCGGGTGCCTTTCGGACCTTTAACTTCGATGGTCTGGCCAGACACAGAGGCGGTAACGCCGCTGGGCAGCTCGACCGGTTTTTTACCAATACGAGACATTGCAGACCTCCTTAGAAGACGGTGCAGAGCACTTCGCCGCCAACATTGTTGGAGCGAGCGTTTGCGTCCGACATCACACCTTTCGGAGTGCTGACAATCGACACGCCCAGACCCTGACGGACCTGCGGGATGTCATTGACGCCCATGTAGACGCGACGACCGGGTTTCGAAACCCGCTTCAACTCGCGAATGACAGGGGTGCCTTCGTAGTATTTCAGGCTGATTTCGATGGCCGGATGACCGTTTGCACCGGTCGTCTTTTCATAGCCACGGATGTAGCCTTCGTCCGCCAGTACGTCCAGAACCCAACCGCGCAGCTTGGAAGCCGGGGTGGAAACGGTGGACTTGCCGCGCATTTGCGCGTTGCGGATACGGGTGAGCATATCGCCGATAGGATCATTCATATCTATGTCTCCCTTACCAGCTCGATTTCACCATGCCGGGGATCTGACCAGCAGAACCCAGCTCGCGCAGCGCGATACGGCTGACCTTCAGCTTACGGTAGTAAGCGTGGGGACGACCGGTCAGCTGACAACGGTTGTGCAGACGGGTAGCCGAGCTGTTGCGCGGCAGTTTCGCCAGTTTCAGACGCGCTTTGAAACGCTCTTCCATCGGGCGGCTCTCGTCATTCGCGATTTCTTTCAGCTCGGCACGCTTTGCGGCATATTTGGCCACCAGGCGTTCGCGCTTCTTTTCGCGTTCGATCATTGCTTTCTTAGCCATGTCTCAATCCTCCCGGCGCTTACGCGTTGAACGGCATGTTGAATGCTTTCAACAGGCTCTTCGCTTCAGCGTCGGTTTTCGCTGTGGTGGCAATTACGATATCCAGGCCCCAGACCTCGTCGACTTTGTCGAAGTCGATTTCCGGGAACACGATGTGCTCTTTCATGCCCATGGCAAAGTTGCCCTGACCATCGAAAGACGGCTTAACACCGCGGAAGTCACGAACGCGCGGCAGCGCGATGGTGATCAGGCGATCCAGGAATTCGTACATCCGGTCACCGCGCAGGGTCACTTTCGCGCCCAGCGGCATGTCTTCACGGACGCGGAAACCCGCGATCGACTTCTTCGCCTTGGTTGCAACGGCCTTTTGACCAGCAATCGCAGTCAGATCTTCGACAGCAGCTTTCGCTTTCTTCGAGTCTTTGACCGCCTCAGCACCACAACCGATGTTCAGAACGATTTTGTCCAGCTTGGGCAGCTGCATGTCGTTCTTGTAGCCGAACTCTTCTTTCAGAGCGGCACGGATGGTTTCGGCGTACTGAGCTTTCAGACGCGGGGTGTAGGTTGCGGAATCAAGCATCGATCACGTCCCCTGTGGTCTTGGCGAAGCGGACCTTCTTGTCACCTTCCATGCGGAAGCCAACGCGGGTTGCTTTGCCGTTCTTGTCCAGCAGCGCCAGGTTCGACAGTTGGATCGGGTTTGCCTGAGGCAGACGACCACCTTGCGAAGTTTGCGACTGACGGGTGTGACGGATGGCAATGTTGATGCCTTCGACAACAGCTTTACCGGCTTTGGGGTCAACCGAGGAAATGGTTCCCTCTTTGCCCTTGTCCTTGCCGGCCAGCACGACGACCTTGTCGCCTTTGCGGAGTTTAGCAGCCATGATTACAGCACCTCCGGAGCCAGCGAGATGATTTTCATGAAGTTCTTGCCGCGCAGTTCACGAACAACGGGGCCAAAGATACGGGTACCGACTGGCTCGTTGTTGTTGTTCAGGATGACGGCGGCGTTGCGATCGAAGCGGATCGCGGTGCCGTCTTCGCGACGGACTTCCTTGGCGGTGCGTACGACGACGGCCTTGCGGACGTCACCTTTCTTTACGCGGCCGCGCGGGATGGCTTCCTTCACCGAGACGACAATGATGTCGCCAACGGAGGCGTATTTACGCTTGGAACCACCCAGGACCTTGATGCACTGAACTCGGCGTGCGCCGGAGTTGTCAGCGACATCCAGATTGGTCTGCATCTGGATCATGTGGTTTCTCCCGACCTGTGGGGGCTGGTCTCGTTAGATCCCCCAGGGTTTCGACAAATGGGAAAATCCCGGAGGCTTACGCTTCCAGAACTTCCCAACGTTTCGTCTTCGATTTCGGCGCGCATTCGATGATGCGGACTGTGTCACCGACCTTGAAGGCGTTCTTTTCGTCGTGAGCCCGGTATTTCTTGGACTTACGAACGGTTTTGTGCAGCAGCGGGTGCTTGAAACGACGCTCAACCGAAACGGTTACGGTTTGCTCGTTGGCGTCGCTGGTGACTACGCCGGACAGGATACGCTTGGGCATAGGATTACTCCTCCGATGCCGCAGCAGCGGCCTTTTCGTTCAGAATGGTTTTGACGCGGGCAGCGTTGCGGCGAGCCGCTTTGATGCCAGCAGTGTTTTCCAGCTGACCGGTTGCCTGTTGAAAGCGCAGGTTAAAGCTTTCTTTCTTCAGGTTGGCCAGTTCCTCGCGGAGCTGGTCCGGGGTCTTGTCACGCAGTTCTTGGGCGTTCATCGCCTTTTTCCTTTGCTCAAAACACCAGAAGGCCCCCTGACAGGGTCACCTTGGACCTGGTGGATGAATGATAGACATGCGAATCCCCCGACTCGGCCGGGGGACTTGCAGGATGCCGCCGTATAAGGGTTTAAGCGGTGGGTGGCAAGAGGAAGTTTTAGGGTGCGAATTGGACAGAAAAACCGTGTCTCACCGACGTCGGGTTGAAGCTAAGGCCTATGAATTGTCGTCTTTGATTTGCAATTGGTGAAATCCGCTGTCCAATACAGGTAAAGAGTCACCCGCAGCCACGCCTCTTCTCAGCACCATTTGCAGCTCAGGGGCATATAACATCCGCTCAGTAAACGCGTGGGAACCCTCGACACTCTCTTTGAGCAGGACATCCCAAACTCGATACTTGCAGGCCCCAACCCTTTCAATCCGGTATCTTTGAAACTCGACCTCAATTGAACCCGACTGGGCATTGTCGGTGTTGGGATAGTCGACGAAGTCTGAGTTCCACTTCTTTTGACTGTCCAGGATATCTAGCGAGTCCAATTTTCGCTCATAACTTCGGAACCATTTTGTGTCGGGCAACCCTTGGGGCGGCAAAATTGGATGGGCAAAATAAACTTCTCGCCGAGTTTCATTTGCCCCCGGGTCGACAGTACTCGCAAGAATACCCCCTGCATGAGAGACGTATTCAATGTCATCCAGATTCTTGCCAGGCTCGCGAACAAGGACAATGCCGGTATCAACGTGTTCTTTACTGGGACATTCCGCGCTAACCGAAGACGCTAGCAACGCTACTAGAAAAGAACTGCCTAAAAAAAATTTAATCAACATTGAGGGTTTTCACTCTCATTCCCACTTATAGTTGAAACTGACACTGATCCGATCATCCTCGGCCATATTCATCGGAACTTCGTGGCGCAGCCAACTCTCCCAGAGTAGCACATCCCCCACTTGAGGTTGAACATAAATGAAAGGTTGCAAGTCCTTTCGCCCAAATTTTAGGCGCGTCGGCGCGGCCATCATGCGACCTGAACGCGGATCCTCCAGCTTCAGCGCGCTCGCCCCTTCGGGCATGGCAACATAAGTCGTGCCTGAGATCACACTGTGTGGGTGCAGGTGGCTGGAATGCATCCCACCCTCCGGCAGGATGTTGATCCATAGGTCTTCAAGCTTCAGCGCACCCTCGCCCAGATCAAATTCCAGATCCTTCGCAAAGACGGCGACGTGCTGATCCAGCGCCTTTACCAAATCGTTAAAGATCGGGAAGCGCCAGGGCAAATCGGTCAGCGAGGCGTAGCTGGTGTAGCCGGGATAGCCATTCTCTTCACACCATTCCTGCCCGGCCTCATCATCCTCGGCAATAACAAGACAGGAGTTTTCCAGCTCGCCCGCGTCGATCTTGGGATCGAACTCGGACAAAGCTGCGCGATAGAGACGGGTAACGAAGAGTGATTCAATCTGTGCCATGCCCCGGCTATATCCCAGCCGAGGCACAAGGGCGAGAGCAGCCGCCTCAGAAAAGCGGCTGCTTGGGTGCGACTTATCGTTAAGCGCTTTAGTAGAAGTAGCGCAGCCAGAGGTAGACGTTGGCGATCATCAGGGTCAGGATCATGATCGGGAACGCCATGAGCGCGAATTTGACGAAGCCAATCGGCTGCTTGGCCTTTTCGGCAAAGGCAGCAACCGTCAGGTTGGCGCTTGCGCCCAGCAAGGTCCCGTTGCCGCCCAGACAGGCGCCCAGAGCCAGCGACCACCACAGAGGCTCGATCGCATCAGGCCCGCCGAACGTGTCAGCCGTGGACTCGATCAGAGGGATCATCGTGGCCACGAACGGGATGTTATCCAGAATGGCCGACAAGATACCCGAGGCCCAGAAGATGAAGAACGCAGTCCACATCATGTCGCCTTCGGTCAGCTCCAGCACTTTCTCACCGAAGAACTCAAGCAGGCCGACATGCTCGACACCTGCAACGATGACGAACAAACCGCCGAAGAAGAAAATGGTGATCCACTCAACCTCGCCAAAGATGTGGTGAACGGATTCGGACTGTTCTTCTCCGTGCTGGTGCCCATAGGCCAACAGCATCAACAGCGCGGCGCCAGCCAGCGCCGAGGTGCCCGGCTGGATGCCGTAGCCATGGCCAAGCGTGAAGCCAAGAAGGGTCAGCGCCAGAACCGACAGGGATTTGATCATCAGGCCGACATCGGTGATCGCTTCGTTTTCGTTGAAACGCATGATCTTTTCGCAGGCCGATTTCGGAATGGCGGCCAGCGTGCGGCGGTTCATCAAATAAATGATACCGGTCAGCACCACCAGACAGATGGCCGAGATCGGCGCAAGATTGACCACGAAGTCATTGAAGCTGAGGCCCGCAGCCGAGCCGATGATGATGTTCGGCGGGTCACCAATCAGAGTGGCCGTACCGCCCACATTCGAAGCCAGAATCTCGGCAAAGAAGAACGGGTAAACACGCGTCTCGAGCGCGTCCGTGATCAGCAAGGTGATTGGTGCGATCAACAGAACGGTAGTCACGTTGTCGAGCAGAGCCGAGAACACCGCCGTGATCAGCGTCAGCATGATCAAAATGCCGGTCGGATTGGCCTTGACCACCTTTGCGGCCTTGATGGCGACGAATTGGAACAACCCGCACTTACTGGTGATCCCGACGATCACCATCATGCCGATCAGCAGCGCCAATGTGTTGGCATCAACGCCCGCGACAGCCTGTTCCTGGTTGATGATGCCGAACAGCACCATCAGCGATGCCCCCAGCATGGCCAGAATGGCGCGGTTTACTTTTTCGGTCACCAGGACGGCATAAACTGCAATCAGGATACCGGTGGCGACCCACAGAGGGTCAATCCCCAACAGCTGAGGAACGGAGAACGCGTGTTCTCCATGCGAAACGGAATGGTCGGTCAATGGTCTGATCCGGTCTTTAGGGGTTAGCTCAGCGCGTGATCAATCAACGAGTTCGGGCTGACAGAGCCGACAAAGCGATTGGTCTCGGGTTCCACGAGGAAAACGTGGCGTTTGAATTTGTGGATCAGGAAAATGCCTTCCATCACCGGCGTGTCTGGTGCGAGAACCGGGATGTTGGCCGGGTTCGACATGTGATCTCCGACCCGCTCTTCGTGCAGGCGCTTGATCTGTTCGCTGATGTCTTCCTTGGTCAAATCCATAAAGCTGAGATGGCTGATTGCAACGCGCGACGTCTCATCGCTAACACCAATACGGGCCGCACGCGGCAGGATCATCTTGATCAGCGTGGGCGCGGTGAAAACGCCTTGGAAGCTACCGTCATCCCCCACCACCGGCAAGAACCGGGCGCGGCTGTCGCGGATGATCTCAAACGCCTTGGCGACTGTGTCATCGGGATGAATTGTCTTCTGTTTTTCAGGGGGGACCATGACGTCCCGGCAAGTAAGGCCCATACGTGTCCTCGGTCTTTCAGCGGGGTTTCAGAGCCAAGGCACAGTTCGTGCTCAAGCCGTATCGGAGGATGATCGACCCAAGCTCTGATTGAGAAGGTATTGCGAGCGCTTCTTTTCACCAGATGAGAGAATATGCCACCCCTGAGCCCCATCTTTTTTGCAATGCCGGTATTGAATCTCGGAATTGGGCGCCTAGCGGGTTTGCGAGAGGCCACAAACGAAAAAGCCCCCACCGATTTCTCGGCGGGGGCAATGCTGTTCGGGTTTCCCCGGACTGATTACCAGTCTTCGCGAACCACGACGCGAGTCTTGATTGGCAGCTTCATCGCGGCCAGGCGCAGGGCCTCACGGGCGATGTCGTCATTGACGCCGTCGATCTCGAACATTACGCGGCCAGGCTTGACCTTGCATGCCCAGCGGTCGACCGAACCTTTACCTTTACCCATACGAACTTCGATCGGCTTTGCAGTGACCGGAGTGTCGGGGAAGATGCGGATCCAGACGCGACCCTGACGCTTCATGTGACGCGTCATGGCACGACGTGCAGCTTCGATCTGGCGTGCAGTTACACGCTCAGGCTCAAGAGCTTTCAGGCCGTAGGTGCCAAAGTTCAGATCAGAGCCGCCCTTGGCGAGACCCTTGATCCGGCCTTTGTGCATCTTGCGGAATTTAGTACGCTTTGGTTGAAGCATATCTTTCCCTCCTTAGCGACGACCGCCACCAGCACCACGAGGTGCAGGGCCGTCCTGGAGTTCCTGTGCTTTACGGTCACGTGCCTGCGGATCGTGCTCCATGATCTCACCTTTGAAGATCCAGACCTTGATCCCGATGATCCCGTAGGGGGTCATCGCTTCGGCATGTGCGTAATCGATGTCGGCACGCAGAGTGTGCAGAGGCACGCGGCCTTCACGGTACCACTCGGTCCGTGCGATTTCGGCGCCGCCCAGACGACCAGCGACGTTCACCCGGATACCCAGGGCGCCCATGCGCATGGCGTTCTGAACCGAGCGCTTCATTGCGCGACGGAACGAAACACGACGTTCCAGCTGCTGAGCGATGGACTCGGCAACCAGCTGCGCGTCAAGCTCGGGCTTGCGCACTTCGACGATGTTCAGGTGCAGTTCGCTGTCGGTCATGCGAGCAAGCTTTTTGCGCAGAACTTCGATGTCTGCACCTTTCTTGCCGATGATGACACCGGGACGTGCTGTGTGGATCGTAACGCGGCACTTCTTGTGCGGACGTTCGATGATCACACGGGCAACACCGGCCTGCTTGCACTCTTTGTTGATGAACTCACGGATCTTGAGGTCTTCCAGCAGAAGATCACCGTAGTCCTTGGTGTCGGCGTACCAGCGGCTGTCCCAGGTGCGGTTGACCTGCAGGCGCATGCCGATCGGATTTACTTTATGACCCATTAGGCTTGCTCCTCAACTTGACGCACCTTGATGGTGATCTCCGAGAACGGCTTCATGATCTTGCCGAAACGGCCACGGGCACGCGGACGACCGCGCTTCATGACCAGGTTCTTGCCAACCCATGCTTCGGCGACGATCAGCTCGTCAACGTCCAGGTTGTGGTTGTTTTCGGCATTCGCGATTGCGGACTGCAGGCACTTCTTAACGTCCTGCGCGACACGCTTGTTGCTGAAAGTCAGGTCGGTCAGAGCCTTCTCGACTTTCTTGCCGCGGATCATTTGCGCAACCAGGTTCAGTTTCTGCGGGCTGGTGCGAAGCATGCGCGTTTTCGCCATTGCTTCGTTTTCAGCCACGCGGCGGGGGTTCTTTTCCTTGCCCATGACTTACTTCCGCTTCGCTTTTTTGTCTGCGGCGTGGCCATAATAGGTGCGGGTCGGCGAGTATTCACCGAACTTCTGACCGATCATGTCTTCCGAGACGTTGACGGGAATGTGCTTCTGGCCGTTGTACACACCAAAGGTCAGACCCACGAACTGGGGCAGAATGGTGGAACGACGCGACCAGATTTTGATGACTTCGTTGCGGCCCGACTCGCGCGCTGCTTCGGCTTTTTTCAGCACGTAAGCATCGACGAAAGGACCCTTCCAAACAGAGCGAGACATGGATTAACGTCCCTTCTTCTTGGCGTGCCGCGAGCGGATGATCAGCTTCTGGGACGCTTTGTTCTTGTTGCGGGTACGCTTACCCTTGGTGTCCTTACCCCACGGCGTAACCGGTGTACGGCCACCCGAGGTACGACCTTCACCACCACCGTGCGGGTGATCGATCGGGTTCATTGCAACACCACGAACCGACGGACGAACGCCCTTGTGGCGCATGCGACCGGCTTTACCGAGGTTTTGGTTGCTGTTGTCGGGGTTGGACACGGCACCGATGGTGGCCATGCATTCCTGACGGACCATGCGCAGCTCGCCCGAGCTCAGACGGATCTGAGCGTAGCCGCCATCGCGACCAACGAACTGAGCGTAAGTACCGGCCGCACGTGCGATCTGACCGCCTTTGCCAGGCTTCATCTCGATGTTGTGGACGATGGTACCGATGGGCATGCCCGAGAACGGCATCGCGTTGCCCGGCTTGATGTCGGCCTTGGCGGATGCCACGACTTTGTCACCAACAGCCAGACGCTGCGGAGCCAGGATATATGCCTGCTCGCCGTCTTCGTATTTTACCAGTGCGATGAATGCGGTCCGGTTCGGGTCATATTCGATCCGCTCGACGGTTGCCGCGACATCAAATTTGTTCCGTTTGAAGTCAACGATCCGGTAGAGACGCTTTGCGCCACCGCCGCGGCGGCGTGAAGTGATCCGTCCGGTGTTGTTCCGGCCGCCCGATTTGGTCAAACCCTCAGTGAGAGACTTGACCGGACGTCCTTTCCAAAGCTCCGAACGGTCGATCAGCACCAGCCCGCGCTGGCCCGGCGTCGTCGGCTTGTACGACTTGAGTGCCATGCTTTCTGTCTTCCGTTTAGCAAGTGCAGGGAGTTTCCCCGCTATGTGATAGGCCCCCGTAGGTGCCAAGGGTATAGGGCCCCGAAGGTCCCCGGTTACAAATATCAGAGGCCCCGGAACGAATCCGAGGCCGCAAGATTGGGAGCGTGTAACAGGGTTGGGGGTGGGTGTCTATAGGGGGCGGCGGATTCTTTCAAGCTAGCCAAGTGCATGCTGCAAATCTCGGTAGCACTCGTTAATTCTTACCTGTGGCGCCACAGATTGAACAGTTTTGGACAACCGTTTCCAAATCACTTTCGGAACGAAGGGTTGGGAGTTCCTGTGTAGCAATTCAGAATCCATGGATACGAGCTTGTGACATAGTACCCGTATTGACCATCAACGGTCATACCATTGCATTCATCCAGATCTCCATTGCCTGTGAACTCATAGTCTTCAATGTAAGTGCCATCCGGCATACCACCCGGGCCGTTCGGCGGTTTTGGCCTCTCCGTAGACTTCAACTCATAGCCCGAGAGGGCCGCTCGAATTTTCCCGTCGCTATCCTCGAAGATTGTTCCGTATATCGGGAAACCGTCTGACGCAAAACCGATTACTGGAGAAGGCGCATCGAACTGTCGGTCATTGAACAGTGCGTTCGGGTTCGAATGGTAGTGATATCTGCCATCTGGCTGTGTATGCGCATTATGTAAATCAACCCCAAAGTACTTATCGTAAGATGGCGGATCGATCAGCCAGGGGTCGCGGATGGTACAACCAGCAAGCACGTTGCCGTTTTTGTCAGCTCGGGGAGCATCTGGTCGATAGCAACCTGCCGAAAGCAAATCCACAGGTACGCCATTCAACAATATGGCGTTGTATGCCTGTTGGCCGAGGGGACTCGGGTTTGTAGCCTTTTCTGGCTTTCGCGCAATTTGGAATTCACTCAACAAGGGACGAAAGTCATTGGCAAAACGTGCTGTCGCACCATTGAAGTCATGGTTGGGCGTCCCATTCGTAGCAATTGTACAAGTCTCGTTGTCGGCGTCTATCTTGACTTGTGCCTCGTAGGAGGTGCCCTTTTGGATATCCTCGACGTCCGCTTTGTAGCTACCAATGTAGTCAGCGCAATCGCCTGATCTGCTGGTCAGAATGGCATTCTTAATGTCGGTTGGAGTTGATTCCTGTGAAAAACAGGGAAACGGCAAGGCCAGGGTAAAAACGCAAAAGACAGACAATCTCAATTTCGATACCTCCACGAACTGGTGGTGACACTTCTCAGGTTCTTATGACATTGTATTTGAAACTTATTGTTGTTGTATCATCTTTCTGGGTTCAGCGCTCTGTGTGCATAGAGCAGAGGTCCTTGCGTCGCAGATTACTATCAAGACGCAATAACAAGTCGATTTGATCGTTTCTGTCGCATACGCAGACTCCGGTATCGCAGGGGTGTCTATTGATCACACAACAAAGGCTTCACCCAGTACTCACCCCAAAGACCGCCTGCGGCAAAGAGGCTCGGACTCCACCGCGATCCTCTGCTTGAGTTTGATATGCCCCAGCACCTCGCGAAAGGCGCGGTGTTTGGGTTTGCCTTCCAGATAATCCGCCAGTTTGAGCAGGTTGATCGGGTGCTTCGCAATCAACGCCTCAATCCGCTGCACGGCCTCGTCCAACTCATAGTGATCCACGTACTGACAGGCCACCTGCGTCGGCGTCAGCAGACAGCAATCCTGCGGGCGTTTCTCGGTATAGCGCGCGATGTCGAAAGGCGACGCGCCGAGGGCGTGAAACTTGGGGATGTGCACGCGCATATCAGCCTCGGCGTGCTCCAATACCGTGCCGGAGGTCTGGCGGAACCCCAGCGGACCAAGCTTGCCGACCACATGCTTGCGCATCGCCGGAGAGATCATGTCCACATCCGCCCGGTCATATTTCAGATCATCGAAGACGGACAGCAGCCCCAGCTGTTCGTCGGCAATCTGGAAATAGGGCTCGGCGCTGAACGCCCGCATTTGATCCAGAACCTGCGAACGCACAGTTTCAGGGTCTGAAACGAAATCGGCCCCGGCGGGTTGAACCGCCGAGGCCGTGAATAGTTGCAGTAAGCGTCGGATCAAAGACCGGTGCTCACGTCGATTGTGTTGCCCTCTTCCAGGGTCACATATGCTTTTTTGACGTCTTTCCGGCGACCCAGCTGGCCGCGGAACCGCTTGACCTTGCCTTTGGTCACGGTGGTGTTCACCGCTTTGACCTTCACACCAAACAGCGCCTCAACGGCCTCTTTGATCTGCGGCTTGTTGCTGTCGATCGCCACTTCAAAGACAACCGCGCCGTTTTCTGACGCCATGGTAGACTTTTCGGTGATGATCGGCTTGCGGATCACGTCGTAGTGTTCTGCCTTCGCGCTCATTTCAGACGAGCCTCCAGTGCTTCGACAGCCGCTTTGGTGAGCACCAGAGTGTCACGCTTGAGGATGTCATAGACGTTTGCGCCCATCGACGGCAGGATATCCAGACCTTCGATGTTTTTAGACGCTTTCAGGAACCCTTCGTTCACGGTCGCGCCGTCGATGACCAGAGCACGTTTCCAGCCCAGGTTTGCAACCTGTTTGGCCAGAGCAGCAGTCTTGCCTTCGGCTTCGGCGTTTTCGATCACAACCAGTTCACCTGCCTTGGCTTTGGCCGACAGAGCGTGGCGCAGGCCAAGCTTGCGGAACTTCTTGGGCAGGTCGTGGCCGTGCGAGCGCACGACGGGGCCTTTGTAGATACCACCACCACGGAAGATCGGCGCGTTGCGGTCACCATGGCGTGCGCCACCGGTGCCCTTCTGGCGATAGATCTTCTTGGTCGAGTAGCTGGTTTCCGAGCGGGTCTTGACCTTGTGGGTGCCGGCCTGCGCGTTGTTGCGCTGCCAACGGACCACACGGTGCAGGATGTCCGCACGCGGCTCGAGACCGAACAGATCGGCGTTCAGCTCGATGTCGCCGGCTTTGCCGCCGTCCAGTTTGATTACATCAAGTTTCATGCTTCACCACCTTCCGCGGGAGCTTCTTCCGCAGGTGCTTCGGTTGCAGCCGATTTCACAGCAGCCGGGAAAGGCAGGCCTTCCGGTGCTTTCTTCTTCACGGCGTCCTTGACGGTGACCCAGCCCGATTTCGGTCCAGGAACGGCGCCTTTGATGAAGACCAGGTTCCGGTCGGCGTCGGTTTTGACGACTTCCAGGTTCTGGGTGGTTACACGGGCAGCACCCATGTGACCGGCCATCTTCTTGCCTTTGAACACCTTGCCTGGGTCCTGACACTGACCGGTCGAACCGTGCGAACGGTGGCTGATCGAAACACCGTGCGAGGCGCGCAGACCACCAAAGTTCCAGCGCTTCATCGCACCGGCAAAGCCTTTACCGATCGAGGTGCCCGAAACGTCAACTTTCTGACCTTCCAGGAAGTGTTCTGCCGAAATCTCGGCGCCCACATCAATCAGGCCATCTTCGGAGACGCGGAACTCGGCCAGCTTACGCTTGGGCTCAACCTTTGCAGCGGCGTAGTGCCCGCGCATGGCTTTCGAGGTGCGTTTTGCCTTGGCAGCACCGGCGCCCAACTGAACGGCGGTGTAGCCGTCTTTGTCAGCGGTACGCTGTGCAACAACCTGCAGGTTGTCCAGGTGAAGAACGGTCACAGGGATCTGCTTGCCGTCTTCCATGAACAGGCGGGTCATGCCAACTTTTTTTGCGATAATACCAGAGCGCATAATCTATACCCTCCGATCTTACGACTGCAGCTTGATCTCGACGTCCACACCAGCAGCGAGGTCGAGCTTCATCAGCGCGTCAACGGTCTGGGGGGTCGGATCAACGATGTCCAAGAGACGCTTGTGCGTACGGATCTCGAACTGGTCGCGGGATTTCTTGTCAACGTGAGGGCCACGGAGAACCGTGAACTTCTCAATCTTGTTCGGCAGCGGGATCGGGCCGCGCACGTTCGCGCCGGTCCGCTTGGCAGTGTTGACGATCTCTTGCGTGCTGGCATCCAGAACGCGATAGTCAAATGCCTTCAGCCGAATACGGATGTTTTGGCTTTGCATAGATACAGCCTTTTATCAGGCGTTGAGGTTGAGAGGAGGACAGACGCGCATCGCCAACCCTCTTCGAACCCAAAAGGCGGGAATCACCCCGCCTTGACGTTCTTATCGAGAACTCGCGCGTATTAGTGGTGTTGGTGGGGTTTGGCAAGGGGTTTGTTGGCTTTGTCCCACCTCAAAGAGCGACACGACCCAGCACCAAGTACTGATCTTCAGGACCAACTTCGCAACAAGAACGCGCTAAAGGACTATGGGCGAGGTGTACAGCCTACATGCGACAATTGAGCAGTCAGAGAAAACCGAAACGGTCTGGAAGGTTTTCACCCCACGTTACGGTGAATACGCTGGTTGACGACACAGGTTCTGGACACGCTTAAACGCATCAGATTCTGCTAGGCTGCTCGACAAGCCGGACGTCGAACCGCCTACGCTCGCGGCTAAACTCACTGATATCACAGTCGATTTCTTGGTCGTCGTCACTAAGGATAGCGGCACGCATGTCCTCCAGATCCTTGCTGTGAAGGATTTGCGTTCCATAGTTCAAGAATTCAAAACCTAACATGATTTCCTCCTGATTACGTCAGCGGCTCGGCCTGCGCACGCCCCGCTTTTTTTGTTTCAGATCACATGTGGGTTTCCTGTATTTGGGTGAGGTGGACTTTGGATTAAGAAACCTCAATCCGTTTTGCCCTTAACGACGGCGAGCTTTCTAAACGTCATCTCGGTTCGAAAATGTTTAAGCCCACCTCGGAACTGTATGGCTCAAACGAAAAAGGGCGTCCCGAGGGACGCCCTTTTCGTCTGATCATTCGCTTGCGCGAATTATTCAGTGATTTTCGACACAACGCCGGCTCCGACGGTGCGGCCGCCTTCGCGGATCGCGAAGCGCAGGCCCTGCTCCATCGCGATCGGTGCGATCAGCTCAACGCCGAACGACACGTTGTCGCCGGGCATGACCATCTCG
>NZ_JBQFPT010000016.1:0-88619 GCF_056536505.1 Ruegeria sp. CL3 | reverse complement strand
GTTGAAGGATTGGCGGCCTGTGGCAACCCGCTACGACAGGTGCCCAAAGGTCTTCCTGTCAGCAATCGCCCTCGCAGCACTCGTTATCTATTGGCTATGAGGCCTGAACCTGGCGGTTCGACAAAACACGCTAGAATATCAGCAATATAGTCAAGTTCATTCGGAATTTAGATCATCTACCGACCACATATATTCCATTAACTAAATGATTAAATGGTCTAGGCTTCCCATTGGATGAATCGAAATTATAGGAGAAGAACGTGCGATACGTTGCAAAAGGTATTTTGATTTGTTGCGCTGTCGCGTTTGTCGCAGTGTTTGCAGCTTGGTTTTTCCTGTCTTCTGCGTTTTTTTCCTCGGTCAGAACTACTTTCGTCGAAAATCTGATCTCTAAGAAACTTGGCCAGGAGGTTAGTATTGAAGATGAAGTGCGTCTGGGTATTGGTCGGCAGTTGCGGGTGTCAGCGGCAGGGCTGGAACTACCCGGTTCTCGGAATGCTGGTGTGAACCTTGCGGCAATCGATGAGATTGAGTTTGAAGTTTCCGCACGCGACCTCTGGAACAGTAAAATCTCACTGAGTGGTCTTTCGCTCTCGGGTGTTCACTTGAACCTGATCACGGACAAAGATGGCATCGGAAACTGGCAGTCTATTTCCCAAACGGAAACTGAAGTCGGGAAACCTACAAAATCCCCGACACCGCTGTTGGCGGGAATTCTAACGGACCGCAAAATTGATCTGACTGATATCGCCATTCTTTACAAAAACAATTTAAACGGACTTGAGTTGGACCTGCAGCTTCCTGAGCTGCTCTTAAAGCGTGATACGGAAACTGATGTTGCGACGGCAGTCGGGGCCGGTTCGCTGAACGGAGAGAGGTTTGATCTGAACGCGACATTCCCCACGGAAGACCCGTTTCGGTTGGCGGTGAACTTCGAACAGACTTCGATTGTCGCCGAGGAAGTCCCTCAAGAGAACGGTCTGCAAGTGGCAACGACCGTAGAGATTGCCGAACTTGGCCAGCTTCTCGATATCCTGAAGCTGAGCCGCGTTTTGGAAGGCACAGGGAGTATTGGCGCAACGTTTACATCAGTCGACGGCGTAGCACGGATTGATGACCTATCTGTATTGGCGGAATTAGATGGCGGGCAAAGCCTTTCGCTGACGGGGCAGATCGGAGAATTGGGGAACCCGGAAGACGTATCGCTGACAACCCGAATTAGGTTGTACCCAGAAGATGCGGAACCAGCCCCAGCCGCCTCGCGATATGATCTTAAACTTATCGCAGTCGATATGGTTATCGACAGCGTACCCGGTCGGGTGCCGCAGCGAAATATGGTCATTAAGACCAACGGTTTCACGTTGGACACGTCCGGCGAAGGCCCGCCCCCGATTAAGTTCTCCGAGCTTTCCAGAACACCAGAAGGCGCCTTAAAAGTCGGAAACATCAACCTTAGAATTGGGAACCCTGCCAATCCATTTATCATTTTGAACGGTTCGGTCGATGACGCTCTTCAGTTGCAAGGCATATCAGCAGAAGGCCTAATGGACATACCGGCAAGCAGTTTGATCTCGCCAGAATTGTTGGGCCCAGACGACCAGCTTGGCAGGTTCTCCGGTGACTTCCTTTTGAACGGCGACATTAATCAGCTTTCGCTGTCGAATTTGGATGGAAAGACAAGCGATACGGACGTCTGGAAACTTGAGGTGCATGGCACTGTCAAGAATGTACTCAAATTCAAGGATCTGGATTTGGCAATTGATGTCGCAGTCCCATCCGGAGCGGACCTTTTGGAAGCCCTGTCGCTTGAACGCGTCGAAACCGGACAGGCACGCCTTGAAATCAACCTCGTTAGCGAAGGCACCGATTGGAACGCGAGTGCCAATGTTGAGGTCGCCGACTCTATTTTGCAGATTTTGGCCGATCTAGATGATGCAACAAGTGACCCGGTGCTGCAGGGTTCCATTGAGAGTGACCTGATAAAGATAGATCAGATCCGAACTATCGTTCAGGCTGCCGCACAATTGCGGAAACTAGGCGGCCCAGAGCTGGAAGAGAAAGAAACTAAGAAAGAAGAGGAGGGCGACCAAGGTGCGTTAAGAGATGTAACGCTTAAACCTATCGGGCGCTCAATTCTCTTGTCTGGTATGGATATGGATGTCGACGTTGACCTTCGTCACATCGAAGGAGCCAAGGGCATCAGCAGTTTGCAGAGCGAACTGACGCTCAACGAAAATGAGCTCAAGGCCGGACCTTTGAAGTTTGAATATGGAGGTGCTCATTTCGACGTCAGCGGGCAGATGGATCTTTCGAACGACACGCATCTACTCACGTTGACCGGCAAAGCGGGCGGTTGGCAGCTGGATGATATTCTTCACAACCTGAACTTCAAAAAAGGTGCGAGCGGTACGATCTATGCAGATTTTTCGGTGACCGGAGGAACCGATTCACCGAAGCATTTTGCAAACAGCATGAACGGCAATGCCACAGTTTCAATGCGTGATGGCTCGATCGAGACCCAGCTTTTGGATCTGGCAGGGCTAGGGGTGCTACCTTGGGTGTTTACCAAAGAGAAACAAAAGGTAGCTCCAATCGTATGCTTGCGTGCGCCGATTAGTATCTCAAATGGGAGTATTTCGACGAAACAAACCACATTGGAGACAGACCAGGTCCAAGTTGTCG
Organism: Ruegeria sp. CL3; assembly: GCF_056536505.1. Lineage (NCBI taxonomy): Bacteria > Pseudomonadati > Pseudomonadota > Alphaproteobacteria > Rhodobacterales > Roseobacteraceae > Ruegeria > Ruegeria sp. CL3. Next base: position 85,937 of record NZ_JBQFPT010000016.1, on the reverse strand, counting down.
TCTTTGGCGGTGTTGATGTGGCGGGCAAGGTTTTGGACCTAAATCTGCAGCCCCGTAAGATTGGCGAACCTCTGTCGAAGAGCCCCTGGCCCGTGACCTTGAAGGGCCCGCTAGCCAAACCGAAGATTAAAGTCAAAGACGGTCCGAAACGACTGAAACGATCGGATGGTGCAGACAAAATGCCGGAACAAAGAAAGCTATGCGTTCCGGATATATTGCAACTGCGGTAGTTGGGGAGGCGATCAGTTGAAGTCAAGTCTAGGGTTCAGAAAGGCAGACTTTGCTTCCGAAGAGCAATTTCTGCTTTGGGCTCGGTGCAGACATTCAGTTAATTACGCCCAATGTCTGCAATGCGGACATAGCTGCCGTCCACTTAGCACAAGGCAATGACCGCTCGCAGTCCAAAGAGGGCACCAAAATGTACTGCGCTAAGTAGGCTCGCGCACAAAACGCAAAGCTGGACTCAGGCAATTTCTTTGAAATCACAATTGATTTTGCAGCGAATGGCTCGGCAAAAACGCAAAAGATCCAGTGTCAAATTTTGATTCAGCTGCTTTTCTCAATAGTGTTGGAAAGCAGAAAATTATTGATCGCAAGTCGCCAATCATAAGGGTCAAGGTTGCAGAATGAAACTCTCGTATCTCCTTCACGGTCACGTAACCCATCAACTTTATTGGCGATCACATTGCGCTTCGCGGCAAGCGCTTCGTCCAGCACAAGTCCGTAAGCCTCCCAACGCGACGGAATCGCAACAATATCGACGGCTTGATAGGCCTCTGCAGGGTCCTCGGCGTGGCCCCGAAATTCTATGCGCGGGTCACCCTCTGCCAGTGTCTCAAGGTATAAACGCTGACTGCCTTCGCCAAAGATCAACAAACGCGCGCCCGGCGTTCGGGTTAACCGAAAGCCTTGGATCAGGATGTCGAAGCCTTTCTGCTGCTCGAGCCGCCCGATAGCGCCAATTGTGGTCTTTGACTTGGGAGGCATCGTGTTGCGTGACAAGCGCTCAAGATCAACGGTCGGAGGAATGACAGCCAGTTTTTCCGAAGCAGCCAGGCGTCGTTCCTTCATCCAGTCCGACTGCGCATGGCTGACGGCGACCACCTGATCAAAGAAGGAATAGATCACACGCAGCATCGCAAAAAACCGACGTTTATAAGGGACATTAAGGGTGGTGAATGCCCGGGTGTAACTGTGTTCGACATGGACCAGTCGAGTGTCCAGGTGCATTGCGCGAAGCGCCGAGAATGCGGGTAGGCTTCTCCAGCTTGGTACGACGTGGGACACGATGACATCCGCATTCAGTTTGCCCCAAGAAAATGCTGTCCGTTTGACTTTCAACACCTTTTGCTCGAACGCGCCGGACAGATCTGATTGCGCCAAAAGATGGTCGAGCATCCGCATCACGCCACCCGCTGTGGTGTCGTCTACCAGGTGTAGGATCTTTTTCTGTTCCATGATGACCCCTCTCTCAGATCGATTGCAGTTTGGATTTCATTTGTCCCAGCCGGGTGATCGGGCCGGGTCCAAACGTTTTCAACACAAGGGCTGCGGCGAAAGTGCTGAACGTTTTCACAGGTTCCTCAAACACCGGGCGGAGGCTTTCCTGGACGCTGCGCGCAAACAACTCCCAAGCTGTGTCCTGATCGAGGTTGGTGATGGCCCGCCGCGCCAGATAGCGCAGCTGATAAGCACGGGCCGAGGGTTCGTGCCGGGCAAAGAATTCAGGGTTCAGCGGGCGCAGCTTCGCGACCATCCGCTCCCACGCCTCCAACTGGCGATCCAAAGCCGCCGAAAGCCCGCCTGCGTTGATCCGGTAGTGGGTTAGAAGCCCCGGAACACCTTCGATCTGCCAATCGGTCTTCAACATCAACCGCATCCAGCATTCGATATCTTCGGACTGGCGGAATGTCTCATCGAAGACCCAATCCCGCTGGGTTTCAAAGCTCGGGCGGTAGGCCAGAGCCTCCAGCACCGTCTTTCGAATAACGGCCGCCGATCCATTGCCGATTGGGTTGCGGTTCAGAGCATGTGCTGCGGTCACATCCTTCAGGCGGGGTGCTTGTTTGATCCCCATCATGCACCCCGCCTCGTCGATCAAGGCACTGCCAGAGTAACTAACCCCCACATCCGGTTCGGCCTTGAGATGGTGAATATGAGCCGCCAGCTTTTCGGGCATCCACAGATCGTCGGCGTCGCAAAAGCCGATGAACGTACCCCGCGCGGCAGCGATGCCGGTATTTCTGGCCCCCGCCAGCCCGCGATTGGCTTGCCCGACAAGTCGTACGCGCGGGTCGCATTGGTGCGTGCGGGCAATCCCGGCGGTCGCGTCCTGCGATCCGTCATCGACGATGATGATTTCGAAATCGTCATAGGTTTGCGCCTGCAGTGAGGCGAGCGTTTCGGCCAAGGTTGCTTCGGCGTTGTAGGCGGGTACAACGATGGATGCTGTGGGCATGGTGATCTCCTTCAGAATTCTTAAGAAAACAACGCGCTTTTGATCGCTTGCGGCAGGATCGGGGCCAGCGCGGCCCCTGCGGCGGTAGGCAGTCCTCGGCGCAGGGGCAGCAGAAAACTGCGCGCATGAAGGCTCAAGCCTTTGCGTGTGTAAGACAGCGCCTGACCCTGATGCCCTAACCGCAACGCCCGGCGGGCGAGATAGCGAAGATAGACGGCCTCGGACGACCGCGACGGGAACACGCCATATGATGCGGCTGTTTTGACCGCGTAGGCCCGCCCAGCGCGCATGGCGGCCAAATCCGAGGACAAGCCCCGGGCGCTGGTGCGATACCAGACCTGAAATTGATCCACCCCTTTGATGGTGAACCCTTCGCCTGCGAGGCGGATCAACAGCTCCAAGTCTTCGTTATGCACCGTTCTCGCGTCCAACCCGCCAACGGCGTTAAAGACCTCGCGACGGATTGAAAGGTTGGACATGGTGCAGACCGGGTTCTCAGCCAACAGGTCCTGAATGGTCAGTGGTGCGTTAGGAACCCTCGAGCATGTCTGAGAATCTTCGAGCTGATCGGCGAAGAACCTGATCTGCCCAAAAACCGCATCCGTCGAAGAGGATTGGAAGGATTCGTTCAGCTGCGCCAGCTTGTCCTTGTGCCACAGATCGTCTGCATCGCAGAACGCCAGCATGTCTCCCTTGGCCAGTTCGGCCCCATAGTTGCGGGCGGCACTTGGGCCATCGAAGGGGCTGCTTGCGATCCGGATACGGTGGTCTTGGGCAATGTGATTCAGCACAATGGACAGGCACGCCTTCGAGGGACGATCGCCGACGCAGATCGCCTCCCATTCCGTGAAGCTTTGCGCGCGAATGCTGGTCAACGTGTCAGCAATTGTGTCCGCATCGGTGTGAAACGGCACGATGATGGTAAAGCGGGTCATTGGAAGCCGAACCTCTCTGTTGTCTTTTGATCCCGAGGCAGCAGAACCCAAGAGGCGATCAACATGAGGGCAGCACTGGTCATCAGATATCCCATCGCCAGCGGCATCAGCCCGAACGGCGCCATGATCGCGGTGTTGAGGATCAAAGCGAATGCAAGGGCCGTGCTGACTCGTAGCTCGGTGATCGCGCGGTTCTCGGACCGCAGCCAGCCGGCCACGGCGGACCAGATGACGCTGGGCAATGCGGCAAGGCACAAGACCGAGACCACCGGTGAAATCTGCTGCCACTCAGCACCCAGCAGCAGCGGCACATAGATCGGCGCAAAGGTGGCTTGCAGCAAAACCAGCGGGCTCAGAACCAGGAGGGACGTGCCGAGCCCGTGACGCAACGCCTTGGTTTTGTCCGAGGCTGCGCAGAGATGTGGGAAAAGAACGACTGAAAAGGCCTGCGTGAACGATGTCGCCAGGCCGAGCCCAGCATTGAAAGCCATAAAGTAGATGCCAAGGCTCTCGGCCCCCAGCATCGCGCCGACGACAAGCTTGTCGGCCTGCAGACGCAGAACTTTGACGATCTCGACCCCCAGAACGGCCCAGCCGAACCCAACAAAGGGGCGAAGGGCGGCAAATCCTTGTTTGGTTTCCGACGCCCAAGGGCGGAGGCGGCGCATTAGGACCAGCCAGATCGGAGCAGCCAGCAAGCGGGGCAGCACCAAAGCCAGCGGCGCGGCCCAGAGCAGCGCCAGTAGCGCCGCCATGACATTCGCACCAACCACCTGCCCTCCGGCAATGGCGGCGGTCTGCTGCAGCTTGCCCTCACGCATCGCAAGCGCGGCCTGTACTAGACCGGCGGGCATGAACAGGTACTCTCCCGCCAGAATGGCGAGCAGCAGCGCCAGGGTTTCGTGCCCTATCGCATAGAGGAACGCAGCGATAGCCAGTTGCAGCAAGAACAGCGCCCCGCACCAGACCCAGAAGATGCAATACGCGGTGTTGCAGCGTTGTTCCAACTCGGCCTGCGGGGCTTGGATGATCCTCTGCCCCACGCCGTTCTCGGTCAGCGCCTTGAGGATATCCCCCGCGGCAAGGGCAGCAGCAGCCAGACCGATTGCCTCGGGGCTGAGGCTACGGGCAACGACGACAACGACCACAAGACGCGAGGCTTTTGCGGCCACTTCGGACACCGCGTAGGCCAGCAAGTGCCGCAAAAAACCGGAATGTGCCAATCGCTGAGTCATGTCGCCAAATGTCCAAAAAACAGTGTTGGGATCAGTTCTAGTTGGCCGCGATATCCCTGTCCCAGACGCGGGTGGACAGCCGGAAGAACCATCCGGCGAGCGACCTATCCGAATGGGATAAGCGGCAATCCCGATGCCGGTCTGACGCACATCAAGACACTGCTGTAGCTGTGGACGCAGTTCAGGAGAGTTCAAAATGACACGACATTTCAAAGTTTTGGTATTGGGAGCCGTCAGTGCGATTGCGCTGTCGGGTTGCAGCAGCATGAAAACCCCGCGCAACATCGAACCCGTCGCAAAAGGCGACAGTTATCAAGCGCAGTACCGTGCTCCATCGCGACGCCGGGCAAATGGGCCCTTGCTGCAAGCGGAACATATGAATGGGCGCGCCTGTATGCCTCAAACTGGGGATCAGGGCTCAAACGCGTTTGCCAAATGGTCTCAGCCCGCGCTTGGCCCGCTGTTGGGCGAGAAGCTTTCGCGCAATGACATGGTGCAGATCACCATCGACAGGGATGAGCTTCTCAGCGACACCTATGTTGTGTCCCGCGATGGCGATCTGAAGCTACCCTACCTGCCACCCGTGCGCGCACAGGGCAGAACGACCGAGCAGGTGGAGCGGGATGTCGCCCGCGTTCTAGTGGCGGCACAGTTCTATGACAGTACCCCGCGCGTCACGGCGCGCATCAGCGATTTCGCCTCGGTCACTGTCGGCGTGAAAGGCGCAGTGTTTGAGCCCCACTCGGTCGAGATCGGAGGTATCCCAGGCGACTCACTGGATCGAGGGCGCCAGGGCGTGCTGGGTGCTTCGACCGAGGCGCGCAACCTCTCAGTCGCCATTCGCGCTGCCGGAGGTGTGCGCCCTGATGCGGATCTGTCAGCCGTCGAGCTACACCGACAGGGCACGATCTATCGCATGGACTTGCGCGGAGTGTTCGAAGGCTCGGACCCGACCGACATCATGCTGCTGACCGGGGATCAGATCGTCGTGAATAGCCGAGGGTGTTTCCAGGATGATTTGATGCGACCCAGCCCGATCAGCCCGCCCGGCGTGACGCTTTATATGTCCAACCTTACGCAACCTGCCACAGGTAACGCAGAGTCGGCCATCGGACGCGACGTACGTGAAGTTCCTTACGGCACGCGCTACCTGCAGGCCGTAGTCGATACCAATTGCGTCGGCGGGGCCAAGACGACCAACGCCAATCGCAGTGCGGTCCTGTTCACCCGCAACCCGATGACCGGGAACTCGATCGTCATTGAACGCAATATCGAAAAGCTGCTGCGACGTGGGGATCGGGATGACTATGACCCCTATGTTCTGCCGGGTGATGCGATTGCCTGCTACGACAGCAAAGTGACCGGCTTGACCGAGGTCGCCCGCGCGGTTGGTATCGTCGGCGCAGCGGCACTGCTAGCCCCCTAATTCAATCCCGAGCGGGCGATGCTTTCGCCCGCTCCCAAGCAGTGGAGACTGCAGCGAGTTTGTTAGTGATGTCTTTGTGTTCTTTGGCTGCAGTCTCTACCGCAATTAAAGCCTCTCGAAACTCTTCCGCGCCGAAGGTCGCTGCACTGCCAGCCAGTTTGTGACAAACCTGAGCGACTTGGGTCAAATCTGACTGGTCAAAAGCCCCGGTTTCGAGCTGTTCAGCGAACTCATCCCCTTCGGCAATAAACTTGGCATACAGACGGGCAAAGACCTCGGCCCCGAGGCTGTCTTTCAGGTCCGCCAACGGGTCAGGCTGCGTGCTTTGCAAAACCCGCGCTTCGGTGCGCGTAACTACCGAAAGAGCCTTGCGCAGGGCGTCAAGCGAGATCGGTTTGCCAATGAAAGCCGTCATACCGGCGGCGCGAAAGGTCTCGACCGCGTCTGGCAGGACATTGGCCGACACCGCGATAATCGGTACATCTGCCGACCGCCCCTGACCGTTACGAATATGGCGGACGGCGGTTGGCCCATCCATCACCGGCATGCTGATATCCATCAGGATCGCGTCGAACCTCTGACTGCTGGCCTTGTCGACGCCAACCTTCCCGTTCTCCGCCGTAGTTACACGGTGACCGTCCAACGCCAGCATGTTGCAGATGACCTCGAGGTTGATCTCGTTGTCTTCGACCACCAACAAGCTCAGCGGGAGAGCGGTCTCGGTATTGATCTGAGCAGCTTCTAGCAGTTGGTCGCGCGCTGACGGCTGTAACGGTATCCGCAGCCAAAAAACGCTTCCTTCGCCCAATGTGCTTTCCGCCCCGACCTCGCCCCCCATGGCCTGCGCGAACCTACGGGCAATTCCCAGGCCAAGCCCAGTTCCTCCGACCGTGCGACCGATAGAGGGATCGCTGGTGTAGAAGTCATCAAAAATGGCGTCGATCTCATCATCGGCGATGCCAACCCCGGTGTCGATCACACGCACTTCGTAGACATGTGCCTTACTCTGATCTGCCGGTTCACATCTTTCGACCTCGATCGACACACGGCCATTTTCGGTAAACTTGATTGCATTACCGACAAGGTTCAACAGAATTTGCCGCAACCTTTGCGCATCAGTCGCGACATGCGGATAGGCACCTCCTACCCATTGCCAAGAGATTGAGTTGCCGCGCGAGGCCGCATTGCCGCTTTGACCATCCACCAGGTCCTGCAGCATCGCGTTCAGGTCGGTTGGCTCGTGCGCGATTGACAGCTTGCCGGCCTCGAACCGAGCAATATCCAGCACCGCATCCACATGATTTTGCAGAACCTGGCCCGATATCTCCATGTTGCGGACAAACTGAGACTGCTGTTTAGTCGTGCGTGTATTCTTGAGAAGGGTGAGGTTGCCCAGCAGCCCGTTTAACGGGGTTCTGATCTCATGGCTCATTACAGTCAGAAAATCCGACTTGGCCTTTTCCCCGGCAAGGGCACGGTCGCGGGCCGAGACAAGCTCTTTCTGATCCGCAACGCTTTGTGAGATATCGCGGACGAAACCGATTACGATTTCCTCGTCTCCGGCCTGGGCGGATTGCAACGCAAGTTCGACGGGAAAGACCTCACCATTCTTGCGCATCGCCTCAAGCTGGACGCGACCTTTGCCGACGACGTGGCGGTCTCCTCCGCTCTGCATCCGCTCCATGCCTTGGTTGTGGGCCTCGCGTAGATGCGAAGGCACAATCAATTCACCGATCGAATGCCCTTTGGCCTCTGCCTCGGAATACCCGAAAATTGCTTGTGCAGCCGCGTTGAACTCCAGCACTGTGCCGGCGGCGTTCACCACGATCACGGCATCCAATGAGGTCGAAAGGATCGTATTCATGCGTTGGTTTGCCTGCTGAATCGCCTGCCCCCGCCGATCAGCTTTGCGGTTGACCACCAAGAGGTATGCGCTGACCGCAGTCAGCGTCAGAAATAACCCACCGGACAAAACGGCCAGTTGAAACAGGCTGAGCGCGGTTTCCTCACGGCGCTGATCCGACTGGCTTGCAAAGTACGAGATCGCCGAGACCGAAAGTTCGCGCACCCGCGGAGCGATCCCCTGCGCACCGTCATAGAGATTTGACAGCCCAGCAATCAGGCCTGGGTCCTCAGCGTCGATTGTAGGCACCGAGGCCTTCAGATAGGCGGAGACGTCGTTCAGAGGTTCAGCGAATTTCGGGTCACTTCGCAGCGTTTCAAACAAACGCGAGGTGTCAAGAATGTCGATACGACTATACAAAAGATCGAAACGGCGGCGGACAAGGTCCAGGTTTTCAAGACTTGGCCCTGCATCCGATACACCCGCCTCAAGCGCGTTGAGGTAGAACAGGAACTCGACCTCGACCTGCGTTAGCGTCCATTGCACGTTATCTGTCCGAGCTGACTGCCGGTCGCGCAGGTCGGATATCACCTTGGCGGACAGCAACAAAACCAAAGCAAGGGCACCCAGAACGGCGATGCCGATGAGCCCGAAAGCCCACCGGCGCCGCGAGTGGTTTTGGAAATTTCTTGTCAATGTCTGGCCCGTATCGCCCACTTCATACCGAATTGTAACCCCACGCTATTTAACGATTTCCAACCTGTCGAGTTGCCAAATACTGCGAGAGTAAATCACCTCTGTCTGGTACTTGGTATCACTGTCATAGGGATATACGATCCAAAGCGGACCCTTCTGTCGCCGGGACATCGCTGCACCGTCCATCTCATAGGCGACAATCGGGTCCTTTGCCGAGATCGACTCCACAGGGATCTCAACCGCGTAGTCGTTGATCGCCGTCGCCCGGATCGTCTCGCCCTCTGCTCCGATCCGTTCCAGCAAGACAGACAGGGGCACGCCAACAAAGCTGGTCTCGCCTTCAGTCCAGATCGTCGATGTTTCAAAACTTCGCTGCGGCATCGCCTTCAACATTTCCATATCGAACTGCGCCGCCCCGTCGGGCCCGGTCTGTGCGATATTGCCAGAAATGGTCAGCACGACCTCTCCTGCCGGGGTCGCCAAATCTTCGGCTTTCGCAGACGTCAGGCAAAAAGTGAACACCGCTGTGAGGATCGCAAAAACCAGACGCATCTTAGTCTCCATTTCTTTGGCCTTAAGAAACCAGAAAGTGGTCCACAGCGACAGATGGGCATGGGGATACGCGCCTATCCGAAAGGATAGGTGCGCAGGTCTCATGCGGCTGCAGACAGCAGGTTCATGCGCTGATGCAACATGGATTTGAACCCCTCCCGCAACTCCACACGTTGCAACGCAAAGACGGTGGTTGCTTCAAGATAACCGGCGACCGACCCACAATCGAAGCGCTCTCCCTCAAACGCGAACCCGTGGCATCCGGTCCTTTCGATATCCGCCGCAATCGCATCGGTCAGTTGGATCTCCTTGCCCGCGCCGGGTACTAATCCTTCCAGCTGATCGAAGATCGAAGGGTGCAGCAGATATCGCCCGACAATGCCAAACTCGGACGGGGCCTGATCGGTGGAGGGTTTTTCGACCAACCCTTTCAGATGCTGCACCCGCCCAGCCCTATGCGCGATATCGACCACGCCGTAGGCACTGATCCGGTCGGATGCAACTTCTTCGGTTGCGATCATGTGACTGCCTTCAAAGTTCTGGACCATTTGCGCCAGGACCGGGCGCTGCGCGTGGATCACATCATCCGGCAGGATCACCGCGAAGGGTTCATCACCGACAATGTCACGCGCCAGAGAGACTGCGTGGCCCAGACCGCGCGGGCTGTCTTGTTGGACAAAACTGTATGTCTCATCCTCAAGGTTCGTGCTGCGCAAACGGTTCAGCAGGGTGGTTTTGCCGCCATCCTTCAGTTTGCGCTCAAGCCCTGAGTTCCGCCCGAAATACGTCTCCAGCGCGGATTGGCCGGTTGAGGTGATGAAGATGAATTCATCAATCCCGGCGGCACGGGCCTCGTCCACCGCATATTGGATCAAGGGACGGTCGATCAGCGGCAACATCTCCTTGGTCACCGATTTGGTGGCCGGCAGAAACCTTGTGCCCAGACCAGCGACCGGGAATACAGCTGTGCGAATACGTGTCATTTCAATGCTCCTAGGTTTGATCAGTAAGCGCCTCTGCCCGACACGACGGCACGTGCGGTCAATGCGATGAGAAATAGGTTCAGAAGGGGCGAGCGGGCGCGGACATAGGCCGTATCCAGTTCGATCATGCGGTCGAAGCCAATACCCGCGCGGCCCGAAACCTGCCAGAGGCCGGTGATACCGGGACGCACCTGAAGGCGCTCTAGAGCTTGGTCTGGATAGGCGGCAACCTCTTCGGGCAGGGCCGGGCGCGGGCCGACCAGCGACATATTCCCTTTCAGCACGTTGAAGATTTGCGGCAGTTCATCCAGCGAGAACCGGCGCAGAACCTTCCCGACACGGGTAACGCGCGGGTCCTTTTTGGCTTTGAAACACACGCCCTCACGATCTGAATGGGTGAGAAGGTCCGCACGCCGCGCCTCGGCGTCCAACGTCATCGAGCGGAACTTGTACATCGTGAAGGGCACCCCGTTTCGACCGATACGTGTCTGTCGAAAAAAGGCGGGGCCGCGGCTGTCCAATCGCACCAATGTGGCGATTGCGGCCATGGGCAGGGCCAGAAGAGACAGCGCGACCACCGCCAAAGTGAGGTCCAGCAGGCGACATGCTGAGACCTTGGGAACAGAATTGTGCGCGGCACGCCCGAGGAATTCGAAATTGCCCAATAGATATCTGCGGGCCATGCGACGCGGCTCCATCGCCAACCGCCATGCCCACTCCATCCGGAAGCGCCGAACAATGCGCGGTGCACGGCGCACGTTGCCAGCCAGGAAATCAAACAAAGCACCCACGCCCAGCGCGATGCGAGGGTCAAGCCGGTGACGGTTCCGCGTAATCCACAACTCCTGCAGCGGGACGCCCATCGCGACCAACAGGATGTCTGCGCCGGACTGGTTGATATCGTCGATCGCCTCATCAACCCGCGCTGCACCTTCATAACCATCGCGCGTACCAGCCACGGCCAAATCGGGGATCATATGCTGCAACCGGGCCGCCGCTGCCTGAGCTGTTCCGGGACGTCCCCCCAACAGGTAGACCGACTGCCCAAGACGCGCCGCCCGTTTCAGCAGTTTGGGCACAAAGTCCGTACCGTTCAGGTTCTCGGCCAGCAGGACACCTTGCAACTTTGCCGCGACCTCTACCCCAATCCCGTCAGGTAGGATCATATCTGCACGGGCCAATGCTGCTCGATAGGTATGGTTACGGGCCCGTATGTTTGCGCAATGTGCGTTTAGGAAAAATACCGTCCGGCGCGTCCCATCCAGCAGTTTTGAGATCACCTGTCCGGATTTGGCATTCACAATTGGCAAACCCAAAATCTCGGTCTCTTCGAGAGCTGGTATGGGTGTTGGCTGCGCGCCTTTGTACATATCTTGGACTGACAGGAACTGCATGGAACTCTCCGATCAACGATGACATTCTCTGGCTTCAGACTGCCAATGAGACCCTGCAACCGATAGGCGAGCATCCGGAGAGGGATCGGAGAATAGGTCTATTCAAACGACCCCGCAGCACATAGCGTGGCGGAAACGGCCCGCTGACCTATCCGATTGGATATTCACCTGTCCGTCAGGCAGGCTTCATGCCATGGGCTCAATGATTTATTAACGCATTTGGGTGTGGTTGGGGGCAGACGGAGATTTGAGATGAAAGTTCTTATTGCTGACGACCACGAGCTTATTTTGGACACGCTCGTTGCCTTCATAGATGCCGCTGGCGGGATCGAGGTGGAGACCGCGCCGGATTTCCCGGCCGCGAAAACTCTGATTGAGAACGACGGAGCCTTTGATCTGGTCCTTCTGGACCTGAACATGCCCGGTATGAACGGGTTAAGCGGGCTTGAAGCCTGCATCGCTTTGGACGGCGCCCAGCATGTGGCCCTGTTTACCGGCGACACCTCGCGCGATCTGGCGCAACGCGCGCTGGAACTTGGCGCGGCCGGTTTCGTCCCCAAAACTCTTCCGGCCAAATCCCTGGTGAACGCGATCCGTTTTATGGCGATGGGAGAACAATACCTTCCTGCTGGTTTCATGAACGCAGAGCAGCCGGTAGACTCCCACCCCATGGCTCAAAAACTCACAGAGCGAGAGCGGCAAGTGCTCAAGGGACTGACTGAAGGCAAATCCAACAAGGAAATCGCCCGCGATCTGGATCTGTCAGAGCCGACGATCAAACTGCATATGAAGACTTTGTACCGCAAAGTTGGTGTCAGCAATCGAACGCAGGCCGCACTGGCCGCGCGCGAGGCCGGATTGTTCTAAGCGTCTCTATCCGAAGGGATAGGGGGCGCTCCCAATCCCCTCGACCCCTAGCCTACTGAGCGAATGATCAGAAGCCAGACGCGGTGTATCACCCTTTTAAGAAAGGGTTTTTCCATGCCGCAACAGATTTCAAGCTCCTCTGACTCCACGCGCGACACGCAATTTCTGCACTGGGCGCGCATTTCCCGATCCAATTTCACAACGCTCGGGTGGCGTCGCATCGTAAAGGGCGGGCGCCTCAGCGATGCAGGCCGCCTGCCCCGTTACGTGGCATTATACCTTCTTGGGGCGAGTTGCATCTGGGCCCCGATCAGCGGCTATTTGGCGACCGCGCCTGTCAAATACACCTCCCACGCATCATTGATCCTGCCAGGATCTGGCGCTTCCGCATCGGTGAACCTGGCCAATATCGGTCAGGCATCCTCATACGCGAACTCTGCCTTTGCCAACGGTTCGATCAGCCCGACCGAGACGTATAAACGTTTGTTGTCGGCCGATCGCATCCTCGATGCGGCAACCAAGGCGGTAGAGGCTGACCGAGATGGGTTTGGCAAGCCGCGGGTTCAACTGGTCGATCAAACCAGCCTGATCCATATCGAGCTTCAAGCGGCCTCTCCGGCTGACGCTCAGCAATATGGTGACGCCCTAGTGGCGGCTTTTTTCGCCGAAATTGACGCTCTGCGCGCCGATGAAATTGCCACCCGTGAGGCCAGCAATACGGGCGCGATCGAAGACTACACGCGCGCAATTCAGGCCACACGGGCCGAAATCAAACAGCTGCAGTCGCAAAGCGGCCTAGTATCAGTCGCGCAATACCAAGAGCAGGTCGCTGCAAATGACCGTGCAAAGCAGGAGTTGCGTACGCAGGAGAGCGAGCTGGCACGCCAATCGGAACGTGTCGCCGCGCTTCAAGTCGCGTTGGATCTGCCCTCTGATGCAGCGGCGGCAACGCTGAAACTCTATGCTGATGCGCAGTACCTATCGTTGCTTGAGGACGTGTCGGCGGGGGCTGCAAAGCTGGCGCAAGCTGACGCGACCTATGGATCGCGCCATCCGATCTACGTGAATGCCCAAAACGACTATGAAGGGGCGCGTTCGGTTGCGTTACAACGCGCGTCGCAGGTGACCGGCTTGACGGCCGAGCAGCTCGGTGGACTGGATCGCGCGCCGGAAGGGCAACGGGCGCAGTTGCTCAGCGAGGTGGTGCGCGAGGATGCCTTGCGTGCGGGATTGGAAGAACATGTCGCGACGCTGCGCACACAAGTTCGTCTGGAAACTCTGCGCTTGTCAGACCTCGCCCCCATCGCCGCTGAATTGGAGGACCGGCAGAGAGATTTCGCCGTGGCAGAAGCCGTGTTCGCCTCTGCCATCGCTCGGTCCGAGTCGAAAAAGACCGATGTCTATGCCTCCTATCCCTTGATCCAAGTGCTGGAAAACCCGTCTCTGCCGACCCACCAGTCTTCGCCGAACAAGAAAATCTCGATTGCCGCCGGGATCGCTGCAAGCCTTATGCTGCTGATGGGTTTGGTGCTTGCCTGGATCCGAAACCCGCTGATCTCAAAGCTGCTAAAAGACCAGAAAGAGGCCGCAGGATGACGCATGTGGCCCCTCAAACCCCGGCCGAAAAGATCGTCTGGTACACGCTGGTCTGGACGTGGCCGTTCTACGGGCTTGGCGCGCTCTATGTTGTCGGTCCGGTGCTAGGTTGGATGTTGGCTGCGATGGCCGGGTTGTCACTTTACCTCGGCCCGGCGATCCGTTCGGATATGCGCGCAACCGGCCCCGTCCCCGCCTTGGTCTGGGTCTGGAGCGTTGGCATGCTAGCGATGCTGGTCTCACTTTGGGCAGGCCACGCGGATTGGAATCTCGGCACCACCAAAACGATCAAATCGAGCATCGGTTGGGCCAAGGGTTGGGCACTGATCCCGTTGTTTATCCTTGCCGGATCAGTCTTGCCCATCCGACGCGAGGTGCTAGTCAGAGGACAATGCGTGTTGGGCCTTTGGACCTTGTGCCTTCTGCCGTTGTTAATTCTCGCCCCCTATGCCGGTCTGCCACATCTGCTGTTTACGTCTCCGTTGAAAGCAGTGGGCGGCCCGGGGCCTGAGTATTTCTCGGTCTACCTATATACAATCGACCCCGCCAGCGGCACGCCGCGTTGGCAGTTCTTTGCGCCTTGGTCGCCATTCGCGGCCTTGCTGGGCGTCTGCATGGTCTTGTTTGCTCTCGAAGAAAAGCACCGCAGCTGGAAGGTTATCAGCTTAGCTGCCGGAGTTCTGATGATCCTTATGTCCAAGTCCCGAATGGGTATGGTTGGATTGGTGATCTGCTCGCTGTCACCCCGCCTATTGCCACTTGTCGCCCGCAGCTTGGGGTGGATTTTAATGTCTGCAGTCACCACCACCGTAGCCGTTTGGGGCGCCGCCTTTGTCGAGTTCGGCAACCGAGCCCTCTACAGCTTCAAATCCGCGCGCGCCGACAGTACCCGCGTACGCAAAACGCTGCAGCGCATCGCATATGAACGATGGCAATCAGACGCGATGGTTTTCGGGCACGGCACGGTCAGACCAGGAGCGCATCTTGTTGAGTACATGCCGATCGGCAGCCATCACACCTGGTACGGATTGCTATTCGTGAAAGGGCTGACCGGATTTGCCGCGTTTCTCGTTCCTTTCCTCGGTCATTTAGCAATCGTCACCCTGGACGCCATAAAGTCGGAACGCGGGAGACTGCCGCTCGGGCTGTTGCTCACAGTTTTCCTGCTGACCTTTGGAGAGAACGTTGAAATCCAAACCTACTTGCTCTGGCCGACCTTACTGATGCTCGGATTGCATTTGCGAGAGGTCAAATCAGTGTGTCTGGGAAGCTGATACGCCGCTAGGATTGTTGCGATACCAGCGTAGTGTCAGACGTCATTCTTTTGGGTTGGTTCAATTGCCACTCTCGAGAACGAATGGTAGATATTTTCAGGTGAAGACTTTCATGTTTTTACGGTGAACTTGCTGTCGATCTGAAATCTGCGCCTCCAAGTTCATCAACGACAGTTTGGTTCTTCAGCCAACTACTGAGATCGGATATCTGGTAGTCTGCTTTGGGCTCAAAGCGGTCATTCGGTAATTTCAGATGAAACACCGCTCTGCGAACTACCCGATCATTCAGTTTTAACGTGTTAAGGCCGAAGAATGGATCAAACCGTAAGATGGGCAATTTGCTCGCAGTCACAATGTGTGTTGCAACAGCGATCCAAGCTGAATCTGTAACCATCGAACTAAAGCTTGTTACACGAAGTGCAAATAGCGGCCTCAGCAAAGCAGCGGAGCTTAAACGCCACTATCAATCCAAACATTACTCGACCGGTGACCAATTGGTGTCTGGATCATAGGCAGTAATTTCAGCGGCAATACTGAGTGTTTCCGGGCCAAAATCTGCCTCGTAGACTATGCCGTTTTCGCCTACCAGAAAAGAATAGATGCCTGTTTCTCCGTAATCTGCCGGTATTGCGAGCAAGGCATGTCCTGCAACGAAGAAATCCCCGACGAAATAGGGGTAGGCGCCCCCCGGAGCGTTAGGGCCCTGCTCTTGCAGGATTGTGTAATAATAGCCAAGAAACGGTTCGGCTTCATAGTCAGCCTGACCATCACTCCAGCCCGAAGCTGCGGCGCGGGCGAGCGCTGCGCCGACAAAGCTGTCTTTACCAGGCCAGAAGAGTCCGTTTTGCTCTTCGGGATCAGAAATGATTGTCTGAGCGAATTCCATAACGCCATCCCCGTTATGGTCCACAAGCCGGAATGCTGCCTGAAGGTCAACATAGGCCTCAAGCAATTCGATCACTTCCAACTCATTCAAGCCAATTTCGCGGGCTGAAAGTTCCTCGATCCCAGCCTCCAGGTCAAAGCGCCAACCGTCCTCTTTACGCAGAATTGGGATAGGAAAAGGCCAACCATCTTCACCCAGAAGAAGTACAACGCCATCGTCCTCAGGCCGGAAACGATACCCCTCGGCATACATGCCAAGCACTTCCTGCCTTCTTTCTTGATCTTCCGCCGGATCACCCGTTCCAACCAGATCCTCGGCTTCAGGCCCGAAAATTTCGATCAGCTTGCTTTGATCATTGGCCTTCAACGCATCAACAAAAGCATCCAGTGCGATTTGCGGCGTATCAAAGCTGGCTCCGTCAGAGAAGCCCGGGCTTGAAGTCCCGGAGAGCAACAAAATTGTAAATACTAATCTACGCATCTTACCGTCTCCGCGCGCCTTTAGCGGCGTGTCCACGCTTGGACGCGCTTTGAGTTCTGCTACCGGACGCTTTTTTCTCCATCACTTGCCCTTTGGATGCCCTAGGCTTGCCTTGTGTCGATGCGGCTTTCTTCGCCTGCGGCTTTTTAGAGGTCTGCGGTCGTTGTGCGACTGGCTTTTTCGTTGCATCTGGACGTTTGGTACGATCAATGGCCTGTTGCTTTGCTGCGGCCTTGTCCCGACTAGCGTTGCCTCGGTTCGCTAAAGCCCCGCCTGCTACAGCCCCAGCACCGGCAGCAACCACAGCTGCGGTCGCCCCGCGGTCCCGGCTAATATCTGCAGCGCCAGATTCTCGGCTCAACTTTGCACGCAGTTCATCTGTGCGACCATCAGGACGGTTAACCGGCAAGTCGCCACGACCACCTTCAGGTCTTTTATGGTCCGCTATTTTCTTCCGGGCCTCCTGTTGCCGGTCAGGATCGGGGTTCCATCCGATATCCGTTCGGTCACCTAAATCTATATCATTGCCGATATTGACGTTGCCATCGACGTCTATGTCGATGTTTGGATTTCTATAAATCGGACCACCGCCCCAACCACCGCAATTTCTGCACCCCCAGTAGTCGTACCAATCATCATCGTCGTCAAAAATTTCGTCGATCAAGGCAACAGCACCAAAAGTCAGTAGTGCCGCGCCCACAACATCCCCGGTTGACGGGCCAGTATAAACTGTCTCGGGATTGTATTGTGGGACGTATACCGTTTCGGGTTCTGTCGGTGTAATTACTACTGTGTCGTCGTCAGACACTTCGACAGTTTGCTCGGGACCTGAAACAAGTGCGCCGCTGTCAATTGCCTGATCCCGCATGACCTGTACCGCATCCATCACATCATCGGACTGAGCCAACATGGCTGTGCCGACTGTCTCGGTCCAGTCGATATGGGTGGCCATCTGACCAACAACTTCGGGAAAAGCCGTCGCCAACACGCTGACAGAAGGATCCCATCCCATTGCTTCGATTTCCGGCTCAAGTTTAACGGTGTCGCGGTCGGCGTTATCCAGCAAATACCGTTCAGCCTTAACAATTTCCAATGGCTGGGTGGCCGCGACAAATATCTGTATGAGTAACGTGTCGGGATACAGAGCAACCGGTGCGACCAATGTCTGCAACTCAGCGTCAGTTAGCAGGCTGGACGAGGTCGCTGAGTTATCGTCTTTTGCCGCTAAATCCTCGGATGACTCTTGCGCTAACGCGAAAGTAGATACGCAAATACCCAATGCAATTAAAAGAAACCTAAACATATTGCGATCCTTCGATTTCTTAAAGGATCACCTAAGACTGCGATTCTGGCAACCGATCAGTCAAATAGACGGTTGTGGGATAATAGTGGCCCCCAAACCAAGTTTGAGCGAGTGTTCGCTTTGGGCTCGATGCAGACATCTGACAATAATCGTCGGATGTCCAAGGCGAGATCGTAAGCGGACATTCGTTGACGGGGACACTCTCCAGCACCGTGCCGTTCAAAGACTAGTGTCAGACTTTTCTCCTACGCCTGATCTGACGATATCCATCTCATCTGAGGGATAGGGCTCTAGCAGTTCAAACGCCCGCGCTGCGCTGCCATCCAACCAGACCTCATAGTCACTAGGACGGAGTATGACTGGCATTCTCTGCGGATGTATCGGACGCACAATTTCATTCGCTGAGGTGGTTATCACTGTGTACGCTGGAACCTCTTCTCGCCCTTCTTTGCCTTCGTATCGCGATACTTGCCACATCCCGGCAAACGCAAATGGTGGGCGAACCCCGGAGCCCTTGAGCGCGAACCAGTGGTACGTCGCCGGATTGCGTCCTTGCGCCTCGCAGAACGAGCTTGCAGGTACGAGACAACGGCGCTCTTCGAAACTGTTCTTCCACAGCCCGCTCTTCAGGACCTTGTCGTCCCGCGCATTGTTCGAGGCATGAGGTTGCAAGATGGCGCCAGTCTTTTTCGATTTCTTAGTCGTTCGAAACCCCCGGACAGAGACACGAGTTCACGGGCCCTGTCTTCGTCTTTCCTGACGATGGGCGCCATGTGCTTTGGGTAGATTGCTGAAAGCGGTTCCACGTTTCCGAGCCTGTCTATTTCTACAGCGACGGCAAATTACTGCTGCATCGCATCTGCCGGGGTCGTATTCGAATAGAGGTTACACATTAATCTGCCTTACTAACCTTAGCGTTTCCGGAAACTAAGTGGAGAAAAACAGTTCAGCCCACGATGGCGGAAGCCACGGCTTCGCCAATCCTGAATGCATTTGTACAGCATCCCAAGGAAATTTGAGAAAGAGAGACATAAATGCGGCTTTACCTGGTGCGCTTATAGAATGCGCAAATGATCGCAATTTGGCATCCATTATGCTATATAAAATAGACGCTTAGTACTTGATTCCTTCACTTTCTGAGAACAGAGGAGTCCGCTGTGCCAACACCGTTCTTCAAGCCCGGTCATTCTGGTAATCCCGGCGGGCGACCTAAACTGGACCCCGAGACAAGAAAGTTGATCCAGTCGAACGGCGAGATCGCTGTGAAACGCATGAACGATCTTTTGTCTATGGATGAACTCTTCAATCGCATAGATGGGAGCGGCGAATTTTTTTCAGGAAAACTCTCTGGCAAAGAACAAATCGCTTTGTTGGCCCTAGCTCAGGACCGAGCCTTCGGACGAGCAGATGGTGTCAGCATCACACATACCCACAGTGGAACTGTCGGCATGAGCGTCAATCCAACGCAGCGGCTCAAAGACATCAGCGACCGCTTTCCAGAAAGGTTGGCCCAGCAGAAGGTGATTGAGCGAAATCTGGATGACGTAGAGTAGTCTCCAACCATCTCGTAGGGGTGCCTAGTGAAGAGGTTTGGGTTTGCGCCCACAGGCCATGCGCCCGCGCACGTAAGCCCCCGCGATTTGACGACCCTATATTGTATCTGATAGACAAAGCCCCCTTTTTCCAAAAAAATTAGGAGGACCTGCAGATGTGGGTAGCATTCTCGACGCCCGAGGGTTCGGGCTTCTTCTCAGCCGTTGCAAAGGATAAGGACGGCAAGACCAGCGGGCCGCACATGGGGTCTCGCGTCTGTCTGCGGTTCCGCCGCGCTCAAGACGCCGAACTTCTGCGCGATTATGGTATGGACGGCGAAGTGATCGAAACACTAGGCGGCGACTATCGTTACCGGGCTTTCATTCCACGCAATCACCTCGTGACTGTGCTGATGAACCTGGGCGACCGAATGGCATACACCAATTTCAAGGACAGCATCCACGAGGATGACATAGCACTAGCAAACGCATGCCACGAGGCATGGGCAGTGTTCGGCGATTTACAGGATGGTGGACCGTATGGATTGGGGTGAAAACACCCTTTTTTCACCCAGAACGGTTGCCTCAAAGTTGCCTTGAGTAAAAAGCCCATGGACCCATCAAGTGGGCCGCACCATTTAAGCCTCTATTTTTGAAGGTAAACCAGTGGCGGACCGAGGATCACCATAACATTATATGCAAATACTTATAAATATTAAATTTTTTACAGTTCAGTGGAGTTAATACCACACAAAGTACCACACCATTTCATCTTTTTGTCCATTGGCACTACGAGAATGAAATTCAGAGCATTCATGACATATCCACTTGGATCAATCGGTATGGTCATTAAATTCTTCAGAGTATTATTTGGAACTCTAGTGATCCAAATGCACTATGTTTGATGGCCTACTTGCTACTGTCAATCTTCATGATAGCCTCATCCAGAGCCTTCTCGAAGGCTTTGCACACCTCATTATCTTCAGCTGCGTCTTTTACAGCCTTGTCGAGGTTAGCTTTTCCTGGATCATCCAGCACTTGATTGGCGAGCAATTTGAGACCAAGGTCGGTACCTTTGGTACCAAATCTTTTCATCGTTTCGTCCAGAACTTTCCTTTTGTTTGTCTCGCTCATCGAGATGAAAATCTTGCCGCGCTTTATATTTTTGATCGAGTTTAGAATCGTTTTATCGCCCATGTAGTTCTTGAGCTTGTGTGCGAACTTAGGTCGCTGCTTCTCGAATGCTCCCATAGCCATCCCAGCAATCGAAGCCGAGATGACATCGGCAGCGTGATCCATAATCTCGTCGAAATTTGGCAAGCGCCCACGTTTAAATGCCTGCTCAGATTCCTTAAGCGCAGAATCAACTGCACCCTTTATCGCTCCTTTGAATGCGCCTCTCGCATGCTTTTCAATGAATTTTTCGCCCTGCTTGTTTGTAATTGATATCGGTAAAGCGCTCTTTCGGATTTGTTGTGCAAATTTCTTGCCGGTAATACCGATCAGTTTCTTTTGGTCGATGTACTTACCCATGCTTTTTCCCAGAAACGATGTTCCAACGGCAGCACCTATATCGATAGCCACGCCGTAAAAACTTACTTCTTTGCCAGCCAGATAGCGACCATACTGCTGAGCACTGCTCTTTAGAAAAGCTGTTCCATTCGCCGCAACATAATTTGCTTTGTTGCCTGCGGTCTTTATCAGTACTGCTGCCGCAAGCGCTTCGAAGATAAAGAAAGAGGTATCGGAGGTGACTTCGAGCGCTTTAATTCCCGTAGAGGAGCCTTCTATGATACCCTCGTGAAACGCACGCATTTCCTTGTTGAATTTGTTCACCGCGGGCTCAGCTGCGCACAAAGCGGCCCTCGTCTTAATTAGATCCTTTTTTTTGACCGCTATGTTCAGATCTGCAATGCAGCAATCTGCTAAGAATATTGTTCTATCGCTCGGGTAATCCACACCGGATAGTTTTATTGACGCCCATTGCATAACTGAAGCTGCGAAGCCTTCTTTTTGCTGCGCGACTCTAATGTGTTGTCTATAAAGCTCCATGGCGTGGTTATGGCGGCTCACCATTTTTTTGATACTTGGCTGAATTGCCCTAAACAACTCGTCTCGAATAGCAATAATCTCATGCTCCGGCACGAGCATTTCTTTGCCATTGAACTTAACCTGGTACCATTGGGCTTTCTTTGCTTCGCTAACTGCCTTCCGGTAAAGTGGGAGTAGAGCCTTGAACGTCGCCGCGTCAGGATCGACAACTCCGTCCTGAGTTTTGAGCCGCGCCTTTTTCTGAAAGTGTAGGATCGCCTTACCGAGACCCGCGTCAAACCCGCCTTCGGCTCGAACATTGAACTTGTTAGCACGCAACATTTGACGCACCAGAATTACATCGCCTGGTGCATTCTTCTTGATCTCTCCGCTTTGCACGCTCTTTCCGACAGATGACTTAAGCCTTATTGCCACAACTAACCACCTCACCCTGAAACTCATTAATGCAAACTGTCACTCATATTTCTTTTGCAGCAAGAAAAAGAGAGTTGAGCTTAAAAGCGATATATTATTCCAAATTTCAATTTTTGTCGATATGTCGTCACGCCCTGGAGAGTTAATGAAGTTAAATATCAAGCAATTGCTAGGGTCAGGACTTGTATCTAATAGATGCCACTTGCGTCGATGCAGAACGCGGACAGTAACAGTACACCTCATCGGTCGCAACGGTTTGCCACGCGGCGCTAGTCATTCAACTAGGCCAACAGGTTCTCAATACGATACTGCTTGCAATACAGACCGTCATCATTGTTGGCAGGGTTCCGCCGGCCTCGAAGGGTGGGTATGCACGTTTTTATGCCGCGCCCGGCCGATGCCGCCCAAATGAGTTTTGGCGAGTGGCAGAACTCCAAACAAAACAAACGCGACTTTGGCATCGCTCATTTTGCCCGACTGAGAGAAAGAAAGCCGGAGGTCACCCACACTCGTCGCAGATGATGTGCAACACGCCATCTTAGCCAAATTTGGTCAGACCTATGGCTCGCGTCAAAGTTCACCTATTGAAAGGCTTGCCTTAATTCGGTGCGCTTTGAGCTGGATGCTGTAGATCATGATGGCTTCACCGTCCGTCTCCGATTCCGCCAGTTCAGGGAAGATGCGCGCAAAGACGCAGAGGCGCGATCATCTGGCAAATCGATTGCATAGTGTTTTGTGCGACCATACTCCGGCGGCGTGTACCGCCATCACAAGCCGCCGTAAAAACACCATGAACCCTCCGAGAGCCTTTCGGTTATCAACACGTAGGACCCCTCGCGGCCTTGGGAACAAGTGCTTGATGCGGTCAAGCTGTTTTTTGATCGAGCCAGGACAAATGCGACATAGACAATCCTCAACCCGACTTGAATCACGCTGCCCGAAGGAATGGAACCGAACATCGTAAAGGCTGCTCATCGTAGCAATGCAGTCATCCGACAGAAATCCTAAGATGACCGCGTTGAGCACACTTCGTTCAATGCCGCAGAGCAGAGAACATCAGATTCATCGATCAGATCAAGCCACTTGCACCGAGGCTCGCATCTGACTTAAGTTACTTTTACGGCTCCATGTACGTAATGTCATGAAACATGTCACTAATACTAGCGATGCAAAAGCGTTAAGCTATTTGGAATGTACGGGTTTAGTGGTGGCACCATTTCCTAGCATTTTCAATTTTGCCATTTGAACTCCTAAGATTTATACAGAAGGATAAACTGTTGTGCCCTCTAAGGAAAAAACAAGTGACATAAAAATCATAAATCGAATTCAAAAATCGAACTGGGAAACACTAAAGAAACATATAAAGCGGGCGTCGGCGGATATCAAACCGGAAGCGGACTTGGGCACTATGTATGCTGGCAATTTTGTTGGTTGGGACATAATTCGTGATGTGGAAAAAATCCTGCCCGCGGGACAGATGAACGATCTCAATCTGCAACCTCTGTATAAAGTTATTCAGCAGGCAAATAAGCGGGAGATAAGAAGTACTGGTAAGTTGCGATTTGACACGATTGTCGATGTACTTGAGGACATGCGCGCACCGGTGCTTATCTGCCCTGACTATCGTGAGAAGGTTAGGTTCCGGCATCTCGCAGAGTGTGCGTTTATGGCCGGCAAGATAGTTCCTGTAGATACTAATAAGAGAGCCAGCGAAAACGGCGGCTTGAATGGGCTTTTACCGACCAAACATGCGCGTATTTTGTGGGACTTTCTTTCCGCAATCTATGTCGGCAACGCAGAGGGCGAAATCAAAATCTTGGAAGGTGTGTCTGAAAACCATACGAAACTCGGCAGAGATAAAGTTATGATTCGAACGGAGTTGGAAAAGGCTTTGAAAAACTCCAAGTTAGATGAAAAAACCTTGAAAAAGCTTAGATACTTGGTCGAAAAGTATACAGACGCCTTAAGTAAGAAAACCGATCCTACCACCAAACGGTTAGAACAGCTTCTGGTTTCAATGAAAAAACATGCGAAGCCGATAAAAAGAGCGCCCAAAAGCTACTAGCTGACACTCCTGAATTGAATGCATCCTCGGGGCTTTCGACGGACGTTGACCCAAGACGTACGGACGAAGGAAAAGTCAGCGGCCCGGTGATGGAGGCATTTTTTCGAACACCCGCTTCTGGTAAGAAATCTGCCCTTGAGGTCTAAACTTATTATTGCCCCTTACTCTAAACATCTGACGCTACCCGGCTAGCGCACGGTAGTCGAAGCGTGAGAAGCACTTTTAATCTGGAAACGACTCACTTGAATGATATCACAAGTGGATGCCAAGAATGGTTCAGTCTGCACCTATGGCGACAAATGGCCCCCAAACCGCTGGATGTGCAAGCTGGTCTGGCCCAACACGTTCAGCAGCCGTTTTCATCGCGATTCGCAAAGACTCAGATGTGGAATTTCCGCGATCGATACCATCAATCATTTTCGGCGTTATAAGCAAAGATGAAACGGAGAGTATTGTCCATTGCGTCGCAACGACAGAATGCGACCCAGCCTGGAAGAAAGCGCTCGCGAGACCCGAGAAACCTGGTGCTCCTTCGCGTCCGGATGCTGCGCCTGTATTACAGGCTGACAACACGACTAATCGTGCGCCAATTTCAAGCTGAGCGATTTCACTTGCTAGAAGCAGTCCATCATCTTGCTTTGATGGAGTGTCTGGAGGTGACAAAATGAGTGCTGGTTCCAACAAACCGTCAAAATCGCTCGCGACGACCGCATGAGTGGCGAACACCAAAGTGCCTATTTTCGCCAAATCCATCTGCTTAAGCTTGGCTTCGGAGGCCTGAGCTCCAAAATACAACTGACTGTTATCGGTACCGTGCACGAGCTCAATTTGCTCAAGCTCCCAGCGACTGTCACTTAGCGGTTCGAATATCTCTTTTAGAACGGCCGGATCGGCAAAACCACGGGTCGTGTCAAAAGCATCATAGTAACCCCTTGAGCCCAACCCTTCCTCACCATTCAATAACGGATCTCCAAAGCCAATTAATCTGTTTGTACTTTCTCTAGCTGGAGTGTTTGACTTCTGTAATAGTTCGAGACTGGGCAGCAGCGCTATTGAAACCATGTGTCCTAAAAAATTCAAATCGCGATTTTGGTTTTTAGGTTGAAGCGGAAGCCGATCCTTACGATTCACAACCAACGTAGCGAGCGAAATCGTTTGCATGGCGGAATCCGGCATTGCATATATGTGTGTCGTTTTAGAAACTTGATCGTCAAAGCTTCCAAAAAACACTTCAAACAGGCGATGAGACTCTTGGCTAGCAAATTCAGGAAAAGGTTTATTCGCCGCGATGTCCAAACTTCCACGAATTTTGGACACGTGATCAAATAGCTCATCAGCTCCGATCGGCACGCGACCAACGTCTATCGACCCTGATGTTATCCAAAATACATAGCTTTCGTCGTCAAAAACAGACTGCACCCATAGAGCTTCACCCTCTTTCAGTTTCGACTGTATTTGTGACAGTGGTACCGTTTGCGGTGCAAGAAACGCCATAAGGTCAGGGCGCAGGCTCCTGATTTTACCATCCAATATGTTGAGATTGGATTTCCTGATTGCTATCGATCCCGTCAGATCAGCAATGATTTTCTTGTCGATGCTATCTCGGCGAAATTCATCGTTTAGTCGCCTTTCGGCTGACCGAATTTCCTTTACCAGCTCGTTGCGCTTAAATAAGTCCCCATCTTGGCTGCGCATCCAAGCTCGTTTTGTCTGTAAGGCCGCTCTAGAAGTTTCGTTGAGATGCAACAGCTGTGCAGCCTCAAACAATTGTTGGGCTCCTGATGATCCGGATGTTTCCCAGACTAGATTAAAATATTGACCGAGTTGACGCCTTAATTGCCTTGGCTCGAAATCTGCCGTCGCACTTGAGGCAAACGCCGCTTCATTCAATTGTGTTGCGGCAGCGAGCCTGTTTTGTTTCGCAAACTCAAGAGCCTCGCGGGTACGTCCTAGCGACATAAGGGCTTCAGCGGCAATTCGGCGCGCTTCAGAAATGCGCGCGATAGAAAGCGCTCCTGTTTCAGCCAGAATAGTGCTCGATTTCGTCGCGAGTTTAATGGCGCTCTCATAGTTTCCGTCGGTAATCTCGATTTCTGCTAGTGCATTTAGCGTCGGCGGTGCGTCGACTAAGCCGTATTTGCCATCAGCCCAAGCTTCAACCGCCTCTTTCAAATGAGGCTTGGCTTGTCCGTATTGTCCCGCGCGAAACAGGTTCAGCCCGAGCGCCGAGACAGCTAGAAGCTTTCGTCGACCCTCCAATTGAGTTGCGTTTATTTGCCTAATAGTATCTAGAGCATCGTGATCGAAGCCCGATAGGGATAAGGCTGTAGACAACTCTATTGTTGTCGATATCCAAATTGGGTGGTCGCTATCGAATATCGCCTCAATTTGCGCTTGGACGGCTTTGTATAGCGCAATGCTGTTTTCGAGATCCCCTGTTTCTTGAAGCAAAACTGCGCGGCGGTGCGTTGTCTGTGCCACCACATAGTGCTCCGCACCCAGCACAGCCACATAGGCACTTTCCGCTAAAAAATTCGTCGCTTCAGCGCGCTGAAAATCTCCCCTTGCGAAGTAGACTTCTGATAAGTTGTACAAAGCTGATGCTCTTATTAGACCGGCTTCTTCATCCTTACCCTTCGCGGAATCAATGATTTCATTAAAGGAGACCTCGGCTTTGTTCAGCTCGCCTACAGCGAGATCAAATCGCGCTTCAAGTAGCTTTTCCTCAAGTCCCGCCTCGCCTATTTTTTTCAATTGCGAAAGCGTCTCGGACGCTTCAACCAGCGCAAACTCCTGAAGTTCCAAACCCGCTTTTAACCGTAAAATGCGACGCAGCTGCTGGTTTGATTGAGGAACCGCTGAGGCAAGCGTCGCAGCTTGGCTCCACTTACTCCTCGCCTTTGAAGTGTCGCCCAATGATTGGAGTATAACACCAAATTCAGTGAGAATGTGAATTTTGACAGGACTGGGTTCCGAATTCTCCAGGTAGTTAAGGCTTTCCACAAAACTTTTCTTTGCCATTTGAAACTTGTGTAGTTCGGCCAAAGCCAAGGCGTGGTTCGCGAAATACACAGCCATTGTAGGGCCACTGATTTTGGAGTTTCTCCCGTGGTATATGGCAGCTTCGGCAGAGCCCTGAGAATACTCTAATTGATCAAGAACGCGCGCTAGCACCGAAATCTCATTGTTCAAGTAAGCAAGAATATCCTCGCGCGGCTGATCAGAATTCTCGAATAAGGCAAGTAAATCTTCATAGATCTCTAGTGCTACAGAATTTTCTCCTTTCGCCGCGGCCTTTCTGGCGCTTTCAATTAACGATTCAGGGGAATTCAAGTTGACCTGAGCACTCACCGAGGCACTAAAAAAACTGCAAAAAAGACACAGCCAAATTGTTAACAGAAAGCGCAACATGGTAACATCGTTGATTAAATTTGAAGTTACCCAGTAACATTTCGTAATTATTGTCTGAGGGTCAAGGGATTTATTGAGTATGGCTATGCACAGGTTCTTCCTATTATCGGTATCAACATTCATTGCTACAACGGTGAGCCTGATTACTTTGCCCGCGCTCCCAACCTTTGCCCAAAACAACAGTGCATTTGAGCAGTCCTTGTCTCGCGTACTGGCTAATCCGGCAGATCCTGAAGCTTCTTTCCGCTTCGCGCAGATAGCCTCACAAGAAGGCAGGTTCGACGACGCAATCGCTGCTCTGGAGCGAGTACTGATCCTTTTCCCTCAACTGGCTAATATTAAGCTTGAGCTCGGTGTTTTATATTTGAGAGTGGGTCAAAACCGATTGGCAGAAAGCTTTATCACAGATGCACTGAACTCTCCAAGCGTTCCGCCAGATGTTAGACAACGAGCACAAGAACTTTTGGCCACAGCGAATGATCGGAACGACCCGCTAATTTTTAGTGGCATAGCGTCTTTCGGTTTCTCCTATGACTCAAATGCCAATGCCGGTCCAGAATCTGGCGTCGTTCCCGAGGATGAAGGTGAGGATTCTGCTTCAGCATTCTTTCGCCTCGGTGGCGAACTGACTTATGATCTAGGATTTCAGGCTGGCCACAGGCTGGTTGGGCAAGCAGAGTATTTTGGCCGTAGGTATGACAAAACCAGTGACATTAACCTGGATAGGTTCAGCGCCGGGCTTGGAATGTTGTTCAATCTGCAACCGACAAGCGAATTGCCCACAACGTTGCGTCTTACATTTGATGCGGTGAAATTCGATCGCGACGGCGAAAGCTACTTAGATGAATATGGCCCGACTGCGACGTTATCCTTTGCCTACAATGCAAGCCATTTTGGGCAGGCTCTGGTGAATTGGCGCAGACAAGACTTTAAAAATACGTCGACCAATCGAGTCAATGATCTTCGTGACGGAGAGCAACTAATCTTGGGATACTCTGGACGTTACGTTTTGTCCCAAACACAGTCTATCAGATACGGCGCCTTTTATTCTCGCAAAACCGCTGAGATAGATTCTGAGGCGTATGATCTTTTTGGAGTTTCGCTGGGCTACACGATTCTCGGTCCTGCACCATTTAATTTAAGTAAGCGGCCGTGGATATATTCAATTGATGGCCGTTACGCATGGCGTAACTATGACAACTGTCTGCCTCAGGTATGCGATGCACTCGGAGTCGAAGAAACGGATAACTACAGAGTTGTACTAAGTGCTCGCGTACCATTGGAGAATCGCTTTGAAGTGATTGGAGAAATTGGCACAAATGGCGCTGTTTCAACTTATGAATTTAGAGAGTTTGACAACAACTTTGTAGCCGTAACTTTGAACCGGCGCTTCTAATCAATAGGCGCTTGTAAAGCACCGCGTTGGAACGCTGAATCACTTAAACCTTGATTTATTTATGGAATAAGACTTATCATCTCTTTGAATTTGATCACAGATTTGTTGTGGCACCGTAGATAGACGCGTGTTGCCAGCTAATTCCTGTCTGCTCATCCACAGGGAGAATTGAATAACCTTAAACTTGATTTTGTGGGGGACATATAATGCGTGGTTCAATGGTGACGCGCTCCGTTTCGGCGGTGGCGCTTTTGGTTTCTTTGGGTATTTCAAACCCAACAAGCGCGCAACAGCAAGGCGAAGTAAGACATATTGTTAGCTCGTGTTTTTCCGCATGCGATTTATCAACGGGTAGCAATGAAACAGTTGAAGTCCTTTTACCCGATGGGACTTCAGTAATTTTCTCTCCGGGAAGTAAAGGTCGCGTCTCGCGAGACGCAGACGGAAAAGTTATTATCGATATCGAACAGGGGCTTTTCCGTGTGGCTGGTGGCACGCGAAACGACTCTCTGCCAATTCTAATAAGTACGCCCCACTCAGAGATGCGGCTTTCGGATGGCTCAGCCATTATCGCTGTTGCAGCGGAGGCCACGCGCACCCACCTGTTGCACGGTCAAGAGCTTATCGTGGCGGGCGCTGGTCGCACACAGCGGCTTTATCGGCCAGGATTTCAGATTTTTGCGTCAAGCACACGCGCCTCTTCACCGCGACGGATGCAAACATCCGAAGTAATTGCCGACCTGCAAGGACTCAGCACCGGTTTGACTACCGGCCTGCGGCCGCGTGTGACTTCCGGTCGAGTTGCACCACAAGTCGGCTCACAATCATCAGTCCCGCAGCTCGCGTCGTTGGATACTGAAGAGGATGGATCGGAATTGGGTGAAAGAACGGATCAGTTGGTTCGTAGCGATCTTGATGACATCGAGCCGAATTTCGGAGAAGGAAATGGCGGTAGTAACGATGATGGAGTTGTCACGCCAGTCAGCTTTGGTGACCCGGGCGCCGGCATTCCTGGAGGTTTACCCTCTGCAACTATCGGAGACGGTTTGTCCGTCGTTCCAAGCAATACTGAGTCAAATACGCAGTTTAATCGAGAGTACACATTTATCCAGAACGTACCCGACCTTGCGAATGGGCAAGGTACATTCGAGCCTATTGGCTCATCTACAAATTCAGTGATCAGTTCACCTGCTGGACTTGCTACCGGCTCATGGCTAATCGCGTCGAGCCAAGACACAAGCGGAAACTTGAATTTTCCTGGACGCTTTAGGTCCGTAAATGGCGCCGATAAGCTTACCTGGTTCTATAGTGCGCCCAATCAATACGACACTTGGGGCTACCGAGCCTTCGATTATGAGCTTGTGGGTAACGGGGGCATATCTGGAGATCTTTTTTTTGGTGGTTTGGGTGCTAGGCCTAGAGACACCGAATGGACTACCACTGTAGAAAATATTGACTACTTGGATCCTGTCGCTGGAAGCACTAGAAGGTTTCTTTTCTTTGATACGAGTTCGATACGTGTTGATAACGGCAGCACTATCACTCGGGACTTTCCCGGCGTTGGTTCTAGGGAGGTATTGGTTTACCGAGAATACACTGGAAGAACCGGGCTCCCAACGCCTGATGGTGTCGTTTTGGATCGATACAATCTTGAAGTTGACTTCGATCAGGACGATCCAGCAGAGGCCGGTTTCATAGACTTTCGCGACGGGGGGGTTTCAATTTCGATAGGAGCGGTCGGTACAGGTACTGCGTCAACAGATGGGTCATTAGAATCGACGTCTTCGATATTTACGATACTAAATAACAATCGCGGCGGCGGGAATTTCCTGCTAACGGAAGTAACACCAGCGATATCTTTCGATTTCGACTTGAATTCCATATGCTCTCAGTCCTCTCTCTGCGAATTTGGCAGTGGCCGAACCCGCGAAGAAGCTGTTGCAGACGTTGAACGGAATATTCGAGTTTGGCTCGAACGAGTCGCTGAAGCTGAAGGCGGTGAGGTTATTTTTAAAGGCTTGGAAACTAGTCTTTTTGTTGACTTTGACGAAAGCAATCCACGTCCCCCTAACAGTATAGCGTCCCTCGGTGGGGACCCAATTGTAATTCCCTCTGCAATTATCACGCTAGAAGACGCGCCTTACAGAATTACTCTTGCCCATGGGGACTTGGGATCTCCGGATTTTACGGACTACTTGGCGTCGAGAGACATTGATCTGAGTTATCCAAGAACAACGAATCGTTTCTTCGTTGCCGGGGACGTAGATGGCCTTCGTTCAGTTACTGAGGTACTTGGACCAGGAAAAGCTCCAGTCACACGCACATTTCTTAGAGAAGAAACATGGACCGATCTTGGGCCCGTCACACCCGATCAGCTAAGTGATAGCGGGGTCATAGTAATCGAAGCCAATGGGCCGCGACTGGGTGACGACAAAATCTCGCATCCGATCCTTCATGCTGACATAGGACTGGAGAACATTGCTGAGGGCCAAGTCTCAACTGTTTCCGCCACAATTGGACAACTGGACCATAACATTCGACCAAACACACAAGGAAGCGTTGTGGAGGGTAACATTGTAGCCTACACGGTTGGCACGTCTAGGGCCGGATCTTCCACTTTGGTAGCGAACGGTGAGTCGAGAAGCTCTGCAGTCGGCGGAGGAAACCTAAACCTTGACGGAACGGCTCGCCCTGTCGGTTACTTCGTGCTCGAGAACTCTGGGACTATCATCAACCAGGTCACAGCCGAAAACGACCCTAGCAATCTGAACCAGCGCTTTGAGCTTCCTGGTGGCACAGAAACAGCATTGAACGGTGATACAAACACTTTTGGTCTACAAAGAATTGGTGTCGCCTATTCGCGAACTAGAAACTTGCCCGGGCCGCCGCCAAGCAATTTTGTTTTGAGCGATCGAACAATCGGGTTCGCAACAGCAATGTATGAAACACTATCCTCCGACGGACAAACAGTGGAAAGAACCCGTTTCAAGCTGCCGTATGATGGTGTGGCGCCCCTCGCGGTTTCCACTTCCAACATGCAATTCGGTGCTCCCAGTGAAACGGCTTTCACGTTCCCATTGGTGATCGACGGGCCAGAAGGCCCAATCGAGTTCAATTCATCGGCGTACGTGAGCGGATTGGAATTTGGTGCGACGACTTTCGACCTAGGAGAAACAGATAACAATGACACCAACTTGGCCTTGATCTCTGGCGAAGTTGGTATTGGATCTGCCGAAGGCAATTCCAACATTGCTGAGGCCTTGGATAACAAGTTTCAGACAACTACCAATGTGAATATCCCGGCACCTCAGTCATCGGTTCACACCCAATGGGGCTTTTTTATGGGTGACCAGAGTTTGGCTGGCGGAACGGCGCACATTCATGCTGGTGCATTCGCAGCAGGTGATCGTATCGACATGTCGAACTTAACGATGGCCAAGACGACCGCGATGTATGAAGGACATGCAGTCGGAACGGTTGTCGACGATGGTGCCTCACGCTTGGTCGTGGGAACTTACACCGACAATTTCAATTTCCGCAATAACCAAGGTAGCTTTGAGATGGACTTCGACCAAAGGCTCTACTCCGGGGATACAACTTCATTCAATGCTGGCGCTGGTGGTCTTCTATATGGAGGAATTGGAGTCGACGTAGCCGGTACGCATTCTGCCACGGTTTCTGGCGAATTCGTTCACAATTCCATGAGTCCAATCGATAGTGACGGCTTGGTTCCAGGCGGCCTAATCGGCTCATTTGATATCACCAATGGGGGTGGTTACGAGGCGACAGGTTCATTTGGTGCAGTCATGACAGGAAGCAATTGAACGGATTAGTCAAGCGGCAGGCTAGCGATACATTCAAATATATAGTTTAGCCTGTCTTGGTCTAAATCGCCTTTCGCAGGTCTCTAGTGGCTCAGACAAGCGGATGGTCAGTGTTTTTTTGCCTACGCAGTTTTTCGCAAGCAGACCCCTCGCTTTTTACGGGTGGGCGGGTCAACCCCACGAGACATCGTAAGTGTGTGCGGTGAAAACAGTAAGTGCGTCGGCCCAAAACAGCAGATGATCGCAATCGCTTACCACTAACTTTCCCCATAGCTCTCTATCACACCGTATCGTTGGCCGGTTTCACAGTATCTATAGTTTTCTCAAGTCTATTTCGATTTTGAGTCACCCTGTTTTACCAATTTCTGTAGTTCTTTGTCGGCGCGGACTAGGTCATTGATGATCTTGCGCAGTTCTTCGGCCTTTCGCGATCTGTCTCCGTGTTTCCAAGTCGGATGACTTGGACCGGCAACGTGCCCACCTTTGGCACCATGCATTCGGCAGACACTCCAACCTCTAACAGCTGGAGCACAACAACGCTGACCTGTGGACTTGGCCGTCGCAGTGCATCTGGGCGCATCTCTGAGCCTTTTGGCGGGGTCCATGAGGTTGTCGTCACTTTTTGCCATCTACCCGCCCCCCGTTTTGGATATTGCCTACGATGGCCTGACCACCTTCTTTGACCTCGACGCGTTCGACGCGGACAGTCTGATCTGCCTTGGAGCGATACCGTTTCAGGGTTTCAACCTGGCTCGTGAAGGTCCGTGCAAGTTTGTTGAGCGCCCGTTCCGCAGAATCTTGCTGCGGGAGAGTTTTCACGTGGTTCAGGCGGCGCGCCATCATCATCGTGGCCTGATGGATCGCGCCCATCTGGATCGCAAGCATGGCTTCGATCTCGTCTTGGGGCCTGACCCCGGCAACAACGGACATCACAAAGTTCGATGCGGTCTCGGAGACAGAGCTGTCCTGTTGTCCGAGTATGGCTACTTGATCCATGACCCCTTCGAAGAACCGATAATCAACGGTGCCGAGCTCATGCATCGCCAAGGCACAAGCCGCTTTTGGGTCTTTTCCCTTGTGCCCAAGTGTGAGCCTGCGTGCGTCTTCATCGAAGTCTAACTTGATATCCGGCGCCCTGACGCGTGATCTCTTCCGTTCTCTCAGATCGGCAACCACATTGGTCTCCGCTTCGGTAAGCTCGGAGTCCTTTTTCTGCAGATCGTTGCCTTTGTCTTTTTGTGCTTTGCTCATGTCCGCCTCGCGTAACAGGGAGTGGTTAGTATTAGTGTTCCGTTTCAGAACCGAAGGACCGACGAGAAACCGGCCTGACGGGTTCTAATTTGGAACCATGGGAGGTCCTTGGGTTCTCAAACGGAACCACAGAGGATGCTGACGGGTCCGTCTCAGAACCGCGGTTTGTTTTTTTGGGCTGCCAGAACCGCCAATCATTGGTGGCGGCTTTCTTGCCAGACCGGGTCTGGGTCGCCTTGGTCGTCAACCGCCACTCGTGAGCCCGGCGATGGTACCAATCACCTTCCTGCTCGAGCACGAGGAAGCCTTTGTTCTGTAGATCTTTGAAGGCACGCTGAACCGTGGCCTTGCCCAACCCCAAATTTTCTGCCGCCTCGTTCATCGACAGAAACAATTTGCCGTTGTTGCCGCCGTTGAAGCGGGTGTGAATCTCCAGCCAGAGCTTCACTGCTGGTCCGGATAAGGCCCGCCACGCCGGAGATTTGATCATGGCGTAGGGCAGAGGGATGTATTGCCCCTCATCTGATCGTTTGCCCGCAGGAAACCTCCGCCTACTCATCGCGACACCTCCGTGGGAAATGCTCGTGCAAACTATCCAGTTCGGGTATGTCACAGTTGATATGCGCCCGGACGAGCCGGGTTAGGCCGAATTTGGTCACACAGTACCCGAGCGTGTCCCACGCCGCTCCCCCGGCTGGAAATTGGGGTCTCTGGCGTTGAAACAGCCATTGGACGCCGTCCCGACATACGGCGATGCGGTAGACACCATGGCGCAAGAGTTCGCCGCTGTAGTTCTCAGCAGTTTCGCGATGATCAGTTCGTGGAAGCGGGCCTGTGTCTGGCCCACTGTCGTGTCTGGCATTGATCGACTTGGATAAGGACATATCAGCCATGCTTGATCCGTCCTTTCCGTACAATCACCCGTTCAACCGAATGGCTCAAAGGCGACCAGTAGTACCGGCGCTCGTTTTGTCTTGTCGGCGCGGGGCATCCTGTGGCATCAACCGGACTTGCTAGGGTGGCAGTTGATGTCACTGGAAAAGCCCCATCTCCGCGCTTGGAGTTGGGGTTTTTCATTATGCAGCCTCGTTGTTGGGATCGGTGCGCCGCGCTTCCAGCCAGGAGTTCAGATCAGCACCGTGATAGGCGATCCGCCGACCGATGCGGATAAAGGCCGGACCACACATGCGGTGGCGCCATTGAGCCAGCTTTTCGCGATTTCCCAGCAATTGCATTTCAGGGTCTTCTGGGAAATAGACCCGGTCGTCATTGAAGACGTTTGCCATCGTTGAAATCCTCTTGGATCAGTTGCGATGGCATTAACTTGCCCTTCCGGCAGGCCCACTAATAGCTGCCGAACTTTGAAAAACTTGCAACGAGTTAACACTGCAGTTTGCTGTGAAAGCTTTTTGAAATTGTAAATTTTTACAAAATTACAATAATTTAAACCTGACCACCACTGCCAGAACCGTATCACTCAGAACGGAATCTCGGAACCGTCGTCTTCGTTGCCTTGGATCGCACTATCAAAATTATCCACGGCTTCGGGGAATTCGGTTTCATCCTCTATGTAGGTTGGCGTGGCCCCTCCCTTGGTATTCCAATTCGCTACAGTTGAGATTTCGTCCACCGCCTTTTTCGGAACCAAACCGGTTTCATCGCCAAGTCCGAATTGCACACCGTTTGCTTGCACCCACATCGCAAGGCTTTCTTTAACGCTTTTATTTTTCTGTTGTTTCAAAACAGCCTGCCAAGCTGCCACAGCACAGGCCAGTTTAGGTGAGTACCTGGGTCCGGTTTTGTCGTCCAAGCCCCCTGTAGAAGAGTTTGGAAAGAAGAAACGCGGTCGAATGCCTCGACCATTGAGCCAGCGTTTTAGGTCGTCTACCTCGACAGTTGTCTGCTCCCAATTCGGCTCTTTGAAAACCCACAACTCATCGGCGCCCCTGGCCACCTGAATTGGCCCACCTATATGCAGGCGGCCTTCGCCCGATTGACAACTTACCAAATGATCGAATTCAACTCGCTCTTCTTGATATGGGTCCAGTTCTAGTTTGACAGTATGATAGACCGGCTCTCCCATTATGCTTAAATCTGGCGAGTAGTTTTTAACTCCACGGGCCGGGTAGCTAATTTTCGCGCGAAGACGGTTTCCTAAAATCGCGGCTCTCAGAGCCTTTAGTACAGGCTTCAAATCATCGTAGTCTTGGCGCTGTTTGGTCTTTGGCACGCCATGCTCATCATAGATTCTGACGTTGTCCTCTTGATCCCATAGCTCGACATGCTGAGATGGGTTTTCACCAATTATTAGTATGGCAGCGTCAACTACTGACAATTCGTCACACAGTTTCCAGTAGAACAGTGGATCTTCGTTGTTGCTAACCATCAAATCCTCCAACAAATGAATTCCATTCGGCAAGAAGAGAGCGCCGACGCTCCAACAAATCTGACCGTGCATACGCCCGCTCCACATCGGACCCAACCTGATGGGCCAAAGCCGCCTCCGCCAGTTCGCGCGGCGCGTTCGCCGCCTCTGCCGCCCAATCCCGAAACGAACTGCGGAAGCCATGCACGGTAACGCCATCCTGCCGCATCCGGCGCAGCAGCATCAGCATGGACATGTTCGACAAAGGCTGGTGCCGCCTTTGCCCCTCAAACACATAATCCGAGGCCAGCGCGCGCAGGGGCTCCAGAATGGCCAGCATTTCGTCGGTGAGAGGCACACGATGGACCTGTCCGCCCTTCATGCGCTCCGCCGGGATGGTCCACAGACGCGCATCGACGTCGACCTCGGGCCATTTCATCTCCAGCACCTCTGAGGTTCGGCAGGCGGTCAGAATAGTGAACTGCAACGCCTTGGCGGCCATGGCCGAGCGTGTCTGCAACTCGGCATAGAACGCGGGCACCTCCTGCCACGGCATCGCGTCATGGTGCTGGACCTTGGCTTTGACGGTGGGCAGCACCTTGCCTTCGCGGATCGCGGTCACCGGGTTCTCGCCCGAGCGGAAGCCCTTGGACTTTGCCACGTCGAGCACTGTCTTGATCCGTTGCGACAGTCGCTTTGCGGTTTCATGTTTCTCGGTCCAGATCGGGGACAGGCACATCAACACTTCGGGCTGATCAATGCTGTCGACTGGCATGCGTCCGATCTTTGGGAACGCATAGTCGCGCAAGGTGTTGAGCCATTGCTGCCCATGCTTGGCATTCCTCCATGTTGGCAGGCGGTCGATGTGGACCTGTCGGCTGAGCTCCTCGAAAGTTGGGATTTCGCGCTGGGCATTGAAACGAGGGTTCAGCCCTGACTTTGCCATTCGTCGATACTCGAGAGCTCTTTCGCGGGCTTGATTCAGAGTGACAACATCAGCGCCACCCAACCCGAAATCCGTGCGCAGCGGAGCGCCCTTGCGGTTCTTTTGTCCTTTGACCGTTACTCGCACAATCCAGCGCCGCGCACCCGATGGATCAACAACAAGGTACAGGCCAGAACCGTCGCCATGCCGACCCGGACCGAGATTCTCTACCAGCTTCTTTGTCAGCTTCCCGCTGAGCGCAGCCATGAAAATACCACAAAATATACCACTCAATGAAAGTATACGGGTATGATCGGATAAAATCCAACGAAACCAGCCAACGCGACCACAGCCATAAAACACAGAGGTTTAAGCAACCTAGTGTATCTCATTGAGGTTTGAGAAAATCACCAAATGGCGGACCGAGGAGGATTCGAACCCCCGACCCCTTGATTCGTAGTCAAGTACTCTATCCAGCTGAGCTATCGGTCCGCGTTGGTGAAGCGGTGTTTAGACCCGGTGCGGGAGACGTGCAAGCCGATTCTGCAAAAAATCTTCAAAAAGTTAGATCGCCGCGTGGGAGGCTTATTTCAAAGGTTGTACCGGTGGGTCCGGTCTCTTTCAGCACAAGATCTCCACCATGTCCGCGCACCAGTTCCTGTGAAATCGCAAGCCCGAGGCCCGAGCCGCCCTTGCGCACGCCACCTTGGAATGGCGTGAACAGATTCTCGCGGGCTTTGGGCGGCAGGCCGGGGCCGGTATCGCGGATTTCGATGCACCAGCTGGCCTCCATGGCGCAGCCGGTGACAGTGACGCGCCCGGGTTTGCCTGAGGAGACCAGAGCCTGCCGGGCATTGCGCACAAGGTTCATGATCACGCGGAAGAGCTGCTCTGGGTCTGCGCGCACGACCAGATCGTCGGGCACCTCGTTCACGATTTCGACGCAGGCATCGGCAACGGCCAACTGCTCGCTGGCGGCAACATCTTCGGCGATGTCGCGGACGCGCACCATGGTCAGGGTCGGCGCAGGCTCTTCCGCCCGACCGAAGGCAAGGGTGCTTTCACACAGCGAAACCGCGCGAGTGATCGAGTTGACCAGCTTGGGTGCCATGCGGCGGACCAAGGGGTCATCGCTGGCTTCGATCCGGTCGGTGAACAGTTGCGCTGACGTCAGAATATTGCGCAGATCATGGCTGACTTTGGCCACCGCACCACCCAGTTGCGCCAGGCGCTCACGCTGTTTTAGCGCCTGCGTCAGGTCGGTCTGCAACATCTTCAAGGCCTCCTCCGCCTCACGCAGTTCGGTAACCTTGGAGTT
The DNA here is from genome assembly GCF_056536505.1 of Ruegeria sp. CL3. Lineage (NCBI taxonomy): Bacteria > Pseudomonadati > Pseudomonadota > Alphaproteobacteria > Rhodobacterales > Roseobacteraceae > Ruegeria > Ruegeria sp. CL3. Next base: position 47,456 of record NZ_JBQFPT010000016.1, on the reverse strand, counting down.
GGGAGTGATAATGCCCCGCGCATCCTCGGGCGCGCTGGCATAGCGTTGCATATAGCCGACAACGCTTTTGATCGGACGCACCAGCACGACGCGCACCGCAAGAAACAGGAAGAAGGCCGTGATGATCGAAATAACGAAGGACAGCCCCAGAATGCGCAGCCCGTAGTCGACCATCGCCATGCGCAAAGGCATGCTATCAATAGTGACCTCGATCAGCAGACCGGCCCCTTTGACCGGCTCACCGATCACGCGGATGACCTCATTCTCGGTGGTGAAAATACGGGTCATCGCATCGCGGATCAGGATCCACGGGCCCGCATCGCGCAGGTCATAGGTGTTGGTGATCCGCTCCGGGATGGGTGAAGACAGCATCAGCTGCCGCACCTCATCGCGCCGCAGGACGACGTTATAGACACCCGCATTTGCCAGTAGCTCGGCCTCGAGATCGTCAGCGAGCATATCATCGGCCAGCAGCGCCAAAGACGCAATCTGCGCGCGTTCCAGCCGGTTCAGCAGGAAGTCTTCTCGGAAACGCGCGATGGACGGCACAAAGATCAGGACTTCGGCCAACATCACGAAGACCGTCGTCAGGATCAGAAATCGGCCGGACAGCGAGTTCAATTGGCGCTCCTCTTCCGGTCAGGGGATCCAGCGTTGCACGAACCTGACCACGCGTTTAACCGTCTGATTCTCAAACAGCCTTGGCGAGAAATAAGCCCCCGCCACACGTTTGTTAAGCTCTCCGATCGTCGGATAGGGCGAAACCATCGCGGCGATCTGCCCCATCTTGAGGTTATTGGCCAGCGCAAGGGACCACAAGTTAATCAGCTCTCCGGCCTGATGACCGACGATTGTCGCGCCCACGGGGCGACCCTTCACGACCATGACCTTGATGAACCCTTTTGTCTTACGCTCGGAAATGGCACGGTCATTGTGGTGGTAGTCGAACCGGGCGACCCCCATCGCGTCGCCATGCTGTTCACGGGCCTGCGCTTCGGTCAGACCGACCTGAGCCAGTTCTGGGTCCGTATAGGTAGCCCAAGGGATGTGAGCTGTCTTGGCCTTTGACGGCAAGCCAAACAGGGCCGAGCGGATGATGATACCCGCATGATACCCCGCCACATGGGTGAATTGCAGACCTCCAGCCACATCGCCGATGGCATAGACCTTGCGGTTGGTCGTGCGCAGGGCATCATCCACCTTGATCCCAGTGCGCGTGCGGTCGATCCCGGCGGCCTCAAGGTTCAAACGTTCGACATTTGCCTTGCGTCCGGCCGCCATCAGAAGGTGGGTACCGGCAAAGATGTCTCCGTTCTGGGTGACGACTTCAATCGCGCCAGCCGAGCCTCGGATTTGCGCGACCATGGCTTCCTCCTGAATATCGACCCCTTCGGCCCGCAGGGTCTCGAGAACAAGGGCAGCGGCCTCGGAGTCATCCTTGCCCAGCGCCTTTGCGCCTTCGATCACGGTGACCTTGCAGCCCAGCCGAATATGGGCCTGCGCCATCTCCATCCCGATGGGGCCGCCGCCGATAATCAACAGGTGGTCGGGCTTGTCCTTCAGATCAAAGATGGTTTCATTCGTGTAGAACGGCACCGAGTCCAGCCCCGGGATCGGCGGCACAAGCGGCGAAGACCCGGTGGCGATGACAACCCGCCGGGCAGTGATCACGTTCTCACCGGCCTGCACCTGTGTCGCAGACAGGAAGGTGCCAAATTCGCGGATCACCTTGACACCCAAGCCCTCGAACCGCTCCTGACTGTCCATCGGCTCGATCTGAGCGATGACACCATGCACGTGATCCTTGGCGGCGGCATAGTCCACCTGCGGCACAACATCGGCCACGCCAAACGGCGCTGAATGGGCCTGCCCATAAGCCATCTTGCCACTGGCGATCAGGGCCTTAGAAGGGACACAGCCGAAATTCAGGCAATCCCCGCCCATCTTGTGGCCTTCCAGCAGGATCACCTCGGCCCCCATCTGCGCCGCCCCTGCCGCAACCGACAAACCGCCCGACCCGGCGCCGATGACCAGGATATCTGTTTTCAGCTCTTTCATGGAATTCAGGCGTCCTTTTTACCGCGCAGGGCTTTGATCAGAATGGGCAGAGCGGCCAATACGCACAAGCCTATGATCGGACCGATAACAAAGGGTTCCCAAAGCAGCGAAACATCGGGCGTTTCGCCGCGATCAAAGACACCGCCTAGGCCGACGCCGATCCAGGTGTAGACAATCCCGCCCGGAATGATGCCCAGCGCCGTCGTGAACAGGAAGTTGCGGAACTTCACGCCCACCAGAGCCGGGACCAGATTGGCCACAAAGAACGGAACCACGGGCACAAGACGCAGCAGGAACAGGACCGAGATTTCATTCTCGCGCAGGCCGTCCTTGAGTTTCTTGATGGTCCCTTCCGAGGATTCCAGCCGCGCCGTCAACGACTCACCCAAGCCCCAGCGCGCGGCCAGAAAGATGGCGGATGCGCCGATGGTGGCTGCGAACACGTTGAACGCGGTGCCTGCGAACAGGCCGAACAGGAAACCACCGGTCATCGAGGCGACAGCGGCCCCGGGCAGTGAAAACGCCACGATCACGATATAGATCCCAACAAAAGCTGCGGCCATAGCCCAGTAATACTCATCCCGCCAGGCCAACAAGGCCTCACGATTGTCGCGCAGGGTTTCAAAACTCAGGTAGTCCCCAAGGGTGAAGAACCCCACCGCGGCAACGGTCAGGATCACAAGCAATGGAATATGGCGCGCAAACCCGCTGCGCGGTGCTTGGGTCGTTTCGCTCATCTGGCTGTCCGGCTTTGGTTGTTTCATTCTGACCCCAACATGCGCTTCCCTGTGGTCCTGCAACAGGCCCCTCACGCGGCCTTGAACTCTACGGTAGGGAATGTGAGGGTTCGGGGCGCAAAAAACGGGATTCTGAAATCTTTTGACCGGCCAGCTTACAGAATTGTTGCAAAAGGCGCGAAAACCCGTGCCTTGGGGTTTGACTTACCCCCCGCTTGGCAGTAGAGGACGGGCTTCGAACACTCGGGCCAGGCGAATCCGCGCCGCACCCACCGCTATAGATTGGAGACGGAGCGATGAAACGCACCTATCAGCCTTCGAACCTGGTTCGCAAACGCCGCCACGGTTTCCGCGCGCGCATGGCCACCAAAGCCGGCCGCAAAATCCTGAACGCGCGCCGTGCACGCGGCCGCAAATCGCTGAGCGCGTAAACCGCCTCACCGATCAGGTTATGAACATGACGCCGCCGGAGGCCCCTGAGGATGGTATCAACCAACCGAGGGTCAAGCCCCCGGCGGCGTCCGTTTGCGCGCCCAAACCTCTGACCGTTCTCAAGAATCGTTCTGAATTCCTGAAAGCGGCAAGGGCGCGTCGACAAGGCACATCCTCGATGATGGTGCAGGCCCGCAAGCGTACGCCGGATGAAGGCACGGGCATTCGCGTCGGGTTTACGTGCTCCAAAAAGGTCGGCAATGCGGTGGCCCGCAACCGCGCCAAGCGCCGCCTACGCGAAGCAGCCCGCGCCGTATTGCCCATACAGGGACATGAGGGCTGGGACTATGTCCTGATCGGCCGCGCCGAGGTCACCGCCGGGCGGGCGTTTGACGCCATGCTCACCGATCTGCGCTATGCGCTGCACAAAATCCACTCCCCTCGCAAATGACACTGCTGGCGCGCATATTCGCCCTACCCGTGCGCGCATACCGGTTGGTTTTCAGTCCGTGGGTCGGATTCAATTGTCGCTACCAGCCGACATGCTCGGCCTATGCGCTGGAAGCGCTAGAGAAACACGGCGCGATCAAGGGCGCGTGGCTGGCCGCCCGAAGAATCGGACGCTGCCACCCATTGGGTGGTACGGGTTATGACCCCGTGCCCGAGAAATCAGACACCGATTAGACCAGCGCCAGATTCCCTCGGTCCGTGAACCTTCGGGTCGGGATAACCTCACGATCCAACTTACCAAGCAGAGTGTGGTGCAAATCTTCATAGAACCGGGGCGAGTCGAAATACCAGCTGTGGCTGGCGGATGGCCCATCCGGGTAATCCGCGCGATTGTCATTGAAGAACTTGCCGCAATACAGGTTAACCGCCTTTTCAGGATGATCCGAAGGCATACCCACACGCCCCAACCTACGCGAAACGCCCACGCGCTTGACCTCAGAGATCGATAGAACCTCATCAAACGGACTGTAGTAACAGGTCAGCCTCGTACACCGTCGCATCAGGGATGAGGTCTTGGCGCTACCCTCACGGAAAGACTTGGCCGAGACATCCGCCGCGACAAAGGCGATCTGACTGGTGGTCCAGCTGTGCTGTGCGATCTCATGGTCGTCATCGGCGTAGTCCATAGCCTCACGCACCAGAAAGGTTCCCATGGAATGCGCCAGAACGTGAACATTGTGGGGGCAATCAGGAGTCTGCATTTTGGACAGACGTCTGATCCCGTTATTGAACAGCTTATCCGCCGAGCGCCGCGCATCGGCCCTGTCCGAGCTGTAGCCCAAGACGGATCCATCGCTTGGCCAGTCAAAGCTGACGATCACACCTTTGAACCCATGGGCCTCAAGCCCTTTGCGGATTTTGCGGTGGCGTTCCAACATCTCGAACTGCTCGGTGTTGAAGCCATGCACGAAAAAGACGATGTGGCCCTTTTCATGATCCGTCGCCCCGGCGGCCTGCTGCACCTTGTCCAGCCAGTCCGAGATTCGGATTTCATATTTGCGCGCCGGCGTCTTTACGTTGGACGGTATCGCCAGATAGCGCGCCTTGCCCAGTTTGTTTGAATAGGTATTGCCGCTGCGTCCACGGACAGTAAAGAAATAGTCCATTTTAAACTCCGTCGATAAATCCGCGGAGCATAGCACAGGCGGCGGCGTCCCCCAAAAAACTGGCCCGGGCTCACGACACCTTGCCCGTACGCATCCTGCGCTGTAATCACGGCCCATGTTTGATGAAGCCGACGATATCCATCCTCTGTTTGCGGGCGCGCCCTCGACGACCGAGTTCAAGAAGCTGCGCAAACGCATCGTGCGCCAGACCCGTGAGGCGATCGAGCAGTACGGGATGATCGCCCCCTCCGCCCATGACAAGGACGGTAAGCCGCCACGCTGGCTGGTCTGCCTGTCGGGTGGCAAGGACAGCTACACCCTGCTTGCCGTTCTCTATGAGCTGAAATGGCGCGGGTTGCTGCCGGTCGATTTGCTGGCCTGCAATCTGGATCAGGGGCAACCCGGCTTTCCCGCCACCGTCCTGCCCGAGTTTCTGGAGCGGATGGGCGTTCCCCACCGGATTGAGTATCAGGACACCTATTCCGTTGTGATGGACAAGGTTCCCCAAGGCCGGACGTATTGCGCCCTGTGTTCGCGCCTGCGCCGGGGCAACCTGTATCGCATCGCGCGGGAAGAGGGCTGCTCGGCCGTGGTGCTGGGCCATCACCGCGATGACATTCTGGAAACCTTCTTCATGAACCTGTTCCACGGCGGGCGTCTGGCAACCATGCCGCCCAAACTGGTTAATGAGGAAGGCGACCTGTTTGTGTTCCGCCCATTAGCCCATGTGGCCGAGGCCGATTGCGAGAAATTCGCCAAGGCGATGAATTACCCGATCATTCCCTGCGATCTATGTGGCAGTCAGGATGGGTTGCAGCGCCAGCAGGTCAAACAGATTCTCGATCAGTGGGAAAAGAACAGCCCCGGTCGCCGTCAGGTCATGTTCCGCGCCCTGACCAACGCCCGCCCTTCCCATTTGCTGGACCCGAAATTGTTCGACTTTTCAGGGCTTTCCCTGGATTTCAGCAAAAAAGGCGAAAATTCTGCTGAAATTCCGCAGTTGCGTTAACGTCTAACTCAGACTGGTCTCCTACCATTCACCTTGAGCGCTCGATGCCCAAGGCCTGGAATAGCTATGCGGAAACTTCCTGATTTTGACCGTTTTCTCCGTCCTGTGACCTCTGCCCTTAGCGGGCCATCTGCGCTGGCCTTTCTGCCAGCGCTCAGCCTTGGGGCTTTTTGGCTGGGCGGCGAACGCGTGCTTGTCAGTGTGACGCTTGGGGTACCGTTGATGTTCGCGGTGGCAGGGAGTGTGGACAGTCAGGCGAAAACGCATGCAGCGCAGGCAATCGGGGGTGTGCTGCTAAGTGATCAGTTCAATCTGGCCCTGTCAGAAAAGCTTGAAATCGCGCACCAGCAAGAGGCTGGTACAGCCTGCATCGCCATTGCAATCGACGGCTTTCCCGAGGTTGTGGATATTCACGGCCAGGCCGCCGCCGATCACATCCACCAGCAGTTCTCTAGCCGGGTTCTTTCGATGATCCGCGACGATGACATTGCGATGTTGGTCGGGGACGATGGTTTGATGATCGGGCTGCATCCGTCGCAACAGTTGGATCTCGAGGCTTGTATTCAGATGTCAGGGCGCATCCAGTCTGCGGTAGAAGAGCCGATCATGCTCAATGGAATCGGCCTCTACCTGACCTGTTCGATTGGGTTCAGCATGAGCAAAACAATTGCCGGCGATACGGTCTCGGACTGGAAAGCCGCCAGTGCCGATGCGCTGACCGAGGCACAGCGCAGTGGGCCCTCGACGATTCGGGCCTATTCCTCCGAGACCCGGCGCAGGTCACTGGTCCGAAGCAATCTGCGCAAGGAGTTCGAGGCGGCACTGGATCATGGCGATATCCGCCCGTGGTTCCAACCACAGGTATCCACGGATACCGGCCGCGTTACGGGTTTTGAGGCGCTGGCCCGGTGGGAACATCCGCAGAAAGGTGTACTGAGCCCTCAAGTCTTCCTGCCCTTCGCCGAACAAGCCGATTTGATGGAGCGTTTGGGTCAGGCCGTCCGGAACCACGCCTTCACCGCCATGCGGTCCTGGGACAGGGCGGGCGTTATTGTGCCACGTATGGGCGTCAACTTCTCCTCGGATGAGCTGCGCGGACCTAGTTTGATCGACCGCCTCGAATGGGAGCTTGATCAATTCGACCTGACCCCCGACAGGCTGACCGTCGAAGTGTTAGAGACCGTCTTTTCCCGCCGCCCCGACGACGTGATCACCCGCAATGTCACCGGCCTTGCGGCTTTGGGGTGTTGTATTGATTTGGATGATTTCGGCACCGGCCATGCCTCAATCGCGTCGATCAAGCGGTTCAACGTCACGCGGATCAAGATCGACCGCTCATTCGTTGCCAAATCCGATCAAGACCCCAGTCAGCAACAGATGGCCAGCGCCATCCTGACCATGGCAGAACGTTTGAACCTCGAGACGCTGGCGGAAGGGGTCGAGACACCAGGGGAACATGCCATAATGGCCCAGCTTGGATGTGATCACGTGCAGGGCTTTGGTATTGGCAAGCCAATGCCGTTCGAAAAGACATTGGACTGGATGGCCGCGCACAACGGCAGGATGAACGGGGTTCCGAAAATCGGACGCCAAACCGGCTGAATTCCGTGAAAGAGTGGCCTGGAATGCCACGGCGCGACGAATTTACGGCCGATTCCGCTTGACCTTTGGGCCTGCACTCTATTGAACCCTGCGGGTGTCTTTCACTGCTCAAGGTGGCTGTCCCAGATGGACGATCAGAACAAGAATCTCATCCTTGCAACCGCGCTCAGCTTTCTCGTGATCCTGGTCTGGTTCGTGTTGTTCCCTCCGCCGGAACCCACGCCCGGAACGGAACAGACCGAGATTGCAGCAACCGAAGGGTCAGAGATTCAAACGCCCAGCGCAAGCGGCACCGGAACGGTTGGCGAGGCGACCGCGACCGCGGAGGAGGCTCAGCCCGAAGAGCAAGCGCCGCGCGTTGCGATTGATACGCCCCGTCTGAAAGGCAGCCTGTCGCTGTCGGGCGGCCGCATTGATGAGCTGTTCCTGAAGGATTACAAAGTCTCGCTTGAGGAAGACGCACCGATCGTCGAACTTCTGGCCCCGGTCGGGTCGGACTCGGCCTATTACGCCCTCTATGGCTGGGCCCCCGGATCCGGCGTGAGCGGCACGGATGTTCCCGGCCCTAACACCCTTTGGACGCTTGAGCAGGGCGAGACATTGGGCGTAGACACCCCCATCACACTGGCGTGGGACAACGGAAACGGCCTGACCTTCCGCCGCACAGTCTCGGTGGACGAAAACTACATGTTCTCGGTGACCCAATCCGTCGAAAACGCCACCGGCGCCGAGGTTAGCATGGCCCCTTACGGCATTCTGGCCCGCCATGGCATTGGCGAAGACGGCGATCTGCCGGGCCTCAAGAACTTCTTCATCCTGCATGAAGGCGTGATCGGCATGGCCGACGGAACCTTGACCGAGGTCGACTATGGCGATGTCCGTGACTTCGACATCGACCCGAACGAACGCGCGCAGGCCGAGGTCTATCAGGTCAAAGAAGACGGTTGGATCGGGTTCACCGATCACTACTGGATGACAACACTGATCCCCGAGCCCGGATCGGCCTTCAAAGCAGCCGCAAAATACGATTCTCGCCGCAAAATCTATCAGACCGAAACAGTGCTTCCGACCCTGACAGTGGCTCCGGGTGCAACGGAAGAGGTCAGCACCCGCCTGTTCGCGGGTGCGAAGGAATGGGAAGCCATTCGGGAATACCAATCCGAGGGTGTTCAGAAATTCATCGACAGCATCGACTGGGGTTGGTTCTTCTTCCTGACAAAACCGATCTTCTGGCTGCTGCACAACATCAACCTTCTGATCGGCAACATGGGTTGGTCCATCATCGGCCTGACGCTGATCATCAAGGCGATCCTGTTCCCACTGGCGTTCAAATCCTACGTCTCGATGGCGAAGATGAAGGAGCTTCAGCCGCAGATGGAAGCCTTGAAAGAGGCTGCGGGCGACGACCGCCAGAAGATGCAGCAGGGCATGATGGAGCTGTACAAGAAGGAAAAGGTAAACCCCGCCGCGGGCTGTTTGCCGATCCTGATGCAGATCCCGATCTTCTTCTCTCTGTATAAGGTGATTTTCGTCACCATCGAACTGCGTCAGGCCCCGTGGTTTGGTCCATTCCAGGACCTCAGCGCGCCGGACCCGACCTCGATCTACAACTTGTTTGGCTTGTTGCCCTGGGCCGCACCCGCGCCCGAAAGCTTCCTCGCGCTAATCTTTATCGGGATCCTGCCCCTGCTGCTAGGTATCTCGATGTGGCTGCAGCAAAAGCTGAACCCGGCACCAACCGATCCGACACAGGCGATGATCTTTGCCTGGATGCCCTGGGTCTTCATGTTCATGCTGGGCGGGTTTGCCAGCGGTCTGGTGGTTTACTGGATTGCCAACAACACCATCACCTTCACCCAGCAGTATCTGATCATGCGCAGCCAAGGGTATAAGCCGGACGTGTTCGGCAACATCAAATCCGGCTTCAAGCGCACGCCGAAAACGGACGGCAAATGAACGGGCAGGTCTTAGCCATCTGGCGGCACCCGATCAAGAGCCATGGGCGTGAAGCCCTAACCGAGGTCACTGTACTCCCCGGGCAGACCATGCCCGGGGATCGTGTTTGGGCCGTTGCGCATGAGGCGGCCAGGACCGACGGCTCGGAATGGGCACCCTGCGTAAATTTCAGCCGCGGCGCGAAGGCGCCCAAGCTGATGGCGATCTCGGCTGAATCCCATGGCGATAGCGTGACCTTGCGCCACCCTGATCGTCCGGATCTGAGCTTTGCACCTGATACCCAGCAAGACATCTTTCTGGAGTGGGTCAAACCGCTGATGCCTGCGGATCGCGCCGCCTCCGCACGGATCGTGCGTGTGCCCGGTCGGGGCATGACCGACAGTGATTTCCCCTCGATCAGCCTGTGCAACATGGCCAGCCACCGCGCGGTAGAACAGAAGCTGGGCCGTGAGCTGTCGCCTATCCGCTGGCGCGGCAATATCTGGTTCAATGGCCTGCCCTTGTGGGAGGAGTTTGACTGGCTCGGGCGTGAAGTTCAGATTGGACAGGCCGTGTTCCACGTGCGCGAACGTATCACGCGCTGTCTGGCAACCACTGCCAACCCCGACACGGGCGAGCGGGATGCAGACACACTTGGTGCCCTAAACAGTTGGGACCATCAGGATTTCGGCGTTTATGCCGAGGTGATCCGAGGCGGTGAAATCCGCATTGACGACAAGGTTCAACTGCTATGAACACCCTGCCCTTCCCTCTTGCTGAAGATCCTGACGCGTTCGCGCTGGAGCGTGGGCGCAAGCTGTTTGCAGGTGAATCCGAGTTCGTCAAAGGCGTCGTCGCGATGAACGGCCTGCCCGCCCCCGACCGGCTTGAGGTCTGTTTTGCCGGACGTTCGAACGTGGGGAAATCCAGCCTGATCAACGCGCTGACCGGTACCAAAGGTCTGGCACGTGCCTCAAACACACCGGGCCGCACGCAAGAGATCAACTTTTTCACCCAAGGTCCTGAGCTGTATCTGGTGGACCTGCCCGGCTATGGTTACGCCAATGCTCCGGTCAAGGTAGTTGAGAAATGGCAGCGGCTGTTGAAGCAGTATCTCAGCGGGCGGCAAACCCTACGTCGGGCCTTTGTTCTGATCGACTCACGCCATGGGGTGAAGCCTGTGGATGACGAGATCATGAAGCTGCTGGACACCAGCGCCGTGACTTTTCAATGCGTCATGACCAAGGCCGACAAAGTGAAAGCCAACGACCGCGAGAAAGTGCTGAACCAAGTGCGTACAGCCCTATCCAAACACCCCGCCGCTTACCCTGAGATCGTTCTGACATCCTCGGAAAAAGGGGATGGGGTTCCGACGCTCCGCTCGATCATCGCCCACCTGGAATGATCCTGATCCTGCGCGTCTTTGGTGTCCTGACCCTGCTTGCACTGCTCACGACCAGTGCAATTCCACAGGGCTGGATGCCGGCGCAAGCCAATGACGGCAAGATCCTACTGGTACTTTGCACCGGAGAGGGAACGGTCGAACAATGGGTCGATCTGGACCCGGACGATCCAATCCATGATGAGCATGACACACGCTCCATGTGCCCTTTTGCGGGGCTCACTGCGGATGCCAATTTGCCCGGGTTTGAGTTGATAATTCCAGCGGATTTCCAATTGCAGCCGCGCTGGGCTCATTCCGATTTCACCCATCGCAGTGCGGGGTTCTACGCCCGCTACGATGCGCGGGGGCCACCTCGCTTCTCCTGAAACAGCGAAACCTTGTTTTGACCCTGCGCGCACCTGCCCGCGAGGGATGTCTGTATATGGAGATTAACAATGGCAATGGATAGCCAAACTTCGGGCACGGCCCCGATGCAGAATACAGCTGCGCAAAAATTCTACTTCGCCGCGTGGCGGTGGCACTTTTACGCCGGGATTTTCGTAATCCCGTTTCTGATCATCCTCGCCGTCACCGGTTTGATGATGATGTTCATAACCCAGTTTGACGGGCGCGATGGCGAGAAAATCGCCGTCACGGTCGAAGGCAAAGCCCTGCCCGTCTCGCAACAGGCCGAAGTCGCTTTGGCCGAGGTTCCCGGGCAGGTCGTCGAATGGATCGGCCCCAAGGCCGAGGATCTGGCGACCGTCTTCCGTATCAAAACCGATGCAGGCCAACGCTTGGTCGCGGTTGACCCCTACGCTGGTCAGGTTCTGGAAATCTGGGATCGCCGTGCCGGATGGTATGATCTGGCGGACAATATCCACTCGACCCTTCTCATCGGTACCACTGGCGACCGCATCCTTGAAATTGCGGCAGGCCTGAGCCTCGTTCTGGTGTTCACCGGCCTTTATCTGTGGTGGCCACGCGGCAATGCGATGGCGGGTCTTGTGCCCAACCTCAAGGCACGAGGGCGCGCGTTGTGGAAGTCACTGCACGCAGTGGTCGGCTTCTGGATGTCGCTCTTGCTGATCGTCTTCCTAGTCTCGGGCCTGTCCTGGGCCGGGGTTTGGGGCGGTATGATCGTTCAACCTTGGAGCAGCTTCCCAGCCGAGAAGTGGGACAACGTACCCTTGTCGGATGAAACCCACGCCAGCATGAACCACGGTCATCAGAACGATGTGCCGTGGGCGCTAGAGCAAACACCCATGCCTGCCTCCGGCTCTGACGCCGGCATAGAGGGCGTGCCAGAGGGCACTGTAGTCAATATCGACGCGATAGTCGCTTTGGGGACGGCATTGGATATGAGCGGACGATTCCGCGTGGCCTATCCGGGCAGCGAAGATGGCGTCTGGACGCTCAACCGCGACAGCATGAGTAGCGACTCGACCGATCCGGTAAACGACCGAACTGTCCATGTCGACCAGTACACCGGCAAAATCTTGGCCGATGTCCGGTATGAGGACTATTCGCTGATGGGCAAATCCATGGCCGTTGGGATCCCATTCCATATGGGGTTGATGGGCACGTGGAACTTCATTCTCAACGTGGTGTTCTGCCTATCGGTGATCTTCGTCTGCGTCTCGGGCGTGGTGATGTGGGTCAAACGCCGCCCGCAAAAGGCGCGTCGTCTGGCGGCTCCACCGATGCCTGCGGAATTGCCGCTGTGGAAGGGCGCGGTCCTGATCGGGTTGTTCACAGCTATGGCTTTCCCGCTGGTAGGGCTGACCCTGTTGGGTGTACTGGCCTTCGACCTGCTGATCCTCAGCAATATTCCCGCGATGAAACGCGCGATGAGCTGATCTGAACAGGGGTCGCGCCAACCCGGCGCGGCCCCATAGCCTGCATTTGCAGCGGTATGGTCTTGGCAGCCCGGTCCAAACGCCCTAACAGGGTGGATCAGAGGACTGACAGCCATGAAGACACGAGACATGAACCGGGACTGGATCGCCACCGCTGCAACCCTTAACAGCGCTTTGCCCTATTTGCAGCGCTACGATGGCGCGATTGTCGTCATCAAGCTGGGTGGCCACGCCATGGGCAGCGACGAGGCCATGGACAGCTTTGCCCGCGACGTCGTGCTAATGCGGCAGGTCGGTGTGAACCCGGTGATCGTGCATGGCGGCGGACCGATGATCAACGCGATGCTCAAACAGCTGGACATCCAGTCCGAGTTTGTGGGCGGCAAGCGCGTCACCGACAAAGCGACGGTCGAAGTGGTCGAGATGGTCCTGTCCGGCCTCGTGAACAAGCGGATCGTGCAGGCGATCAACCGTCAGGGCGGCACCGCTGTGGGCCTGTCGGGAAAGGACGCCAACCTGATGACCTGCGAACAGACCGATCCTTCGCTGGGCTTTGTGGGGTCTCCGTCGAAGATGGACCCCAAGGTTCTGCACGACCTGTTCTCGCATGACGTGATCCCGGTCATCGCACCACTTGGCGCGGGCACCGAGGGAGAGACCTTTAACGTCAACGGCGACACCGCTGCGGGGGCTATCGCCTCGGCGCTGAAAGCGGATCGCCTGCTGCTGCTGACGGATGTCTCGGGCGTAAAGAACGCTGCTGGCGACGTGGTGACTGAGCTGAAGGCTGGCCAGATTCGCGAAATGACTCTGGAAGGGACTATCGCCGGTGGTATGATCCCAAAGACCGAAACCGCGCTGGATGCGCTGCATAGTGGAGTGCGCGCGGTGGTCATTCTGGACGGTCGCGCGCCCAACGCGGTCCTGCTGGAGCTGTTCACCGAACACGGCGCCGGGTCGTTGATACGCCCCGACTAATTCCAAACCGGAGGAGATATGACCCAACAGCCCGCCTCCTCTCACAACGTTTATGACCGTGTCGAACACGCAGCGCAGCGGGTTGGGCTGATCGTCATGGGCGCGCTACACCCGCGTCAGGTTCAAGCGAAACAACTGGATGGCGGAACGCTGATCCTTTTGGGCGCAGGGCCCGAGTTCTGGCCCCAGTTGAAAGCCGCGCCGGAATGGCAGGGCAAAGACCCGGTAGATCGTTGGTCGCTCCGTGTGGTTGGGCAATTGGCACAGGACTTGGGTGCCGAGGCGCATTTTCCCTTTGGCGGCCCTCCTTACGCGCCATTCATCGACTGGGCGTTGAAATCAGGGCGGACCTTCAGCAGCCCGGTGGGCGCGCTGGTACATGACCAGATGGGCATGATGATCTCGTTGCGCGGCGCGCTTCATTTCGCCGATGAATTCCCAATACCCCTGGCAAACGCCCCTTCGCCATGCACCTCATGCGCAGCGCCTTGCACACAGACTTGCCCGGTAGGCGCGTTGAATGATCAAAGCTTCTACAATGTCGACGCCTGCCACACTCACCTTGCCACGCCCGAGGGGCAGGTCTGCATGACCGGAGGATGCCTCGCGCGCCTCTCCTGCCCTGTCAGCGCCCGCTCAGGCCGAGACCCGGACCAATCCGCACATCATATGAGGGCCTTTCATCCGTCATGACACACACTCTGATCCTGACCCGCCATGCCAAGTCCAGCTGGGATGACCCCAACCTCAGTGATCATGAACGACCACTGAACAAACGTGGGCGCGCCTCAGCCCCGGCGATTGGATCTTGGCTAAAACGAAACGGCTGGGTCCCGGATGAGCTTCTGAGCTCGAACTCGGTCCGAACGCGTGAAACCTGGGACCGCATGGGTCTGAATGCTGAAAACGCCTACTACGCCTATGACCTCTATCTGGCGGGGCCGGATGCGATGCTGGCTGAGTTAAAGACGGCAACAGGCCGAACCGTGATGATGCTGGGTCACAACCCCGGGATTGCCCAATTCGCGGCTCAGCTTGTCGAAACCGCGCCTGAGCACGCTCGGTTCCACGACTACCCGACCTGCGCCACAACGGTGATCCAGTTTGAGATCGACAAGTGGTCCGACATCCAGAAGCACAGCGGTAAGGTCTTGGGCTTCGCGATCCCGCGCGAGCTTCTGAAATGAAAAAAGGCGGGGCAAACCCCGCCTTTCCTTTGATGTAATCTCGATCAGTGTCCGAGGATCTGGCTGAGGAACAGCTTGGTGCGTTCGCTCTTGGGGTTGTTGAAGAACTCTTCCGGTTCGTTCTGCTCGACGATCTGGCCGGCATCCATAAAGATCACGCGGTTGGCGACCTGACGGGCAAAGCCCATCTCGTGGGTCACACAGAGCATGGTCATGCCCTCCTCGGCCAGTTCGATCATGGTGTCGAGCACCTCTTTGATCATCTCGGGGTCCAGCGCCGATGTCGGTTCATCGAACAACATGATCCGCGGCATCATGCAAAGCGAGCGGGCAATCGCCACACGCTGTTGCTGACCACCGGACAGCTGACCTGGGTACTTCAGCGCCTGATCGGGGATTTTCACCTTCTCAAGGAAATGCATCGCGCGCTCTTCGGCCTCTTTCTTAGGCGTTTTGCGCACCCAGATCGGGGCCAGCGTGCAGTTCTCCAGAATGGTCAAATGCGGGAACAGGTTGAAGTGCTGAAACACCATACCAACCTCGGACCGGATCTTGTCGATGTTCTTCAGGTCATTCGACAGTTCGATCCCATCCACCACGATCTTGCCCTGCTGGTGTTCTTCCAACGCGTTCAGGCAGCGGATCAGGGTGGATTTACCCGAGCCGGACGGGCCCGCGATAACAATCCGCTCGCCTTGGTTGACGGTCAGATTAATGTCGCGCAGCACGTGAAACGAACCGTACCACTTGTTCATTCCGTTGATGTCGATGGCGACCTCGTCGCTCACCTGCATCTTCGAGCGGTCGATTTCGCGGTCAATTGCAAGTTCAGACATGTGTTGAACTCCTTAGTGATGATCGGTGGCAAGGCGACGCTCGAGCCACTGAGAATATTGAGAGATGCCGTAGCAGACGACGAAGAACAGAAGCGCGGCAAAGCCCAGAAGCTCCCAATAGACGCCGTTCCATTCGGTTGACGCCAGGATGGGGCCCCGGATCATGCCCACCAGATCGAACATCGAAATGACCGAAACCAGTGTGGTGTCCTTGAACAGGCCAACGGCCACGTTCACGATACCAGGGATCGAGATCTTCAGAGCCTGCGGCAGGATGATCAGACGCATCGCCTGCGGGTAATCCAGACCAAGGCTGTCTGCCGCTTCATACTGTCCACGTGGAAGCGCTGCCAGACCGCCGCGGATCACCTCGGCGATATAGGCGGCTGAGAACATGGTGATCATGATCACAACGCGCAGGAACAGGTCGACCGTGCTGTCAGGCGGGAAGAAGTAGGCCAGCATCACCGAAGCCACGAACAGCAGCGTGATCAGAGGCACGCCACGGATGAATTCGATGAAGATAACGCTCACCCACTTGATCAGCGGCATGTCGGACTGGCGGCCCAGTGCCAGGGCGATGCCCAGTGGAACCGACAGCGACACACAGGTGACACCCAGCATCATATTCAGCATGAAGCCACCAAGATCACGGCTGGGAACAGCTGTAAGCATCGCGTCTTCAGAAGCACCTTCCGGTATCAGCGCTCCGCCGACATTCCAAACGACAAGCGCCACAACGATTGCCCCGAAGAAGCCTGCCGCAAAGCTGTTCTTGCCGAATTTCTGGAACACGGCACCGCCCGCGACGCAACCCAGCAGAGCCACAAGCGGGACCAGAATGGTACCGCCCCAGATCAGCCAGAACGCAATGAACGGGTAGAGCGCCGTGAAGATCAGCATCTTGCGCGGCAGGTCGAAGAACAGCACCGGCGCAAAGGCCACCAACATCAGCACAAATGCCAGGTTGGGGCGCCAGTAAGCGTCAACCGGGTATTTGAAGCCGTAGATCAGCTGAGGCCAGCGTTCGGTCAGAACCGCGAAACACGCGCCTGTCTTGCCACCGAGAATCTCACGACACTCGGCTAGTGAGTTCGCGTTCCACACCCCGTTCAGAATCCACGGCAGTGTATTCTTCAGAAGGATGTAGATTAGGATCAGCGACAGAACCGTCAGGATGGTGTTGGTAACGCCCGAGAACAGATTCTCGCGCAGCCATTTGACCACACCCGTCTCATTCGCCGGGGGCGGAGAGGGAGGGATGGTACCTTCGGCCACGAAAGCGATCGGATTGGTTGTTTGATCGGCCATGGCTCAGCGCTCCTTCAACTTGACGGATGCGTTGTAGACGTTCATCACCATCGAGATCACCAGCGAGGCGGTGAGGTAGAACAGCATCAGCAGCAGAACACATTCGATCGCACGACCGGTCTGGTTCAGGGTGATACCGCCCAGCGTCGCGGTGATATCCGCGTAGCCCACGGCAATCGCCAGAGACGAGTTTTTGGTGATGTTGAGATACTGCGAAATCAGCGGCGGAATAATTACCCGCAGCGCTTGCGGCAGGATGACCAGATTCATGATCCGACCCTGACGCAGACCCAGCGCGGCCGCAGCCTCGGTCTGACCTTTCGAAATCGCCTGAATACCGGCCCGCACGTTTTCCGCGATGAAGGCCCCGGTGTAGATCGACAACGCGAACCACAAAGCGATCAGAGGACCACCGACCTTGATACCTCCACTGAAGTTAAAGCCCTTCAGCGCGGGAATGTCCCAGGTCAGGCCCATCAGAACCATCAGCAACGCAAACGGCACCAGCCAGACGCCCAGTTTCACCAGCAGCGTTCTGGGGCGTTCACCGGTCTCTTCTTGCTTCTTGGTCGCCCGCTTTTCGATCTCGCGCGAGGCGAACCATGATCCGACCAGACCGGCAATCACCAGAAGCCAGTTCAGAATGGTTGCACTGAACAGACCATGCGCGAATTCCGGACGGGGGATGTAGACCCCACGGTTTGTGAAAGCGAAAGCATCAAACAGCATGCTCGAGGTCGGGTTGTCACCGCGGAACGCCCGCGGGCCCGGCAGAACGGCCGTCATGATCGTGAAGATGATGATGATCCAGATCAGAACCGGAATATTGCGGAAGATCTCGACATAGACCGCCATCAGCTTTGAGACGAGCCAGTTGTTTGAGAGCCGCAGAACCCCGGCGATCACACCGAATATCGTGGCGGTGATACAGGCAAGAAACGCCACAAGCAGTGTGTTCAGTAGCCCCACAACTGCAGCCCGCCCATGCGAGGACTGGCTGTCATATTCGATCAGACGTTGGTTGATGTCGTACCCGGCGGAATCGCCGAGGAATGTGTAGGATATGTTCAGGCCGGCGGCCCGAAGGTTCTGGATCAGGTTGTTGCCCAGATACCAAATGGATAGCGCAATAGCGATAGCCGCGATCACCTGAAAAGTCAGCGATCTGTAGCGGGTATCGTTTATGAGCATCGACAGCCGAAAATCAGCTTTCGGCGGGTCAGTCATAGTCGACATATTTTGGAATCCCCGTAGCTAGCGGACTTTGTTTTTGTGGCGAGGTTGTCCCCGCTCTGCGTCCGTTCGCGTAAGCTTTAGTGAAAAAGGGCGCAGGATGTCCTGCGCCCTTCTCCGTGGATGTCTTAGCGGAAAGGCGGCGAGTACAGCAGGCCGCCTTCGGTCCACTGAGCGTTCAGGCCGCGTGCCAGACCGATCGGAGTTTCTTCACCGATGTTCTTGGCAAACACTTCACCATAGTTGCCGTCCGCCTTGATGGCGCGCATGGCCCACTGTGCGTCCAGACCCAGCATCTCGCCCAGGGTACCTTCGGTGCCCAGCAGACGGTTGACTTCCGGGTTGTCGGTGCCAGCTGCCAGCTCGTCGATGTTCGCCGAGGTCACGCCCAGCTCTTCAGCCGAAACCAGAGCGTTCAGGGTCCAGCGGACAACATCGCCCCACTCGTGATCGCCGTGACGGACCAGCGGGCCCAGCGGCTCTTTCGAGATGATTTCGGGCAGCAGGACGTGGTCACCAGGGTTTTCGAACGTGGCGCGGGTTGCGGCCAGGCCCGAAGCGTCGGTGGTGTAAACGTCACATGCGCCAGCCAGGTACTGCTGCTGCGCTTCGGCGTTGGTTTCGATCGGAACCGGCTCGTAGCTGATGTTGTTGGCACGGAAGAAATCGGCCAGGTTCAGCTCGGTGGTGGTGCCGGTCTGGATGCAGACGGTTGCGCCGTCCAGTTCTTTGGCCGAGCTTACGCCCAGCGCCTTGGGAACCATGAAGCCCTGACCGTCATAGTAGTTCACGCCGGTGAACTCGAACTTCAGGTCGACGTCGCGGCTGAAGGTCCATGTGGTGTTACGGGCCAGCATGTCGATCTCGCCCGAGGCCAGAGCGGTGAAGCGCGTCTTGCCGGTGGTCGGAACGAATTCAACTGCGTTTGCGTCACCCAGAACAGCGGCGGCAACGGCACGGCACAGCGATACGTCGAAGCCTTTCCATTCGCCATTCGCGTCAGGTGCAGCGAAGCCAACCAGACCGGTGGTCACACCACAGTTCAGAGTGCCGCGCGCCTTGACGTCGTCTACAGTTCCCGCCGCGGCAGCACCTGCGGCCAGACCGGCCACTGTTGCCGCGCCCAAGATTACGGATTTTTTCATTTTTACCTCTTCCTGATTTTCCGCCCCGGTAAGGGCGGCTCTGCCCGGCAAGTGGATGCCGGAAAGGTTACCCCAAAGGTGTCTCCCCTTTAGTGGGCTTGAGTTTGGTCGCATTCATAAACAAACGTCAAGGGTCGGATCAGGGAAAACGATGGGTCTCCGCCTCTGGATTAGGCAGATGCGTAAAAAAACCAACGTTGGAAGGATCAAACAGAGAGATCGAAGAAGGTCTTGGCGTGCAAAAACGCGGCTTTCTTTGTTTCCGCAACGGCATGGGCTTCGTCATCGTGGCCCCATTGTTCGATCTGCCAGTTCTCATCAAGTCGCGAAATGCGCCATATCTCGTCCGGTTCGCGCCAATCCTGTGCCGCCGCAAATCCCAGAATCAACGAACCAGACAAGCTGACCAGATCGTGGAAGGCCGCCAACTGAAACGCATCCAACGTATGGACCCGCTGACGCAACTGCGCCAAAGCCTCAGCCGATTGGGGCTGGTGCAGAACCCCCGCCACGGGAATCAGTCGGGCCTGCAGGGTCTCGGCGGCCCAGTCCAGCGCGGGATCCCAGTCTGCGGCCTGACGCTCTTGCAGTTCCTGAGGATGGGTGGCGCGATAGCACAACAGATCGGAGTCGCCATAGTCCGCCAGCATATCCGCCACTTCGCCGTGCTGGATGCGTACCTTGTCGATCGCCGCATTGGCCGAGCGGGTGAAGGGCATGGTGGTCGGGTCCACCTCTTTGTCTTGCGCATCCCATTCAGCGGCAACGGCTTCAGCCATCGCTTTGGTCGGCAGAATCAATGCCGCCTTGGCTGGCGTTTTGACCCGGCGGCTATCCAGTTCGACCGTGTAGCCGTCCTCGACCTCGACCGCAGTGCTGTTTGTCCAAAAGCGTTTCGGTTTCCAGTCGCTCATGTCTTCACTTCCAAAGAGTGGCCAGCGCATCCGGCAGCTGGTCGAATGTTTCAATCACACACGAGGCCGCACTTAGCGCAGCAGTGTCATGGTACCCCCACGACACCCCGATCCCGGTGACGCCTGCAGCGGCGGCCATGTCCATGTCAAAGCTGGTATCCCCGATCATGACCGCATGCGCAGCCTCAACACCGGTTTCCGCCAACGCAGTCTGAACCATCGAGGGATGAGGTTTTGAGGGGTGATGATCCGCCACCTGCCGGGTCACGAAATAGCGCTCCAACCCATGCGCTTCGATCAGCGCATCCAGACCGCGTTGCGATTTGCCTGTGGCGACGCCCAGAAGAATCTCGGGCACTGCATGCAGGGCTTCAATCGCGTCGCGCGCGCCGGGATAAAGGGGGGAACTCGCCGCGCCAAGATCCAGCCGGTGCGCGTGATAGGCCTGTTTGTACCCTTCAACCAATTGCGCCTGAACCGTCGTCGACTGCTGTGGCACAAGCTGTGCAATGGCCAAAGGCAACGACAGACCGACTATCGACAGAATGGCCTCGCGGCTTGGCACCTCGACCGAGGCCGCCTGAAAACTGGCCGTCATCGAATGAACGATACTGCCCTGACTGTCGACCAGCGTGCCATCGACATCGAACAGGACCAAACGCAGGGGTGCGCTCATTGCAGCTCCTCGAAGGGGTCGTCGGCGGCAAGGTCTTCGGTCCAGCCAAACGTATCCCAGCTGTGCTTCATGTGCTCGGGCAGAGGGGCCTCGACCGTGATCGGTTTACGGGTCATCGGGTGCTGGAAAGACAAGCGCCGTGCGTGCAGGTGCAGCTTTTTACTGATGATCCCGCCCAATTGCGCGCCCCAGCCATCGCCGAGGTTTTCCTGACCCGAGCCACCATATTTGCCGTCGCCTATGATCGGATGGCCAATCGCGGCCATATGCGCGCGCAGCTGATGGGTACGGCCCGTAATCGGCTCCATCGCGACCCAAGCGGCGCGGCCCGCGACACGGTAGAGCGTCGCGTAATGGGTATGTGCCCGTTTCGCACCCGGCGTGCTGTCGATGTCGCCCAGATGGACGGGGATCATCTTTTCGCCCTCGCCCTGTTTGCCATGACCAGAGGCCTTGACCAGACCGGTCTTGATCTCGCCCAGATAGGGCGTCGGCACACCGGCAACCAACGCCCAATAGATCTTGCGTGTATCGCGGTGGCGGAAGGCAGCAGTCAGCCCCTTGGCGGCCTCGCGCGTGCGCGCCATCAGCAAAACGCCCGAAGTGTCTTTGTCGAGCCGATGGACCAACCGCGGGTTTTCATCATAGCCAAAGCGCAAAGCCTCAGACAGGCTGTCGACGTGACGGGTCTGGCCGCTGCCGCCCTGCACCGGCAGGCCGTGCGGCTTGTTCAGCGCCAAGACGTGATCGTCGCGATAGATCACGCAGGACTGGATCATCTTCGCATCCGCCTCGGACACGCTGCGCTTCACCTCGGCCGGTTTGTGATCGGCATCCGGCAGCGGAGGCACACGGACGACCTGCCCGACCTCCAGCCGGGTCGAGGCCTTGGCCCGGCTGCCATCTACGCGCAGCTCACCCTTGCGGCACATCTTTTCGATCCGCCCCTGGCTGACATGCGGAAACAGGCGGCGCAGCCAGCGATCCACACGCTGGGCTCCGTCACCTTCTGCGACCGTAATCATCTGCACGCCACTCATGCCATCGCCCCTTGTCCCGCACGGCCGATCCGCCCGGAGTATCCTGTTACCACTATCCTAGAAAACATGCGCGTCTGTGGCCTGCAACGGGTCGAGAGTCAAGCAATCGTAGGTGTTTCAGATGTTCAAGAAATCCCCATGTCGCCCGGCCCCGTCTCGGAACCGCCCTGCGCCTGCGGTCCCCTCGCGCCGGATCGCCTCCAGACCGTTGGCCCATTCAACCTTAAGCCCATCGCGCACCGACATCCCACGCGTTTCGATGATCGAGCGTCGGTCGGCCCGCACAGCCTCCTGCGGGAAGCGGGCAATTTCGTAGGCCATGGCCTCGGCAGCGGCCCGCGCTTCTCCATGCGGCACGACTTTCTCTGCCAACCCGATCCGATAGCACTCCTCAGCCTCAACCTTGCGCCCGGTCAGAGCGATTTCAAGCGCTTTGCCCTGCCCAACCAAGCGCGGTAAGCGAACTGTACCGCCGTCCATCAGAGTAATTCCCCAGCGGCGACAAAAAACCCCAAGGTAAGCCGTCTCAGCCATCACCCGTACGTCGCACCACAAGGCCAACTCCATCCCGCCGGCGACGGCTGCACCGTCGATGGCTCCGATGACTGGCTTTGACAATTCCAGCCGAGATGGCCCCATTGGCCCGAGCGTCGAGGTGGCGGATCCAATAGGAAAGCTGTGTTTTTCGTAATAGGACTCACCCAGTTCCGGGTCAGACAGACTGGCGGCCAACTTCAAATCCCACCCGGCACAGAAATTGCCCCCCTTCCCCCAAAAAACGGCAACCTTTGCGGGGCCGTGTTCGAACTCGAGAAACGCATCCACCAGAGCCTTCGCGTGATCCGGGTCAACAGCGTTCCGCGCCTCGGGTCGGTCATGGATGATGGTCCAGACGTCTTCGGTTTTGTCTATGGAAACGGGCATGACATGTCCTCCCTCATGGTCATTGACCCAAGGGAAGCCGGATGCGTGCCACCTGTCGCCTGTGACGCCACGGCAGCACGAAATTGACCCTGCGTTACCCGCTGTTGCGCTGCGTGCGTAGCTTGGCGAAATAGTCCAGCCGCTTCTTCAACTCTCGCTCGAACCCACGTTCGACCGGTTGATAAAGCACAGGCCGCTTCATCGTCTCTGGGAAGTAGTTCTGACCCGAGAACCCATCTTCGGCATCGTGGTCATAGGCGTAACCGTCGCCATAGCCCTGATCCTTCATCAACGAGGTAGGCGCGTTCAGGATATGCTTTGGCGGCGGCTCACTGCCTGATTGCTTCGCCAGGCGCATCGCGGCCTTGTAGCCCACATAGGCCCCGTTCGATTTCGGCGCCAGCGCCAGATAGACCAGCGCCTGCGCCAGCGCCAGCTCTCCCTCAGGAGAGCCCAACCGTTCATAGGTCTCCCACGATTGCAAGCAGATCGCCTGCGCCTGGGGGTCGGCCAGACCGATATCCTCAACCGCCATTCGCGTGATCCGACGGGCCAGATAGCGCGGATCCTCGCCCCCGGTCAGCATCCGCGCAAACCAGTAGAGCGCCGCATCCGGGTCGGACCCGCGCACCGATTTGTGCAAGGCCGAGATCAGGTTGTAATGCTCGTCCCCCGACTTGTCGTATTTCGCCGCGCGCCGCATCAGGCGCGTCGCCAACGCATCCGGATCCAGTGGCGCGTCAACCTTCCACGCCGCAACCTGTTCAATCAGGTTCAACAAGGCCCGCCCGTCACCATCCGCCATTTCGTGCAGTGCATCACGTGCGGCAAGCGTCAGGGGCAGCGCTTTGCCCAGCTCTTTCTCGGCCCGCTGGGTCAGACGTTCCAGATCTGCGAGGCTCAGGCGCTCCAACACCAGAACTTGCGACCGGCTCAGGACCGCGGCGTTCAACTCGAACGACGGGTTTTCGGTTGTGGCCCCGACCAGCAGGATGGTCCCGTCTTCCATATGGGGCAGAAACCCGTCCTGCTGGGCTTTGTTGAAGCGGTGGATCTCATCCACGAACAGCAACGTCCCCTGTCCGTTTTGACGCCGGATCTTTGCCGCTTCGAACACCTTTTTCAGGTCCGGCACACCTGTAAAGATCGCGCTGATCTGAACGAAATGCAGATCGGTTTCCTGCGCCAGCAATCGCGCGATGGTCGTTTTTCCAACGCCCGGAGGCCCCCAGAAAATCAGGCTGGACAGGCTGCCTGAGGCCAGCATGACCCCCAAGGGCGCATCAGGGCCCAGAACCTGCTCTTGCCCGATCACTTCGGCCAGCGTTTGTGGACGCAGGCGATCCGCCAAGGGGCGGTGCGGGTTCGCAGCTGGCTCGGCCGCGCCGGTGTCGAACAGATCGCTCATGCGCTAAAGCCGGAATCGCAGGGACAGGCTGCGGCCGCCACGTTGGATCAGCATGTTGATCCTGCGCCCCGGATCGGTCAGCGCGCGCACCACGTCCTGTGGGCGCGCGATGTCTGCGCCATTGATTGCCTCCAGAACGTCGCCGACACGCAGACCCGCACGGGCACCGTATGGTCCCGGGTCAACAACAACGACGCCGGATTGGGACAGTTTAAGCCCCAGATCAATGATCACAGCCGGGTTGACGCCCGAGACGGTCAGTTCGGGCAGTACGGTGCTTTCATCCAAGGTCGTCTTTTCGGCATCTGGCGTATCAGGCGCACGGATCAGCGCCACTTCAACGTCGTCACTTTCCTCACCGCGCAAGCGGGTCAGAACGGATGTGCCGCCGACCCCCGCCACGGACATGCGGAATTTCATCTCGGCCGGAGAGTTCACCTCATCCCCGTCCACATGTGTGACCACATCGCCAACCCGCAATCCGGCCTCGGCCAGAGGGCTAAGGTCGTGCAAATCCGAGATCACCACGCCCATAGGGATCACCAAGCCCAGAGACTCGGCAATGTCGGCGCTCATGTGCTGGCCGCTCATGCCCGCCCAGGGGCTGACAAAAGTTTCATTGCCCTCTTGCGCCTGCCGCAGAAACTCGGCCACCAGATTGGCCGGGATGGCGAAACCGATCCCGTTTGAACCACCGGACCGCGTCAGGATCGAGGTGTTGATCCCGATCAGATCACCATTCACGTCAATCAGAGCCCCGCCCGAGTTGCCCGGGTTGATCGCCGCATCGGTCTGAAGAAAATAGCCGCGCGCGTTCCCCGTCGCCGTGCCAGTGCGCGCCAATCCCGATATAATGCCCGAGGACACCGTCTGTCCGATCCCAAACGGATTACCGATCGCCAAGGCCAACTCACCCACCTCAACATGATCCGAATCGCGCAGGGTCAGGAAGGGCAGGTCCTGCGCCTCTTCCAGCCGCAGGATTGCGATATCGCTTTCTTCGTGGCCCAACACCACCTCGGCGGTGAATTCGCGCCGGTCGGTCGTGACCACACGAATTTCAGTGGCCGAGCCGACCACGTGGTAATTCGACACCACATACCCATCCTCGGACAAGATCACGCCAGAACCCAGCGAGTTCTGGACCCGCTGCTGTGGCTCTCCAAATCCACGCCCAAAGAAATCCTGAAAGAACGGGTCCGAGAACAACGGCCGCGACCGCCCCTGCCGTACGATCTTGGCATAGATGTTCACAACCGCAGGCGCGGCCTCTTTCACTACGGGGGCAAAACCAAGCGAGATTTCGGCTTGGGATTGAGGGACGCGCGTCTCGGCATGGGCAACCGATGCCATGGCGACCGAAACAGCGATGAAAATCCAGCGACGCATGAGGAACCTCAATCCAGTAAAGCCCTCTGGATATGCGCCGAGCGGATCGTCAATGCAAGAAGGCCAGTCGTCAGCCTTTTGCACCTTCGTCAAAAAACGGCGTCATCTGCGCGACAATGACCGCGTTCTCGTCCAGTGCCCGCTGCATCAAGGCGCGTTCATCAGGGTCGATGTCATGCCCCTGCGCCTCGCGCTCGGCCAATGTGCCATAGCCGGTCACGTCCAGAGGGGCGGTGTCGGCCTGTTTCAGGATCGCAACCGTTTCACGCACGGCCTCGGCCTCATCCACGCCACTGGCAAAGCACATCAGGGCCGCTCCGGTCGCGCCGTCTGGCAGGCCGTCGCCCTCCTTGCGGCCGATCTGCACGAGCAGGGTATAGACTTGCTGACGAGAGGGTTTCTTTTGCTTTTCCATGCAGGGGGCCATAGACCTGCACCCTTGCACGGTCAAGCATTTGCATGGAGCTGACAACTCTGCATAGTGGTATTTTCACGAGCCACTAGGGATGTTTGATGACCTTTCCAGATTTCATTGCCGACTTTCCCAGCCTGGACGTTCCCTTCCCCGAGGACGTCGTGCAAACAGCCGTGATCCGCTCTGATGCCGGGCTAGTCGCGTTTTTCACTTTCCTAAAGGATTTTGAATTGCCGATGCACGCCCACAAGGCCCAATGGGGCACTGTCATCGAAGGCGAAGTAGAGCTGACGATAGGGGCTGAGACCCGAATCTATCGCCCTGGCGACAGCTACTCCATCCCGGACGGGGTCGAGCATGGCGGTAAGATCAAGGCAGGCTCACGCGTGATCGACGTGTTTGAAGAGCCGGACCGCTATCCTGTCAAAGCCTAACAAAAAAGGCCGCAGCACAGGGCTGCGGCCAATCGTTTCGATGAATCGCGCTTAGTCACGCAGCAATTCGTTGATACCGGTTTTCGAGCGGGTCTTTTCATCCACCCGCTTCACGATCACCGCGCAATAGAGACTGATGTTGTTCTGCGATGGCATCGAACCTGCAACAACCACGGAATAGGGCGGAACCTCACCATAGGTGACCTCGCCGGTCTCACGGTCAACGATCTTGGTCGATTTGCCGATGAAAACGCCCATGCCCAGAACTGAGCCTTCGCGCACGATGCAGCCTTCGACCACCTCAGAGCGCGCGCCGATAAAGCAATTGTCTTCAATGATGGTGGGGCCAGCCTGCATCGGCTCCAGCACGCCGCCGATCCCGACGCCGCCCGACAAGTGAACGTTCTTGCCGATCTGCGCGCAGGACCCGACGGTCGCCCATGTATCCACCATGGTGCCTTCGTCGACATAGGCGCCGAGGTTCACGAAAGACGGCATCAGTACTGCGCCCGGCGCGATATAGGCCGACTTACGGACAACGCAGTTGGGCACGGCACGGAAACCGGCGGCCTTCCAGTGGTCTTCGCTCCAACCGGCGAATTTGCTGTCCACCTTGTCCCACCAGCCACCAGCCTGAGGGCCGCCGGTCTGAATTTCCATGTCCTTGATACGGAAGCCCAGCAGAACCGCTTTCTTAGCCCACTGGTTGACGTGCCAGTCACCGCTGTCCAGTTTTTCGGCAACGCGCAATGCGCCGCTGTCCAGCGCGTTCAGCGTGTCTTCGATGGCTTCGCGCTGTTCGCCTGTTGTTGCGGGCGTGATGGTATCGCGCGCCTCCCAGGCGGATTCGATGGCGGCTTCCAGTTGCGCATTGGACATTGGGCGTCTCCCTACAGAATCTGTTCGTGTCGGTGTGGCCTATACGAAAGCCAAGCCCACGGCGCAATGCGACGAACAGGGGCTCTTTTGCGGCGGAATCGTCCGACCCTCAGCTGGCGCGGCGGATATGGCGGATCAGGATGGTCGTTGCCGCGGCAAGATCCTTGTGTTTCAACGCCTGAACAATCGCCAGATGATCCTTGTCGACGCGCTGTTTCCACTTGGGTCTCCAATGGGCAAACAGATGACGCGCGCTGGCGATATGAAGGTCATCAATCGTGTGCAGCAGGCGCGGCATGCCGCAGGGCGTCAGGAGCGCCCGGTGAAAGACCCGGTTACGTGTTTCCCAGTCCGGCATGGTCTGCGCCTCATCGCAGGCCATCCGCGCCTCATCCATTCGCTTCACATCGCCGGGCGTCATGTTCTGCACGGAATGCTGCAGGGCCAAAGGCTCAAGCACCACGCGCATTTCGACCACTTCGCGCACCTCGGTCGGGTCGAGAACTGCGACACGCATACCGCGCCGCGGTTCGCTTTTGGCAAGGCCATGCCCCTCGAGCCGAAGCAGAGCCTCGCGCACTGGTACGTGACTGGTCTCAAAGGCCTTGGCGATGTGATCCTGGCGCAGCTTCTCACCGGCGTTCAGATCACCGGTGATGATCTGCTGCCTGAGATTTTCGTAGATTGTATCGGCAATCGTGGCGCTCATGAATTATAGATAAAATCCTCAACCTGTTTTCACAAGGCGATAATTCAGCCTGCAAAAGGGTCCGGTGCAATGTTCCCGCCACAGACCAGAACGGCGACGCGTTCGCCCGGCACTGGCGTGTAGGCGCCCGACATTAGCGCCGCCAACGCGGCCGCTCCGGCAGGTTCGACAAGGATGCGATGCGCTTGCCACAATACGCGCTGCGCCTCAGATATGGCCTGATCGGATACCAGTACCGACTCCATCCCCTGGGCCAGTTCAAAACAGATCGAACCGATCCGCCGCGCGCCCAGCGCGTTGGCCGCAACGCCGGAAACCGAAACATCCACCGGCTCACCAGCCTGCAGGGCGGCGTTCAACGCGCAAGAAGTCTCAGGCTCAACCGCCACAACCTTACGCGCGCCTTGAAACCAGGCCAGAGCACCCGCGATAAGCCCGCCGCCGCCAACGGCGATCAGGACGGTATCGGCCTCCAGCCCCTGCGCCTCCCATTCGGCGAAGCAAGTGCCCTGCCCGGCAACTGTGGCGGGCGCGTCATACGCGTGAATCTGCATTGCGCCGGTCTTGTCCTCATGCGCCTGCGCCATCGCCAGCGCGCTGGCATATTCGCCGGGCACGACGCTGAGGTCCGCGCCGATCTGTTCGATCAGGGCAATCTTGGACGGACCCGCGATCTCTGGCACAAAAATCTTGGCCGGGTGCCCCAACGCACGCGCCGCATAGGCCGCTGCCGCCCCGTGGTTCCCACCCGAGGCCGCCACGACCCCCGCCTGCGGCACCTCCATGCTCAGCAACGTGTTGAACGCCCCGCGCGCCTTGAAGCTGCCGGTGTGTTGCATATGCTCAAGCTTCAGCTCGATCGGATAGCCGGGAATATGGCTCTCCATGACCGGGGTTATCTGCGCGTGACCGGCAATGCGTTCTGCTGCCGCCTTAATTTCCGTCTTCCAATCCATTCTTGTCTTTCCGTGACTGGCACTCTGCCCGCGAACCCTATAGCTGTTTGTCAAACACGCAAGCAGGGATCGTTCACCAATGAGAGAAGACCGCCACAGCCCTTTCCGCGACGCGCAGACCGACCGCTCGACCGCGAGCGAGGTGCCGGACACGCCCCAAACGCGGTCTCCGGCCTATCGTCTGGCCTTCGCCGATGAGGAATTCCTGTGCCGTGATGAGCTGCGCCCGGTGCGTTTGCAGCTTGAACTGCTGAAACCCGAGATGATCATGAGCGAGCGTGAGATCACCTCGACCATCGTTATGTTTGGCGGCGCACGCATTCCGGAACCGTCACAGAAACACACCGCCCGCACCGAAACGCTGGCCGGTCTGTCCCAATATTATGACGAGGCGCGCGAATTCGCGCGGCTGATGACCGAGAAGTCGAACGAGACGGGCTGCCGCGAAAATGTCATCGTCACGGGTGGCGGCCCCGGCGTGATGGAGGCCGGAAACCGCGGCGCGCAGGATGCCGGTGGTTGCTCCATCGGTCTGAACATTGTTCTGCCGCATGAACAAGCGCCGAACCTTTATGTGACGCCGGACCTCAGCTTCAACTTCCACTATTTCGCCATCCGCAAGATGCACTTCCTGATGCGCGCTCGTGCCATCACCATCTTCCCCGGCGGCTTTGGCACGATGGATGAACTGTTCGAGTCCCTCACCCTGATCCAAACGGGACGGATGGAGCGTGTGCCCTTCCTGCTGTTTGGTCGCGAATTCTGGGAAAAGGTCATCAATTGGTCAGCGCTGGCCGATGCGGGCACGATCTCGGACGAAGACCTCGACCTGTTCCGCTTTGTCGACACCGCGCAAGAAGCGGTTGAGATCATCGAAAACTGGGAACCCGCCCCGCCTCGCGACGCCATTCCGGGACGCTGAGCCATGGCCAACAAACCCGGAGAAGTGCTTCACCTGCGTGGTAACGCGTTGGAAAAGGGCGAACCCGTCGCCCTGCCGCTGACCCAAAGCAGCATGTACCACCTGCCCGGTTTACCGGACGGGCATGCCACCTATGGCCGCGTCGACAACCCGACCTGGGTGCATTTGGAACATGTGCTTTCACATCTCGAAGACGCGCCCTGCCTCAGTTTCCCGTCGGGTATGGCTGCCATCTCGGCCGCTTTGTTTGCAACCGTTCAGGCCGGGTCGCGCCTGTTGATCCCCTCGGATGGCTACTATGTCACCCGCCTGCTGGCTGATCGTTTCCTGTCGCGTCTGGGTGTCGAGGTCGAGGAACGCGCCACCACCGCCTTCGCCCAAGGCGGATTTGACGGGTTCGATGTGGTCTTTGTCGAAAGCCCCTCGAACCCCGGTCTAGACATGATCGACCTGCGCGCAGTGGCCGAGCAAGTACGCACCGCCGGAGGCGTGACGATTGCCGACAACACCACCATGACGCCATTGGGCCAGCGACCGTTGGATCTGGGCATCAACGTGGTCGTGTCCTCAGACACCAAAGCCATGGGCGGGCATTCGGACATGCTGATGGGCCACGTCGCCAGCCGCGACGCGCAGATCATGGAGCGGGTCGAGGAATGGCGCCGCGTCTCAGGTTCAATCCCCGGACCGCACGAAGCATGGCTTCTGCATCGCGGGCTCGAGACTCTGGACGTGCGTTTTGATCGCATGTGCGCCTCGGCCCAAGTGCTGGCCGAGCGTCTGGCAGCGCATCCGGCCGTCAAGCACATCCGCTATCCCGGCTTATCGAACGATCCATCCCACGCACTTGCGCAGGCTCAGACCACACGGTTCGGGTTCCTGCTATCCCTTACGCTAGAAAGCGAAGACAAGGCCGAGGCCTTCATCAATACCTGCCCTTTGCTGCGGCCCGCCACGTCCTTCGGCGGCGTTCACAGCTCGGCTGAGCGCCGCGCCCGGTGGGGTGACGCTGTCGACCCCGCCTTTGTCCGCCTGTCGGTCGGGTGTGAGCCGGTTGAAGAGCTTTGGCAGGCGTTCGAGGCCAGCCTGAAGGCGCTCTGACTATTTCTTAGCTTCACGCAATTCCTTGAACACGTAGATCGGCAGCACCACGCTTGCGATCAACGCCCCCAG
This sequence comes from Ruegeria sp. CL3, assembly GCF_056536505.1. Lineage (NCBI taxonomy): Bacteria > Pseudomonadati > Pseudomonadota > Alphaproteobacteria > Rhodobacterales > Roseobacteraceae > Ruegeria > Ruegeria sp. CL3. The sequence continues at coordinate 16,295 of NZ_JBQFPT010000016.1, read as the reverse complement.
CCAGACCAACAGCGTTGCGGCCAGCAGGTTGGAAACACCCCCAACCGTCAGCCCCGAGGCAATCAGGTCGGTGACCAGCAGACCCACAAAGGTCACGATCAACGCGATCCCACCCTTGAGCGCCGGCGCCTTCTTTTCCCCAAGCTTCAGGATCAGCGGCTCGGCAATCACCTGAACGACGGTGAACACAAGCACCACAACGATGAATGAGATCGGCTTGATGGCAAAGCCGTTCAAAATGAGCGACGCCAGCAACAGGCCGATGGCATTCCCGGCCAGCAAGGCCAGAGCGGATTTGATTCTGCGCGACATTCAGGCTCTCCGTGTATGAACAGGTACAGACATGCAGATATTATCAAACCTGTAGGATTTTTCGAGCCAATTCAATTGCCTCTTCCTTTTGGTCGGTTGAAATCGCATGATAAAACACATTCATAAAGATCAGACCGACCCACATCCGCGAGAGGTGAGATGAGCGACGATCCCTATTCCGTCCTCGGTGTCGCCAAAGACGCCAGTGCCGCCGAGATCAAGAAAGCCTATCGGCGCATCGCCAAGGAATGCCACCCGGACCTCAAACCCGGTGATGCCGAGGCCGAGGCCAAGTTTAAAGCCGCCGCCGCTGCTTACGATCTGCTGAAAGACCCTGAAACCCGTGCCCGCTATGACAATGGCGAGATTGACGCTTCGGGTCAGGAGCGCCCTCAACAGCAATATTATCGCGACTATGCCGAGGCCGCCGGAAACCCCTATCGCGGACGGCAGGCAGACCCGGATGACATGTCGGACATCTTCGCCGAATTCATGCGTGGCCGCGGTGGGTTTGGCGGCCAGCGCACACAGGAATTCCATGCGCCGGGTCACAATCTGAATTACTCACTGCAGATCAGCTTTCTGGATGCAGTGTTTGGGGCCAGCCAGAAACTAACATTGCCCGATGGTAACCGGATCGAGGTTAAAATCCCGGCGGGTATCACCACGGGCCAGACCATCCGACTGCGAGGCAAGGGCGCTCCGGGCTATGGTGAGGGGCCTCCTGGGGATGCGCTGGTCACGATCTCGGTCGCGGACCATCCGTTGTTCGACCGGCAGGGGGATGACATTCACATCACATTGCCGATCACCATTGATGAGGCTGTCTTGGGTGGCAAAGTCCCTGCCCCCACAATCGACGGTGGCGTCAATGTCACCGTCCCGGCAGGCACCAGCAGCGGCAAAACCCTGCGCCTGCGGGGCAAGGGAGTCAAAAAACGCGGCTCGTCCGAACGGGGGGATCAACTGATCGAACTTACCGTCGCCCTGCCCGACCAGATCGACGACGATCTCAAGCAATTCATGGAGACATGGCGCGACGCCCATCACTATGATCCTCGGAAAGGAATGCCGTCATGACCCTGACCGAAGAGGAACTGATCGAAACCATCTCTCGCCTGACCTCGGACCGCCTGACCGAGTATCTGGCGGCAGAGATCGTGATCCCCGAGCAATCAGACCAAGGGGTCGTCTACCACAGCATCGACGTCGCCCGGCTGGAATTGGCCTGCGAATTGCACGAGCAATACGATATGGAGGCCGATGCCCTGTCGATGATGATCTCTCTGATCGATCAGATGCACGGGCTACGCGCCGAACTGCGTGAGGTTCTGAACGCGGTCGAGGCGCAACCCGATCCCGTGCGGCAGCAACTGATTGAGGTTATCGGAACCGCCCGCTTTCGTCGTGGGTAGGTCTAGTTACCTTTGATCTGGTAGTCCTCGGGAACGTAGAAGGTGTAGTCCCTGTCGGCCACCTGCACGTGGCAGTCATGGCAATAGGCCACGGCCCCGGCCCGATCGCCCAGAGTGTCGCCAAACAAAGACCCATCGGGCAGCACCATAATGTACCGCCAGTCTGCTGTCGCGGGGTTGGCGCCTTGGGCCAGTTTCTCCATCACGAACATCGCACCGGGGTAGATCTTGCCCTCATCCGTTACCGTCATGCTGTCCTTGGCCAGAACCGAGCCCATGGGCAAAAGCTCACCCGGTTGCAGGGTCCCGTAGTTCAGCGCCATGCGGTTGGCGTAGCTGTTCACGAACCGCTGCCCGTGTGTTGCCGAGATATAGGGCGCATCATTGAACAGCGGCCAGCTTTGGTAATTCAAAATGAGATCCAACTGCGACGTCGCGTAGCCACGCGCCATGCGTTTCGACAGCGCGCGATAATGCGCGTTGGCTTCGTCCTTACTCAGCTCGGCCGGATTTTCGATGGCCAGATGAGCGTCAGGGTCTTCCGCAAAAGCGCCCGCCGCAGATAGCGGTACAAATAGGACTGCAAATGCAATGGTTTTCAATTTACTTCGAGGTCGTTCAATCATTTGGGGCTCACCTGAAATATCAGTTTGCCTACATGCCGCGCGTAGCGAAGAAATAGGCTCGCGGCGAAAAAGCCCCGGCGTTTCAAGGGAAAGCCGAGCGTCCGAAACAGGACCGGACGCCCTAACACATAGCAAATATTGAAGACAAAATCAGCACCGGAAACATTAAGTTTACCGCTGCAACCCTTGGCAGAAATGGCTTAGTTACCGCTCAACCCAGCCTCCGCTTCGATCTGTTTACGCGATTTGCGCGCACGCTCGGTTGCCGATTTCAACTGACCGCAGGCCGCCATAATATCCTCACCGCGCGTTTTGCGGATGGGTGAGGCATAACCGGCCTGATAGATGATATTCGCAAAGGCCCGGATACGATTGTTCGAGCTGCGCTTGTACGGCGCGCCGGGCCATTCGTTGAACGGAATCAGGTTGATCTTGGCCGGGATTCTATGACGCTTGATGTGGTCGATCAGACGATGCGCGTCCTCGTCGCTGTCGTTCACGCCATCCAGCATCACGTATTCGAACGTGATCCGTTCGGAATTCGAGACATTGGGGTAGCTGGCCAGCGCTTGCAACAACTCCTCAATGTTCCAGCGCTTGTTGATCGGCACCAGAACGTCGCGGGTTTCATCGGTGGTGGCGTGGAACGAGATCGCCAAAAGGCAGCCGATCTCTTCGGCCGTGCGCGCGATTTCCGGAACAACGCCGCTCGTCGACAACGTGATCCGGCGGCGCGACAGGGAAATCCCTTCAGGGTCCATAGCGATCTTCATCGCGTCGCGGACGTTCTCGAAATTGTAGAGCGGCTCACCCATGCCCATCAAAACGATGTTCGACAGCAGGCGGGTTTCATCCTTAGGCGCACCGGGCGTGGGCCATTCCTCAAGATCATCGCGGGCCATCATCACCTGACCCACAATCTCGGCTGCTGTCAGGTTGCGCACCAATTTCTGAGTGCCGGTATGGCAGAAAGAGCAGGTCAGCGTACACCCCACCTGAGACGAGATACACAGCGTACCACGATCCTCTTCAGGGATGTAAACGACCTCGACCTCGTGCCCGCCCGCAATACGACACAGGTATTTGCGCGTGCCGTCTTCGGACACCTGACGGGTGACCACTTCGGGAATTTCGATCACAAAACTCGCGGCCAGTTGCGCGCGATAGGCTTTGGCCAGGTTGGTCATCAGTGCGAAATCGCGCACGCCCCATTGGTAGATCCACTGCCAGATTTGACCGGTCCGCATCTTGGCCTGCTTTTCCGGCGTGCCATGTTCGATCAGTGTCGCGCGGAGCTGATCGCGAGTCAGACCGACAAGGTTCACCTTCCCCTCAGGCAGTTTGCGGGGAATGGTCATGACGTCTTGAGTGATCGGCGCTTTGGGCGACATTTGGGTACCTACTGGGCGTATCTCAGGTGAATTCCGGATTTGGATGCGCCTCTATATAGGATTGCGCGCAAAGATCAAAAGGAATCGTATTGACCCTTACGCGCTTTTCTCGCCGGATCAGACCCCTGCAGGCGGGATAAAGCAATCCTCGGCATCCAGCGTTTTCACCGGATCTTCGGGCCCGCATTCCTCACCTGTAATCGGGTAGGTTTCAGGCTCTTTTTCACAAGCCGCCAGAACCAGTGAAGAAGCCAACATCAGAGTGATCAGAGTTTTGTCGAACATATTCAGACATCCTTTGTTATTGCTGAACCAATTAGTTCAGATACCAAAAGGATGCGCTTTGATACGGATCAAGCTTTCTGAATATTTGATGGGATTTTGCAAGAAGCTGCAAAATAGACGGGTCGCTTGTGATCGCGACCCGAAAGATCAGTTGGTGCAGCGCGTCTCCGCGTCTTCAATCGCGGCGGTGAAGCCCAGCAGAGAGAACGTGTCCTTTGTTTGCGTCCCGCGTTCCGAGCGTGCGGTCAGCACAGCCTCGGTCCCGCGCTTCATGGCGGTGACGATCTTGGCATCGTCCTGAGCAGTCGCCGGCCAGGCCCACTCGCCCTCGGTAAACAGTTCGAATTCAGACCCGTCTACAACCAGGTTCACCGTGGAACCGGCCGCAAAAGGGTAGCCACCGGTAAAGGTCACTTGTCCTTTGACCTCGGCATTCGGACGATAGAAGACAAACAGCAAGATGTCGCTGCGGCGCACAGAAACGACACGTCCGCCCCGCGTATTCACGGTTTCCTTGGGGGCCGAAACGCTCCAGCATTCGGTAGGATCATCTTCGACAAAAACGCTCCAATCCGTTTTTGCCGCGACGCGGTTTGTACTTGTCCCCTGCTGTGCGATTGCAGTTGTGGCCATACCCGCCACACACAGACCCGCAAGCACGCGGGTAAGCATTGATCCCATTTGTCCAGCCTCCTAGCTCGACCTTCTACCTCATACCCATCGGAAAGCCATGCGAACCCTGCCAGTTCGTCTTGGAAACGTTGCGCATTCCGATGATTGTCGACATACACACACTAACGCAGGTTTCGCCACAGGCGAAAGGGCGATTGGCAGAATTTTGCGCATAAATCCGGAGGTCCAGATGACGCAGCCCATCCCGATGACAGAACTGTGGCGCGGCGATTTGTTGGAAAGCCTGCATCTGGGCCATGCAGTGGTCTGCGATGACACCGGGCAGATCGTGCAAAGCTGGGGCGATCCGAACGCAGTGATCTTTCCACGCTCCTCGGCCAAGATGATCCAGGCTTTGCCTGTGGTTACGTCTGGCGCTGCGGCCAAATACGGGCTGAACTCGGAACATCTTGCGCTGGCCTGCGCCTCGCATAACGGGGCCGCCATTCACACGGATCGCGTCTCAGTCTGGCTGGATCATCTGGGTCTCACCGAGCATGATCTGCGCTGCGGCCCGCAAGAGCCCGCCGACATCGCCGCGCGCGACCGGCTTATTCTGGCCGACGATACGCCGTGCCAGATCCACAACAATTGCTCGGGGAAACACTGCGGGTTTCTGACCCTGTCTCAGCATATGGGGGCCGGACCGGAATACCTTGAGATCGACCACCCTGTTCAACAGGCCTGCTTGTCTGCCATCGAGGAAACAACCGGCGAGACTAGCCCCGGGTACGGCATCGACGGATGCTCGGCCCCGAATTTCGCGACTTCGCTGGTTGGGCTTGCGCGCTCAATGGCGTGGTTTGCCTCGGCCGCTGATCGGTCAGACCGGTCGAGCGATGCGGCGCAGCAACTGACCGCCGCGATGATCAAGCACCCAGAGCTTGTCGCGGGCGAAACCCGCGCCTGCACAGAGTTGATGCGCGCAATGAATGGGCGCGCTGCGATCAAGACCGGGGCCGAAGCCGTCTTTGTCGCGATCCTGCCGGATAAACGCATGGGCGTTGCTCTGAAGATCACCGATGGCACCACCCGCGCCAGTGAATGCGCCATCGCGGCCATTCTGGTCAGCCTCGGGGTGTTGGAGGCTGATCACCCGGCCACGCGCAAATTCATGAATGCCACGCAATACAGCCGCCGAGGACTGGAATGCGGCGTGATCCGACCCGCGCCGGGCTTTCCGAACTAAGGCAGCTACATCTCGATTTCGTGGATTTCCGCCACTTCGACCGAGCCAGATCCGTTTATGACCATCGGGCAGCCTTTGGCCATCTCGGTTGCATCATCAATGCTATCGGCTTTGATCACCGTGAAGCCAGAGGCCGGGTTAGCCCCGCCATTGTCGACAACGCCGCCGTTGCTGACGGTATAGGATTGGCCTACCGGGTTTCCCGGGATATCCAAAGCCTCGCCCATGTTCTGAAACCATGCGCCCCACGCGGCCATGGTTGCCTCGATCTCTGCGGGGTCAGTTGGGGTGTGGCCCCCGTGATAAACAAATAGATATTGGGGCATTTCGGTCCTCCCTGAATGAAATCTATTGGCACTGCGCCTCGAGTTTGCGCAGCGAGGATGTCCAGCCTGTGTTGTGGTTCTCAGCTGCTTCGGCGTCTGCGAGTTCTCTGTGATCGATAACAAGTCGGGCACCGGTTTCAGTTGCCGCTATAGAAAAAGTCACATGGCTTTCCGGCCCGCGTTGATCCTGGTCGTCATGCCAACCCCACGTGAAACCAACCGAGTTCGGTGGATTAACATGCGTGACATGCCCCGAAACCTTGAATTGCTGTCCATCGCTGTTTTCCATCACCGAAAACCATGGGCCGGTTCTTGAAAAATCCAGATTGTGATCCGGCACATGCACGCCTTCCGGCCCCCACCACTGCAGCAGTTTTGAGCCATCTGTCACCCAAACAAAAAGGTCTTCTGGGCTGACGGGAAAGTCCCGCTCCAATTTCAGGTCGGCCATGAATTTTCCCTTTCCAAAATGTCACCCAAACGATCCAGACTGCTTTCCCAGACTTGCCGTTTCGAGATCGTCCACTCGGCAATCGCACGAAGACCTTCGGAGTGGACGGAATACAACCTCTGGGTGCCCAGCACGCGTTGTTGCACCAATCCGGCCTGTCGCAGCACCTTCAGGTGGCGCGAGATTGCGGCACCTGACATGCCTTTGCCTTCGATCAGGTCTCCGGCGGGCAGTTCACCGCCTTCCATCAGTTGCTCGACGATGGCAAACCGAGTGCGGTCAGATAGTGCGGAAAAGGCGGCAATAAGATCGGTCATGATTCTTATTTAACAAAAATGTTAAATTAAGGAAAGCCTACCTTTTGTCAGCGCCAATCAGGATAATTGGCCGATCCTCTTCTTTTCGTGTATATGTGAAAAGGTTCATAGACCTGCTCCAAAGACACAAGTTACGGTGTTATGTGTGAGTTTAATAAGTTGTTTTATTTTAGGAGGCTTGAGATGCGCTTCGCGTCCACTTCATTGTTTATCGCCTGTACCCTTGCTGTTGCAGGCTGTGCGTCCCCTTGGTCACAGACTGAGACTGTCACCCCGGCTGCAACCGCCCCTCAACCAACCCCAGCGGCGGCCGTAGCGACAACTCCCGCGCCTGCGCCCACAACGACGGCGGCAGTAGCCCCTGCAGCAGCCCCCGCGGTGACCCCGACGGCCGTTTCATCGACAGCGCCTCAAAATGCGTATGACCGCGACGGCGGAGATGGTGGTGGCGGCGGCGGTGGCGGCGGTGGTGGAGACGGTGGCGGCGGCGGTGGCGGCTGGGGCGGTTAAGCCGGAGACGACACCACATGCTTAAGCTTGGGTCTAAAACTGGTCGGCGCCATTTACTAGCAGCTGCGTCTATCTTAACGATTTGCGCTAGCGGCCTCAGCGCTCAGTCCTCGTCGGCAACCAGCGCCAACAGCAGGGTTGCGATCGTCATCGGCAATCAGGACTACACGAGCGTTGGCGACCTGACAAATGCCAGAAAAGACGCCGAAGACATTGCGGACATGCTGCGGGACTTCGATTTCCAAGTCTTCGATGGCTATGACCTGACCAAACGCGAGTTTGAAGAGCTGATCCGCACAGCGGTTCTGAACATCCCGGATTCCGCAGATGTTCTGTTCTACTATGCGGGTCACGGCATTCAGATCGGGCGGCGAAACTATTTGCTGCCCGTGGATGCCAAGTTTGAAAGCGTCTATGACGTGCCGTTGGCAACGATGACGCTGGATCGCGTGATTGACACCCTGTCCGCCCGTAGCGCGGCCCACGTGGCCATTCTGGACTCTTGCAGGGACAATCCGTTTCAAGACCTCAGATTGGCGGCCGATCTGGACGCCAACCTTTTTGAGACCCGCGAAGGGTTCGATGTTTTCAAGACTCCGTTGAATTCTCTGGTGGCCTATTCCACCTCGCCCGGTGCGGTGGCCAGTGATGGCGAGATCGGCCACAATAGCCCCTATACGGCGGCTGTTCTGGAAACTGCCCAATCCTCTCCGTTTGAGAACATCCAACAGCTCTTTCCGGTCATTCGCGAGAGGGTTCACACCAAAACATCGGGGCAGCAGATCCCCTGGGAAAGCTCGACGCTGGTGCGCCCGTTCTATCTGGCGCAGCAAAAGGTCGAGGTTGAACCTGAGGCGCTGCAGGATGGCGCCCCCCAATCCCTATCGCTCAGCTATCAGTTCGACAAATCTGTCCCGCTGTCCCAAAGCCTAAGCCAAGCGCTGGGAAGGGATATCGTAGATGTGCGCGTTACGGAAACCCCTGACCGGGGTGCTGTCAGCGCAAGCGAAACATCTCTGACCTATACGCCCGAGATCACGGACACACGTGCCGTTGACCTGCCCAAAACCGATTTTGCCGATACCTTTGCAGTCGAGGTCGTAACCGCCGATCAGACGCGACAGACGGTTGAGGTCTCTCTGGAATTGGGGATGAACGCCTGCGATCTCGAAGCGGGGGACGCGCTGGATCTTAATGGCGTTGGCGTGTTTCGCCTGCCGAATGAGCTGGATATCACCAAAGGTCTGGCCGCCTGTTCGCAAGCGGTCGAGGACTATCCGGAAAACGCGCGGTTCCAGTATCAACTGGGCCGTTTGCAACAAGCCGCAGGCAATGTGCCAGGCGCCTTTGAGAGTTTCACGACCGCTGTAAACGGCGGGCATATCCGCGCCAAATACGCTCTGGCAACTTTGTTGGATACACAGCGCATCGACCGCGCAGTCACTAAGACCCCTTATGACCCGGATAAAGCGCGCGCCTTGCTAGAAGAAGCCATTGCCCAGCAAGACCCCTATGCCATGCACCGGCTGGGCCAACAATTGCTGCGCAAAGGTGAAACGACCGAAGAGAAAAACCGCGGCTTTGAGCTTTTGGAACGGTCGGTCGAACTTGGACATACCTATTCGATGAATGAACTGGGCATGTATTTCCTGCGTGAAAACTCGGAACGCTATATCCCCGAGCGTGGGTTGCGATATCTACGGGCGTCCGAACTGCGGCAGGATATCTATGGATACGACAATCTGGCCTATGTTTCGCTGAATGGTCTGGGCGGCAATCCGGTCGATTTCGACAAAGCTGAATCCTATTTTCTGGCGGCAGCCCAAGGCGGGCATCCAACCGCTCCGGCTAGTATCGCCCGCATGATCATGCGGGACCAGCTACAGGGCCGGCCCCGTACCGAGGCTTTGGCCTGGTACGATACATCTCTGGAACGCGGTGATGCCTGGGGCGGTGCGAACGGAGCTTATATCATTCTGGACGGTCAGGTACCGGGCAAAGGTCCGGCTGATGCAGCACTACGGGCGGCCAAAGCGGCCCTGCTGCCGAATGAGAAACCTGCCGCGCAAGCTCAGTCGCAGCTGGACAGCCTCTCGCGCTGGGATCTGGATCGGGCTTTGCAACTGGCGCTGAATGAACTTGGGGAAAATGTCACCGTCGATGGCCAAGTCGGCCCGGCGACTCTGACTGCGCTCGAAAATATCAGCGCCAAGTTCGGTGTTCCGGTTCCCTATGCGGCCGCCAGCGATCCAAAGGCCCGGTTGTTGCTGGCCGCGCGTGTGTACTGGGCGCAGAATCCGGTGCGCTTTGACTTGTTCTAGACGCTGAAGTCAGCCTTGCTGTAGCCTTGAATATAAAGCAGGGCCGTCAGGTCTCCGTGATTGATCCGCACGTCGCATTCAGCCGCAACCGAGGGCTTCGCGTGCAGTGCAACACCGGTTCCGGCCCGCCCCAGCATGCCCAGATCGTTAGCTCCGTCACCAACCGCGATCACGTCGCCCTCGGACAATCCAAGCGTTGCGGTGATCCGCTCCAGCGATTCAACCTTGGCCTGCCGCCCGAGGATCGGGCGCTGCACATCACCCGTCAGCTGCCCATTCTCGGTCAACAGTGTGTTCGCCCGATTCTCGTCAAACCCCAACTGCTCTGCCACGCGGGCTGTAAACGCGGTGAACCCGCCCGAGACCAAGGCCGCATAGCCGCCAGCCGTGCGCATGGTCGCCACCAGTTCGCGCCCGCCTGGCATGAGGGTGATCCGCGTGTTCAGAACATGGTCTATGACCGCCACGTCCAGCCCTTTCAACAGGCCGACCCGTTCGATCAGCGCGCCTTCGAAATCCAGCTCACCATTCATTGCGCGCGCGGTGATGTCTTTGACGCGCTCGCCCACGCCCGCCTCATCCGCCAACTCATCAATGCATTCCTGCTGGATCATGGTGCTGTCCATATCCGCCAGAAGCATTTTCTTGCGCCGCCCCTCGGATGGCTGAACGACCAGATCAACGCTCATCTCTTGCAGATCGGCCCAGACATCCCAGCGATTGTCTGGCATCTCGGGCAGCCTGAACTCGGCCGCCTCACCGGTGTTGAGCCACGTGACCTCACCTCCGCCCCACGCATTTCGCAGCGCGTCCACCATCGGGACCTCAAGCGAGGGTGTGGTGGGATTTGTCAGCAAGGTGGCAACGTACATGGCAGGTCTCCGGCAATCTGCATAGCGCATATCGCAGGTGCAGCATTTTCGCCAGAGTTGGTTGGAAATATCTGGCAAACGGGGCTTTACGGTCCCGGTTTTCCCAGCCAGATTCAGCCCGCGACGCACAGAAAGGAACACCGAATGGCCAACCCGCTTTATGATCGTCTGTTTGGCATTCACGCTGGGAAATCCACGCCGTTCCTGCATCTGCCCGACGGTCAAGTTCTGACCCACGCCGCCTTTCTCGACATGGCCGCGCGGCTGGCCAACGCGCTGACCGGGCTGGAGCTTGAGCCCGGAGACCGCGTCGCCGTTCAGGTCGAAAAATCGCCCGAGGCGCTTGCACTCTACGCCGCTTGCGCGCTGACCGGGCTGATTTTCCTGCCGCTCAACACCGCCTATACAACTACTGAGCTGCAGTATTTCATCGAAAACAGCGGCGCGAAGCTGGTGGTCTGCGATACCGCGAACGAGGCAGGCCTGACCCCGATTGCCCAAGCACAGAACGCCCACCTTGAAACACTGAACGCCGATGGCGGCGGCAGCCTGATGCGCCGGGCGCTGGGGATGCTGCCTGCGTTTGAACCTGACAGCCGGTCCGAGGATGATCTGGCGGCGCTCCTTTATACCTCAGGCACCACGGGGCGGTCGAAAGGTGCGATGCTGACGCAGGCCAACCTGCTGTCCAATGCCGAAACGCTGGTGCAGGAATGGCGCTTCACCAAGGACGATGTGCTGCTGCATGCGCTGCCGATCTTTCACACGCATGGCCTGTTCGTAGCGACCAATGTGGTGCTGGCTTCGGGTGGGTCGATGATCTTTCTGCCCAAATTCGATCTGGACGACATCCTGCGTCTGATGCCGGAGGCCACCTCGATGATGGGTGTGCCAACCTTCTACACTCGCCTGCTGGGCGATGACCGGTTTACCGGAGATCTGACGCGCCATATGCGGCTGTTCATCTCAGGCTCGGCACCGCTGCTCGCAGAAACCCATGAGTTGTTCGAAGCCCGCACCGGGCATCGTATCCTCGAACGCTATGGAATGACCGAAACCAACATGAACACCTCGAACCCCTATAACGGCGAACGCCGCGCCGGGACCGTCGGGTTCCCGCTGCCGGATGTCGAGTTGAAGGTCACGGACCCCGAAACCGGCGCGCTGCTGCCACACGGCGAGATCGGCATGATCGAGGTGCGCGGTCCGAACGTATTCAAGGGCTATTGGCAGATGCCCGAGAAAACCGCCGCTGAGCTGCGCGAGGACGGGTTCTTTATCACTGGCGATCTGGGTCGGGTGGACGAGGATGGCTATCTCCATATCGTCGGCCGTGGCAAAGACCTGATCATCTCGGGCGGCTACAACATCTACCCCAAGGAAATCGAGCTTCTGCTGGATGACCAACCCGGTGTTCTGGAAAGCGCGGTCATCGGTGTGCCGCATCCGGATTTTGGCGAAACAGTGTTGGGCATTCTGGTGCCTCGGCCCGGACAAGTCTTGGATCTGGATTCCATTCAAACAACTGTTCAGGATCAGCTGGCCCGGTTCAAACATCCGCGCAAACTGATCGTGCTGGATGAGCTACCCCGCAACACCATGGGCAAGGTGCAAAAGAACGCCCTGCGCGAGACCTATAAAGACAGCTTTACACAAGGCTGACCCGGCCCTTTTCAGTCAACTCCCAACAGGTGCGGCCTTCGAAGACAACGACACTGGCCGGGCGTCCATACCCCGCGCCGGTATCCAGATTCAGACGGTTCCCGCAATACGTCACCCGGTCGACCGGAGTATGGCCATGGACGATCAACTTGGGATGGGGCGCGGTATGTTTCAAAAACTCCTGCCGAATCCAGACCAGATCGTTTTCGTCCTGCTGATCCAGCGCGATACCGGGGCGGATGCCCGCATGAACGAAAGCCAGATCGGGTGTCTGGTGCATCAAAACCAGCCCGCGCAGGAACGCACGATGATCCTCGGGCACGGCCTGCAACGCCATGGCGTGCAGATCCTCAAGCCGGGTTTGTCCCTCGAAAACGATACCATAGCTGGCAAGTGTTTCGACCCCGCCCAGACGCTCATGCAGCCAGTGGTAACCGACCAGAAGATGCGGATCATGGCGGGGGAAATCCTCGAGGAACCATGCAAACATGCGGTCGTGATTTCCTAGTAAGGTAATCCAGTCCCGCCCTGCCGCGCATCCCGCGATCAAGCGGTCCAGAACGCCCCGGCTATCCGGTCCCCGGTCAGTATAGTCGCCCAGAAACACCACCTGAGCCTCAGGCCCGCCGTCGCGGTCGATCAATGAGAGGAGTCGGTCGAACTCGGCGCTCTGCCCGTGCAGGTCGCCAATGGCGTAAATCGGTTTGGTCATGAAAAGGTCTCGTCTGCTGTTACGGCAGTTTAGAGGCGAAAGCGTTGATAGCGCAATCAGGAACACCCGCGCCGGTCCTTGGCGCGGGTGTCAAATTGTCTGAAATGACAAAGGGTGCCAATCAGGCGACGTCGAACTCCAGCGGTTTGATCTGCGTGAACAAGCCCGTTTCCGCCAGCTTTGCGCGCGCCTCGGCCGGGACAGGTTCGTCCACGTAAAGCAGAGCGATGGCCTCCCCACCCGCTTCAGACCGGCCAAGAGTAAAGTTCGCGATATTGACGTCGTTCTCGCCCATGGTCTGACCCAGCGCACCGATGATGCCCGGCACATCCTCGTTGGTGGTGTAGAGCATATGCGCCCCGATCTCGGCGTCGATATTGATGCCTTTGATCTGGATGAAGCGAGGCTTGCCATCGCTGAACACTGTCCCACCGATCGAGCGTTCGCGCTTGGTGGTCACGACGGTGACCTTGATGTAGCCCTCAAACGCACCGGACTTGTCCTGATTGGTGGTCGAGATCTTGATGCCACGCTCTTTGGCGACAACCGGCGCCGAGACCATGTTCACCTCGGGATTGAACTTCTTCATGATCCCCGCAACGACGGCGCAGTTCAGAGCGGCCAGGTTCATTTCAGCCGCTACACCATCGTAGAGGATGTTGATCGCCTGAACCGGCTCATCGGTCATCTGGCCGATGAAACTGCCCAGATGGCCCGCCAGTTTGATCCACGGCCCCATGACCTTAGCCTCTTCAGCGGTGACGCTGGGCATGTTCAACGCATTTTCCACCGCACCGGTCAGCAGATAGTTCGAGATCTGCTCCGCCACCTGTAGCGCCACGTTCTCCTGCGCCTCGGTCGTTGCCGCGCCAAGGTGAGGCGTGCAGACCACGTTGGGCAGGTTGAACAGAGCGTTTTCTTTCGCCGGCTCTTCGCTGAACACGTCAAACGCCGCACCTGCAACATGACCCGATTGCAGCGCCTCGGCCAGCGCGTCTTCGTCGACCAGACCACCACGGGCACAGTTGATGATCCGTACACCCCTCTTGGTTTTCGCGAGGTTCTCACGGCTCAGGATGTTGCGTGTCTGATCCGTCAGCGGAACGTGCAGAGTGATAAAGTCAGCGCGAGCCAGCAACTCGTCCAATTCGACCTTTTCGACACCCATCTGCGCGGCTTTCTCTTCACCCAGATAGGGGTCATAGGCCACAACCTTCATCTTCAGGCCAAGCGCGCGTTCGCAAACGATACCGCCGATATTGCCCGCCCCGATCACGCCAAGGGTCTTGTTGGTCAGCTCGATGCCCATGAACTTGGACTTTTCCCACTTACCCGCATGGGTCGAGGTGCTGGCCTCGGGGATCTGCCGCGCCACGGCGAACATCATCGCAATCGCATGCTCAGCGGTGGTGATCATGTTGCCGAAGGGGGTGTTCATCACGATCACACCCTTCTTCGACGCCGCATCCTTGTCGATATTGTCGGTCCCGATCCCGGCACGACCGATCACTTTCAGTTTGTCGGCTTTCTCCAGAATGGTCGGTGTAACTTTTGTGGCCGAACGGATGGCAAGGCCGTCATACTGACCGATCATCTCGGCCAGTTTGTCTTTGTCCTTACCCAGATCGGGCACGAAATCCACGTCGATGCCGCGATCGCGGAAAATCTGCACGGCGGTTTCGCTGAGCTTGTCAGATACGAGTACTTTGGGGGCCATTTTCTCTGGTCCTTGAATTGTATGGAAGGTCCGGGCCTTGGACGGCCCGGCTAAAAGTCAGGCAGCCTCAGACTGCGCCGCGATCTCGGCCTCAAAGGCCCATGCCAGCCACGGCAGCATCGCCTCGATATCCGAGGTCTCAACCGTACCGCCGCACCAGATGCGCAGGCCCGAAGGCGCGTCACGATAGGCACCGATGTCCAAGGCGATATTCTCTGCTTCAAGCCGTTTGGCCACGGCTTTCGCGAATACTGCACCGTCCTGAATGCGCCCATCTGTGAATTTCAGGCAGACCGAGGTGTTCGATTGCGTCGCCACATCCTCGGCCAGATTGGCGATCCAGTCGTTTTGGTCGCAGAAAGCGTGAACCGCACCGGCATTGGCATCAGCACGGGCGATCAGCCCCTGCAACCCACCAACCGAGCGTGCCCAGTCCAGCGCAAACAGGTAGTCCTCGACTGCTAGCATCGAGGGCGTATTGATCGTAGCCCCGGTAAAGATACCCTCGATCAGCTTGCCGCCTTTGGTCAGGCGGAAAATCTTCGGAAGCGGCCATGCGGGGCTATAGCTTTCCAACCGCTCAACCGCGCGTGGGCTCAGGATCAGCATCCCGTGTGCAGCTTCTCCACCCAGCACTTTCTGCCAGCTGAAGGTGGTCACATCCAGCTTGTCCCAGGGCAGGTCTATCGCAAAGGCCGCCGAGGTCGCATCACAAATCGTCAGGCCCTGACGGTCATCGGCGATCCAGTCGCCGTCGGGCACCCGCACGCCCGAAGTCGTACCGTTCCACGTAAACACCACGTCATTGGAGAAATCGACCGAAGCAAGATCAACGATCTGACCGTAATCTGCGGTCTTCACCTCGGCGTCGATATTCAGCTGCTTGACCACGTCAGTCACCCAGCCCGCGCCAAAGCTTTCCCAGGCCAGCATCTCAACCTTGCGTTCGCCCAGCAGAGACCACAGCGCCATCTCAACCGCACCGGTGTCCGAGGCTGGCACGATGCCGATCTTGTAATCCGCCGGAATGCCCAGCACTTCGCGAGTGCCTTCGATGGCCGCTTTCAGCTTGTCCTTGCCCACGGCCGCACGGTGCGAACGACCCAGCGCGGCATCGGCCAGTTTGGACAGATCAAATGTGGGGGGTTTGGCACAGGGGCCTGAGGAAAAACGCGGATTCGCCGGCCGCGTGACCGGTTGTTCTTTTGTCATCTGTATTACCCTTCCAGATACACGCCCCTCGTTGGGGAGGGGTGTCCCACGGACAGAGCTATGGGGGCTTTGCAGATGCAGCAAGCGGAAAAGACGCTATTGCGACAGAAAACGACATGCCTGAGGCGTACAAATCAGAACGCAGGTTTCCGATAAGCGAAAACCCCGCCGATTTCGCGGCGGGGTTTATTGTATTATTCAGCGGCTTCTTCGTATGCTTCCATTGGAGGGCATGTGCAGACGAGGTTTCGGTCTCCGTATGCGTTGTCGACGCGGTTGACGGGGGACCAGTATTTGTCGACGCC
>NZ_JBQFPT010000015.1:0-89625 GCF_056536505.1 Ruegeria sp. CL3 | reverse complement strand
ACCAAAATATTTGGTGATCGCTGCGGTCAGCGTCGTCTTGCCGTGGTCAACGTGGCCAATCGTGCCGATGTTGACGTGCGGTTTTGTACGCTCAAACTTTTCCTTTGCCATTCCTCAGGCGCCCTTTTGCGATTTGGGGGACCCTTGGTCCCGTGGTTACATCTGCGCGCGCGAGATATTTGGTTCAAAGGGGAAAATCAAGCACATCCTGAGGGAAATGCGCCGATCACGCCGGATTTTGCGTGAGCTCACTCGTTTCCAGCGGCTGGATCAGGTCCGGACGCCGATCAAACCAACCATTGTCCTTATGTTCTTCGGCCAGCCACTCTTCGACTCGGTCGGCAACTTTCAGGGCAAGGCCGCTCATCTGCTCTTCTTTTGTGCGAGTATTGCCCGATCCTGTCAGAGCGCTCTCTCCGGTCGTGTCTTCCAAAACCTGGAACTGCTTGCCCTTGGCGAGAAACTCTTTCTTTTTCACGTCATAAACGTTGACCAGAACAATCGCCGTGCTTTTGGGATTGTAGATGACGGGAATGCCCGGAGGCGCCAGCATGTAGCCTTCGAGGCTGATACCGATATCGTATTCCTGTGCGCCTTCATAACGGCCGAGACGGATATCAACCGCGTTCTGAATGGCGTTTTCCCACTCTTTTGGAGTCGCATCGCGCGAGACCGGTCCTTGGCGGGCTTTCTCAGCGAAAGCGTAGTTTACGCGCAGCTTGAACTCCCCCAACGACTCGGGTTCTTCATACACTTGCGTCTGCGTGCAGGCGCCCATGAGGGCCAGTCCAGTAATCAGGGTCAAAATGCGCAGCATGATCTCGTCTCGATAGGCCTGTTTTTCTTTGATCTAGCGCACCGATACGGCATGTGCCAAGCCGTATCGGCGGATTTCGCCCGAAACCCTCGACAGATCACGAGAATTTATAGTCACGCGGGAAACCATAAGGGGGTTTTTTCCCGACGCTGGCGCGTTTGGCCAGCCATTGGGACATATCCGCCTCGTGTCGGGTTTTGTCGCCGCCCATGGACCACTTGAGCCCTTCTTCCCAGTTAAAGGTGGTGATGTCGGACAGGCCGCCATCCAGCTCCAACGTGCCCTGCCGGCCGCGCGCCATATTGTATTTCTGCAAACGCACGCCTTTGCCTCGGGTCATCTCGGGCAGCTCTTCGGTCGGGAAAACCAGGAACTTGCCATTCTGCGAGACTACTGCGACGTGATCGCCTGCGACGGGTTTACAGATCATCGCCGTCTCGTCGCCCTTGACGTTGAGTACCTGTTTCCCGTTGCGGGTCTGCGCCAGCACGTCATCCTCGGGCACCATGAAACCGTTGCCAGCGTCCGAGGCCACCAGCAGCTTGCGCCCCGGTTTGTGGATCAGGATGTCGATGATCTGCGCCTCGTTCGGAAGATCGACCATCAGGCGGAGCGGCTCACCCATGCCCCGCCCGCCGGGCAGGTTGGCGGCACTGACGGTGTAGAAGCGTCCGTTCGAGGCAAAGACCAGCAACCGATCCGTGGTTTCCGCATGGAAGATGAACCGGGGGCCGTCACCGTCTTTGAACTTTAATTCACGCTTGAGGTCGATGTGACCGGTCATGGCCCGAATCCAGCCCATCTGAGAGCAGACCACCGTGATCGGTTCCTTATCGATCATCGCCTCAAGCGGCACTTCCTCGACCTGTCCGGCCTCGGCGAACCGGGTACGGCGCGCGCCGCCTTCGTAGTCTTTGCCGAAGGTCTTCTTGGTCTCTTTCAACTGCTCGGCGATCTTGGCCCATTGCAGAGCGGGATCGGCCAGTAGGTCTTCGAGATTGGCGCGCTCCAGCATCAACTCGTCGCGTTCGCGGACCAGTTCCATCTCTTCCAGACGGCGCAGACTGCGCAGGCGCATATTGAGAATCGCGTCGACCTGAACTTCAGACAACTCACCCTCACCCGGTTTGGGTGTGATGTAGTCGGATTCGTCCGTGGCGCGGACGTGATCAACACCCCAATCCTCGCGCATCAGCGCGGCTTTGGGGTCATCGTCGTAACGAATGATGTCGATCACCCGATCAAGGTTGAGGAAGGCGACGATAAAGCCCTCCAATACCTCCAACCGATGGTCGATCTTCGCCATGCGGTGACGCGAGCGGCGGATCAGGACCTCTTGCCGGTGATCAAGGAAAGCGCGCAGCACTTCCTTCATCGAGCAGACCTTGGGCGTCACACCGTCGATCAGCACGTTCATGTTCAGGCTGAACCGCACCTCAAGGTCCGAGTTGCGATAAAGCATGCCCATCAGCACCTCGGGGTCGACGTTTTTGGAACGCGGCTCAAGGATCAGGCGGATGTCATCGGCGGATTCGTCCCGTACATCGGCGAGGATCGGGATTTTCTTGGTCTGGATCAGTTCCGCGATCTTCTCGATCAGCTTGGACTTCTGGACCTGATACGGGATCTCGGTGACGACGATCTGCCATTGGCCACGGCCCAGATCCTCGACTTCGAACTTGCACCGCAGCCGGAAGGACCCGCGCCCGGTGCGATAGGCTTGCGCGATATTCTCGGGCGGCTCAACGATGACGCCGCCGGTCGGGAAATCCGGGCCGGGCACATAGTTCAACAGCGTATCGTCACGCGCATCCGGCGTTTTGATCAGATGCAGACAGGCGTCACATAGCTCAGAGATATTGTGCGGCGGGATATTCGTCGCCATACCCACCGCAATGCCGCTGGCACCGTTTGCCAGCAGGTTCGGGAACTGAGCGGGCAGCACGACCGGCTCGGTCAGCGTGCCATCATAGTTGTCACGGAAACCAACGGCGTCCTCGTTTAGACCCTCAAGCAGCGCCTCGGCCACGATGGTCATCCGGGCTTCGGTGTATCGCGAGGCCGCCGGGTTATCGCCGTCGATATTGCCAAAGTTCCCCTGCCCGTCGACCAGCGGGTAGCGGACGTTGAAGTCCTGCGCCAGACGCGCCATCGCGTCGTAGATCGCGGCGTCACCATGCGGGTGATAGTTACCCATCACATCGCCCGAGATCTTCGCGGACTTCCGGAAACCTCCGGTTGCACTGAGTCGCAGTTCCCTCATCGCATAGAGGATTCGCCTGTGAACCGGTTTCAAACCATCACGCGCATCCGGCAGGGCGCGGTGCATGATGGTGGACAGCGCATAGGTCAGATAGCGCTCACCAATTGCGCGGCGTAGCGGTTCGGCTACCTCGCCCCCATTGTCAGGGGCCTCCATGTTGGGGTCGTCGATCGTATCGTTCATATATGATGTGATACGACGCAAGCGCGGCTTGGTAAAGCAACCAAGACTTATTTTACTGGGGACAAGTCGCGCTTTTTGCAACAGGGGGAGGCAACCCACGGATTTCCCCCATTTTTCGACTCCCGCCTCGAACTATGCTATGCTCTCATGAATTAAACTGCTGCCAATTCTTGTATTTACGATTTCTTCGGGGGGAAGCGTCATGACGCGCCTGATACTTGTTACTTTCGCCGCCCTGGGATGGGCCTTCTACGTCATGAGCGGTGGCCCCGACTTTGAGCCGCGCGGCCTGCGCAGTGACAATCCGCAGCGCATGGCTGCCACGTTCGAACCTGCACCGAAGGCGACGCCTCTGGCAGCCGCTCCGGTTGCGGAATTGGTGACCCGCGCCGCAGTTCAACCCATCCCCGTTATTGAGTTTATTGCAGAACCCGAACCTGTTCTGGGCGAGGAAGAAACCAAGGCGCTTCTGTCTCAGGTTGCAGCCGGACTGCAGGCGAATCCGTCTCTGTTCGAAGATCAGGATGTCACGCTTACGCTGGCCTCACTGGAAGGCGGCGTGACGGCGATGCAGCAAGTCACAACCGACGCGGAACCCGCCGTGACCCCTGTCCCGGAACCCGAAAAGGACATCCGCGAAATCTCTGGCACCCGCGTGAACATGCGTGACGGTCCGGGCACGATCTATCCCATCATCGGCAAGGCCACGATCGGGCAACGGGTCGAGGTCCTGAGCGATTCCGGCACGGGTTGGTTGCGCACACGCGTGTTTCCCGGGCAACAGGTCGGATGGATTTCGGCATCACTGGTCCGCAAAACCACAAACTGACGTCCGGGCGTCATTGCCCTGTTTCCTCTCGCAGCCTAGGTGTTGGGGACGTTGAGGTTCGGGGCCATCATGCAGAAATCAATTCTTATTACCGGCTGCTCGTCCGGCATCGGCCTGGATGCAGCACACGGTATGCGTGCACGCGGTTGGCGCGTCTTTGCCTCGTGCCGCCAGCAGCGTGATTGCGACAGGCTGCGCGCGCAGGGATTTGAAAGCCCACGAATCGACTATCAGGACACGGACAGCATCAAAGCCGGACTGGCCGAGGTTCTTGAGGCCACCGGAGGCACTTTGGACGCCCTGTTCAACAACGGGGCGCACGGACTGCCCGGCGCGGTCGAAGATGTGCCGACCGACGGTTTGCGGTTCATCTTCGAGTCGAATGTCTTCGGCTGGCACGAGCTGACGCGGCAGGTCATTCCCGTCATGCGCGAACAGGGTCATGGGCGCATTGTCCAGAACTCCTCAGTTCTGGGGCTGGTCGCATTCCCCTGGCGCGGCGCCTATGTCGCCACCAAATATGCGATCGAAGGTCTGACCGACACGATGCGCCTGGAACTGCGCGGCAGTGGCGTCAAGGTCATCCTGATTGAACCCGGTCCGATCACGTCGAAAATCCGCGAAAAGGCGATTCCGGTGTTCGAGCGCTTCGTGGATTGGGAGAACTCGGTCTTGCGTGACAGGTATGAGGCATCTTTGCTGAAACGGCTCTACGAAGGCTCGGGGCCTGACTCGTTCGAACTGCCCGCCTCGGCCGTGACCAGCAAGCTGGCCCATGCGGTCGAAGCGAAACGGCCCAAGGCGCGCTATTACGTGACGACTCCGACCTATATTGCGGGCTATTTGCGGCGAATTCTGCCAACAAAAGCCATCGACCGCATCCTGTCAGACATCTGAGGCAAAATTTCCCGTTCGCTTTTGGCCTGGCAGGCGCTAGATCAGGCGCACCCAAAGAAAAAGCGGACGGTGACTGACGATGGACCCTTTGATGGTCGTTTTGCTCTTGGCGATGGCGGCGGTTGTCGTCGTGCTAACCCTTGGAATCGCAAATTTCGGTAAAAGCGGCATGGATGCCGCCAAGAAAAGCAATAAAATGATGCGCCTGCGCATCCTCTTTCAATTCATTGCCGTATTGCTGATTGTGCTTTACGTCTTCTTGCGCGGACAAGGAGTTTGAAGATGGTCGTTCTGAACAAAATCTACACGCGCACGGGCGATGACGGAAAAACCGCTTTGGGCAATGGCGAACGGGTTGCGAAATACTCGGGCCGCGTGGCCGCATATGGCACGGTTGATGAGCTGAACGCCTTTGTCGGTGTTGCCCGGACCGAAGCCGAGGGCGAAACTGACGCCGCGCTGGCCCGCATTCAAAACGACCTGTTCGATCTGGGGGCTGATTTTTGCCGCCCCGACATGGAAAAAGACGCCGAGGCCGACTACCCGCCGTTGCGCATCGCGCCTGCCCAG
The DNA here is from genome assembly GCF_056536505.1 of Ruegeria sp. CL3. Classification (NCBI taxonomy): domain Bacteria; kingdom Pseudomonadati; phylum Pseudomonadota; class Alphaproteobacteria; order Rhodobacterales; family Roseobacteraceae; genus Ruegeria; species Ruegeria sp. CL3. The sequence continues at coordinate 84,066 of NZ_JBQFPT010000015.1, read as the reverse complement.
ATCGACCGGCTAGAGGCTGAAATCGACGCTATGAATGCTGATCTGGAACCGCTACGCAGCTTCATCCTGCCCGGCGGCTCGGCTCTGGCGGCGCATCTGCATGTCTGCCGCACCGTCTCGCGCCGAGCCGAGCGTTTGGCGGTTGAGCTGACCAATATGGAGCCTGTCAACGAGGTCGCGGTCAAATACCTGAACCGTCTGAGCGATTGGTTCTTCGTCGCCGCCCGCTGCGCCAACAACAGCGGCAAGGATGATGTCTTGTGGGTTCCGGGAGCGAACCGCTGAAAGCGGCGGGACGTCCAGTGGACGTCCCGGCGACCGGAAGGTCGGAGCCCCGGCCCAAAGAACGGTTGCTAAGTGTCATTTACTCGGTGTCCCGCTGACCAGAACAATCAACCTACTGGTTTCGGCTGGTCAGGTTAGCCACCGGCAACCAAATCCCACCATCGACGGCTAACCGCCAAAAAACTCTGCTCCCTATTCGTCAAAAAACACAAAACGCGACGTCTCAAGCCCATGACGTGACGATTTTGCTCTGTTGTCGATGAGATTGAGGCGCTATCTAGTCCCGCGAGAGCATTGGTGGAGTCGCGACGCGGCTTGCCGTTTTTGTAAGGAGCGAACGCAAAAATGAAGGTACTTGTGCCTGTCAAGCGCGTGATTGACTACAACGTTAAGGTCCGTGTTAAGGCGGATGGCAGCGGTGTTGATCTCGCCAATGTAAAAATGTCGATGAACCCGTTCGACGAGATTGCGGTTGAAGAGGCGATCCGCCTGAAAGAAGCAGGCAAGGCTGACGAAGTCGTTGCTGTTTCGATCGGCGTGAAGCAGGCGCAGGAAACGCTGCGGACTGCTCTGGCCATGGGTGCGGATCGCGCCATTCTGGTTGTTGCCGCGGATGACGTCCACACGGATATCGAGCCTCTGGCCGTTGCGAAAATCCTGGCCAAAGTGGTCGAGGAAGAGCAGCCGGGTATCGTTCTGGCGGGCAAGCAGGCGATCGACAATGACATGAACGCCACCGGCCAGATGCTGTCGGCCCTATTGGGCTGGAGCCAGGGCACCTTCGCCTCCGAGCTGGACATCGAAGGCGACACCGCCAAAATCACCCGTGAGGTTGACGGCGGTCTGCAGACCATCAACGTCAAGATGCCGACCATCGTGACCGTTGACCTGCGCCTGAACGAGCCGCGCTATGCTTCGCTGCCGAACATCATGAAGGCGAAGAAAAAGCCGCTGGATGAGAAAACCGCTGCCGATTACGGCGTCGACGTCACTCCGCGTCTGGAAATCGTCAAAACCGATGAGCCGCCGGCGCGTGCCGCTGGTATCGTCGTCGGCTCGGTTGATGAGCTGGTCTCGAAACTCAAAGAAGCGGGGGCTGTGTAATGGCTGTACTTCTGCTTGCCGAAGTCAACAATGGCGAACTGTCGCTGGACGCCACCGCCAAGGCCGTGTCCGCTGCGAAATCGCTGGGTGATGTGACCGTTCTGGCCGCGGGTGGTTCTGCCGCTGCTGCCGGCGAGGCTGCTGCCAAGATCGACGGCGTGTCCAAGGTTCTGGTTGCTGAAGACGAGTCGCTGGGCCACCGCCTGGCCGAATCGACCGCAGCACTGATCGTAGGTCTGGCCGATGGCTATGAGCACATCGTTGCCCCTGCCACCACCGACGCCAAGAACGTCATGCCGCGCGTTGCTGCGCTGCTGGACGTGATGGTGATCTCGGATGCGTCCGGCGTGGTTGACGGCTCGACCTTCGAGCGTCCGATCTATGCGGGCAACGCTATCCAGACCGTCAAGTCGAACGACGCCAAGAAAGTCGTCACCTTCCGAACCGCTTCCTTTGATGCGGCAGGCGAAGGCGGTTCGGCTGCGGTTGAGACCATCTCGGTTGGCGAAAACCCCGGCCTGTCGTCCTGGGTTGAGGACAAGGTTGCCGAGAGCGACCGTCCCGAGTTGACCTCGGCTGGTGTTGTTGTTTCGGGCGGCCGTGGTGTTGGCTCGGAAGAAGACTTCAAATTGATCGAGACTCTGGCTGACAAGCTCGGCGCCGCTGTTGGCGCGTCGCGTGCCGCCGTGGACTCGGGCTATGCCCCGAACGATTGGCAGGTGGGTCAGACCGGTAAGGTTGTTGCACCGGACCTGTATGTCGCCGTCGGCATCTCGGGCGCGATCCAGCACTTGGCTGGTATGAAGGACTCGAAGGTCATCGTTGCGATCAACAAAGACGAAGAAGCACCGATCTTCCAGGTTGCTGACTTCGGTCTGGTTGCTGACCTGTTCCAGGCCGTACCCGAACTGACCGAGAAACTCGGCTGATCGAACCAAGCGGTCGCTTGGAAAACCATTGTAAGGCCCGCCCCCTCGGCGGGCCTTTTTCAATGCAAATCACGGATCGATCGGGAAAGCGCTTCTGCGATCCGACGATGGGTCGCCGGGCCGATCATATGTTCGGCCATAGGCTGCTGAAGGGTCCCGAACAGCATATCCTCCAACTCATCCGATTCGCCGGAGATCCGGACTGACATCAAAACGACATCCGCACTGTACGGCCTCAGTGCGTCCATCATCTCGGTATCAACAAAGACGGGTTCACAGCCCAGCGGCCCGGCAACCTCATGGGCGATTTCGCCATCGACCTGCAGGTTCAGCAAAACGACCGGAGGCCGGACCTCCTGTAGAAAAGCGCCAAGCGTCTCGACCCACTTTTTGCGCAACTCGTGGGTGACGATTTCGAAGCGTGCGTCCGAATAGGAATGCAACAGCCCCAGCAAGTGACGCACAAAATGGACGTCCGTAAAATCCACCTCAGGGTAAAGCGTCAGCAGGTCCGGTGTAGGAGACAGAAACCGGTCATTGCGGCGCGGATGCACCCGGTAAAAGCGATTCGATTGCCCCAGCGCCCCCGGCAATTGCAGCACGCAAAGATCGGAATCATTCGCCAGCTCAACCAAGGTGGAATCGCCGCACAGCGCCTCAACGCCACAAAGAAGACTGCCAAAATTGACGCATTTGCGGTCCAGCAAGCCTTCGAGAATCGCGGCATAGGGGTGCTCAACGAACCTCCCAAAGGTCTCATCCCCTCCGATACATGCCAGATAGGAGCCGTCCAATGCGCGCGACGGCCCCCGGAACCGTAGTTTTGACTCCCCATACTGACAGATGCTGTCTTCGGGCACTGCTGCGCCCGTTTGATGATAGCTCATATCACTCACCCAATTTTTCACCCGGTTGCCATCTTGCCGTCGCAAGTCTTGCGAAATTGCTAATGCGCGGATTTGAGGCAAGTTTGACCGGTCCGCAGACCTCTGATGCCTCTTGCCGCCCGCCCCAAACTGCCGGTAATGTCGCGGCGAGCTGAGAGCAGAGGCACCAGAGCATGGAAATCAAATCGGTCGGAGTGATTGGCGCAGGCCAGATGGGCAACGGGATCGCGCATGTTCTGGCCTTGGCCGGCTATGACGTTCTGGTCAATGACGTCAACAAGGACGCCCTGGACAATGCCGTTAAGACGATTGAGGGCAATCTGGCGCGTCAGGCTTCACGCGGGAAGATCTCGGACGAGGCTGTGCAAGCCGCTTTGGGGCGGATCACCACCACGCTGGAATTGCCACGTCTGGGCCAGACCGATCTGGTGATCGAGGCCGCGACCGAGCGTGAGACGATAAAACAGGCGATCTTTGAGGATCTGCAACCGCATTTGCTGCCGCATACAATCCTGACCTCGAATACGTCTTCGATCTCGATCACACGTCTGGCCAGCCGGACCGACCGACCAGAGCGGTTCATGGGGTTCCATTTCATGAACCCGGTGCCCGTCATGCAACTGGTCGAGCTGATCCGAGGGATTGCCACAGACGAAGAGACCTATAACGCCTGCAAGGCCGTGGTCGACAAGCTTGGCAAAACCGCTGCTAGCGCCGAGGATTTCCCGGCCTTTATCGTGAACCGTATTCTGATGCCGATGATCAACGAGGCGGTCTATACGCTCTATGAAGGTGTGGGGAGCGTTCAATCCATCGACCAATCGATGAAGCTGGGCGCCAATCACCCGATGGGGCCGCTGGAACTGGCCGACTTCATTGGGCTCGACACCTGTCTGGCCATCATGAACGTGCTGCATGATGGGCTGGCGGATACCAAGTATCGCCCCTGCCCGCTGCTGACGAAATATGTCGAGGCCGGTTGGCTGGGGCGTAAGACCCAGCGTGGATTCTACGACTATCGCGGCGACGTGCCGGTTCCGACCCGCTAAGAGGGGGCCAGCCCCCTCGCCCGGATTTCATCCGGTCTCACGCCCGGGATATTTTAGCCAGATGAAGGAGCGGATCAGCGCTTTGCTATGCCGCCCAAAGACATCGTGTGGTTTCGCAGCCACGCCATGAAACCGCGCGGGTCGCGTTCGAGCAGCTGCATGTCTTCGCCCGAGATCGGCTCTCCGATCACCGGGGATTGGGGCTTGTTGCAGGAGCGGACGATCTCATGCAGCAACAAGCCCTGCCGCAGGATCGGCGAGAGTTTGTTGGCGATCTGATAGGCGCGCGAGTTGCGGCCGGGGAAGTAGATCGGCACCACGGTCGCGCCTGAACGGCGTATCATCTTGGCGGTGAAGACGTTCCATTCGCGTTCAATCGCCGGCCCGAACCAATCATCCGAGGACATCACTACACCCGAGGGGAACAGGGCGACCACGCCGCCCTCTTTCAGGTGGTCCATCGCCTTGGTCCGCATTTCCAGCATTTTGGTTTGCGCTTCAGGATCATGCGGGAAGGGAACCGGGATCATAAACGAGGTCGCGGCCTCATCCAGGCCAGTCAGAACCGAGCGGGTCAGAATACGGTAGTCGCTACGGACACGTCCAATCAGTTCAGCGAAAATCATGCCGTCCACCATGCCATGAGGATGGTTGGCGACAACGACAACGGGGCCGGTTTTGGGAATACGTGCGATCTGTTCCTCGGGTGTGGTGAGGGTGATCCCCATCGTCTTGAGCGCCCCACCCCAGAACCGCTGGCCACGATACTGCTCGTTTTTCTTTTCGAATTTATTGACCATCCGAAGAATGGTCAGCTTGCCAGTACACCATTCGATGGCGCGGATTGCCGTCGCTGTCCAGGCATCGTCGAACGAATTGGCATAGGTCAGGGTTCTACGGTCGTAGACCTCGCCCTGATCTTCGGTCCCGTTGACAACGGGGCCTGTCTTGGTGTCGTGCGTTGTTTCCGCCAATTCTTGGTCTTCCCGTTCTTCCTGTCCCGGCGGGGTGGCTTTAGAACCCCTCGCCGAACTTGTCGTTCACAAGCGTTTCCAAGGCTTCTGCCAATGCCTCAGCATCCGGCCCGGAGGTCTCGACGTCAATAGTGGTTCCGCGCGAGGCTGCCAACATCAAAAGGCCCATGATACTGTCGCCTGATGCAGAAAGTCCGTCCTTGGAGACTTCGGCACTTGCATCGAAACCTTCTACTACCTCAACCAGCTTGGCCGAGGCGCGGGCGTGCAGGCCCTTTTCATTGATGATTTTCAAGCTTCGATTGGTCATTTCAATACGTCCGGTCCTAATCCAATGTCACATTTTGCGCATTGATGTACTTGCGTCCAGCCTCCATCGCGTGACGCACGGCATCGGCTACGGGCAAGTGGCGACTTTTGGCCAGTTTGATTAGCATGGGAAGGTTCGCGCCATACAAAATGCGCCGATCCTGCGGCGCACAGGCCCGGAGGCTAAGGTTCGACGGGCTGCCACCGAACAGGTCTGTGACAATCACCACACCGCCACCCATATCAACGTCATTTGCGGCGCGGCAGATTTCGGCCTGCTTTTCATCGCGGTCATGATCGGCTTCGATCGCAATCGCGACCAGGCCGGGCTGAGGCCCGACAACATGCTGCATGGCGGCCAGATACTCTTTGGCCAACCCTCCATGCGCTACGATCACTATCCCGATCAATCCGGCCTCACATTCAATGCGCGTCGTTCCATCTCGCGGTGCCTAATTGCCACCTGCTGCCCCCTGTCTGCAAGGGCTTTCGCAATCGCCTCGGCCAAAGCGACAGATCTGTGCTGGCCGCCGGTACACCCGAAAGCAACCGACAGGTGCGCTTTACCCTCGGCGCGAAAGGCAGGCAGCAGAAGGTCCAGCATTCCCATCACCCGGTCAAAGAACGGAGCGTAGTTCTTGTCATTTTGGACATAGCGCGCCACGTCAGCGTTTCGACCATCAGCAGCACGCAATTCGGGGCGCCAGTAAGGATTGGCCAGAAAACGGCAATCAAACACCATGTCGAGGCCGCGCGGCAGGCCGCGCTTATACGAGAAGGACTCGATCGAGACCGCAAGATGGCGGCCACCTTGTGGGGCGAACCAGTGTTCGACCTCTTCGCGCAGTTGGTGAACATTCAGGGCGCTGGTGTCGATCAGGGTATCGGCGATTTCGCGAATTGGGGCCAGCAGTTCTTTTTCTTGGCGCACGCCGGTTTCAGGGCCCGCGTCCTTCGCCACAGGGTGACGCCTGCGGGTTTCCGAGAAGCGGCGCAGAAGAACCTCATCACTGCAATCCAGATAGAGGACGGTCAGGTCAACCTGTTCCATACGGCCCAGCTTGGCGGCCAGTTCGATGAAGCCGATGGTCGAGAAATCCCGGTTACGCGCATCAATCCCCAACGCCATGGGTCGATCATCCCTCGCGCCTTCCAACAGGCGCGTCAGCAGGCCCATGGGCAGATTGTCTATCGCCTCGAACCCCAAATCCTCAAGCACGTGAATGGCTGTCGATCGTCCTGCCCCGGACGGGCCAGTCACCAGAACGATCCGCCGTTGCGCTGTCATGTGCTGGTCCATTCCGGGTCTACGCGCCCCATTTTAAGCAATTGCATCAGTGCTTCGGCCAAATTGGGCACGCCGGCACCAAACAACAAGGGTACATAGTGCCCCAGCAACTGCAAAGTAACGGGTTCTGGCAGGCGGGCGGGCTGCGTCTGGTCCATGTCGAGCACATAATCCAAAGCCACCGGGCCGCAAGGGGCGGCGCGCAATAGCCCGATGCCACGCGCCTCGATCAAACCCGCAATCCGCTTTGGTGCGGCAGCAATAACCGCGCCCTCGTCCCGGCGCAGATCGACCCGGTCGTCGGCAACCAGATCAGCCCCAAGGGCCATCATGCGAAGGGCGAGTGAGGATTTACCCGATCCAGAAGCCCCAATGATAAGAAGCCCCCGCCCCTGAACCGCGACACTGGTAGCGTGAATACAGGCGCTGTCTTTATCCGCAATGTCTGAAAGCGTCTGACTGCACATGTCCTAGACAGGAAGCCCTACGACGAAACGCGCGCCCAACGGCTCCGAGGTGACATCGGCTTCGGTCGGTCGGATATTCTCGGCCCAGATCACGCCACCATGTGCCTCGACAATCTGTTTCGAGATCGCCAACCCGAGGCCCGAGTTATTGCCAAAATGCTCCTCGGGGCGCTCAGAGTAGAAGCGTTTGAAGACCTTGGTCAGAGCCTGTTCTGGTATGCCGGGGCCTGTGTCTTCGACAACGACAAGCACACGGTGGTCGCGTTGACGTACCCAAACGCGGATCGCATCGCCCTCCTCGCAGAAGGAGATCGCATTGGTGATCAGATTGACGAAAACCTGGGCCAAGCGCGCCTCAAGCCCATTGATCACGATCGGGTCGGCGGGTAGATCGGTGGCGTATTCAATGCCCTTAGACTTGGCATCTTCGCCCAGAAACTGACCCAAATTGTCCAGCAGTTTCAGCAGGTCAAAGGGCTGCTCAGCCTCTTTCACAAGCTCCGCATCCAGCCGCGAGGCGTTAGAGATGTCGCTGACCAGACGGTCGAGACGCCGCACGTCATGTTCGATGACTCCCATCAGCTTTTCGCGCTGATCGTCGCGCTTGACCATCCGCAGCGTTCCCACGGCGGATTGAAGACTGGCCAGCGGGTTCTTGATCTCATGCGCCACGTCGGCCGCGAACTGTTCATTTGCGTCAATCCGGTTGTAGAGTGCCGTGACCATGCCCCGCAGCGCCAGGCTAAGGCGACCAATCTCATCGGGACGCGCGCTGAGGTCCGGGATACGAATGCGGCCCGGATTAACGCCTGTACCCCGGTCCTTGCCCATCTCGGCCGCGGCGGCCAGATCGGCCAGCGGATTGGCAATGGTCGACGCCAGAACAAGGCTGAGACCGACCGAGACCAGCAGAGCCACAACAAACATTTGCAGGATCCGCTCCTGCTCTCGCCGGGCCAGCGCGTCGATCTCACCTGCCGGTCCGGTTATGGCAACAGCTCCAACCGTCGTGTCGTTGAACACGATGGGAGCGGCGGCAACGATCACCGTCTCTTCCATCTCGTCCTGCACAGCTTGCACCTGTGTTCTGCCGCCAAGCGTATCAGGGATGATGGATTGCACCCGTTGGGCCAGTGTCGGGGCCTCGTCAGTCGTTGACCAGTTGAATACCCGGGACACCCCGGTCCATACCGCATTCAAAGCGTCACTGATAACGGTGCTTCCGGTTTGGATGTCCGCCTCTGATTGCAGGATGGTTGACAGATCCACCGCAACTGAGGCACCCCGCGTCCAGCCGATCAACGTGCCGCTGGCGTCGTAGACGAAAACTTCGCCACCTTCTGGTAGGCTTAACCCTGCCAGCGTGTCACCCACATCCAGCACCCGCGGATTCTGAGCGCCCGCGGCTGCGTTCTGACGGATCTGAGCCTCGAACACGTTGCTGACCAGCTGCGCATCACCCATCAGGTTGCGCGCGGTTTGCTGAACCTGTTCCTTCCGAGAATCGTCCAGATACAAAAGCCCGGTCACCAGAATGACCAAAGCGATCAGGTTGAAGGTGACGATCTTGCGCGCCAAAGGCGAGCCACGCAGAGAAAACAGGTTCCTCCGCGACCGCTTTTCTCGCAGTTCAGCAGACTCGGGGTCTTGTGGGATAACCCAGTCATCCCCGATGACGACATCACCGTCGTGCAGCTCGTCAAATTGGTCAGTGTCACGCACGGGACCACAATACCTTCAAACGGGGCGCGTGCCTATTCTTCGTTGTAGCGGTAGCCGATGCCATAGAGCGTCTCGATGGCCGAGAACTCAGGATCAGCGGCGCGCATCTTCTTGCGAAGGCGTTTGATGTGGCTGTCGATGGTGCGGTCGTCGACATAGACCTGATCGTCATAGGCCACATCCATCAGCTGGTCGCGGCTTTTGACGAAGCCAGGGCGTTGCGCCAGGGCCTGCAGAAGCAGAAACTCGGTCACGGTCAACGAGACATCATTGCCCTTCCAGGTCACCGCATGGCGCAGCGGGTCCATCCGCAACTCACCACGTTCCATGACCTTCGCATCACCTGTGCTAACCGCAGCGCTATCGCCCTCGGTGGCTTCCTGACGACGCAGCAAGGCGCGAATACGTTCGACCAAAAGGCGTTGCGAAAACGGCTTCTTCACATAGTCATCCGCGCCCATGCGCAGACCCAGAACCTCGTCGATCTCATCATCCTTGGAGGTTAGAAAGATAACCGGCATCTGGGTTTTCTGGCGCAGCCGCTGCAACAGATCCATCCCGTCCATCCGCGGCATCTTGATATCCAGAACAGCCATATCGGGCAGCTTTTTATTGAAAGCATCCAGCGCAGCCTGACCGTCATTATACGTTTCAACCTCGAAACCCTCGGCTTCGAGCGTCATGGATACCGACGTCAGAATGTTTCTATCGTCATCCACTAGTGCAATCTTTGACATTGGGGTCACCCCTATTCCTGCTCATATACGCAATAATACGCTTTTTTGTAGGATATTGTTGGCGGTTTTAAGGCGCCGAATCAATCCGTAACCACGAATCAAGCCTTTCTTGCGGCAGTTCTGCGGCAAAAATGCCTTGCTGACCGCAAAATGCTGCCCGGTTTTCCGACAGGAAATTTGTGATGGCGCTAAACCTGAACTTGGTTGCGCTAACTGCGTCAAAGCCTCCTGTTCATGCCCCAAACGACCATGATAAGAGGACGCCTGTCCGCCGGAGTCGTCCGGCATGATTGCCCCAAGAGCGCACCGGGCCGAACTGCCTCCGCGCCGCCACAGGAGAAGACACACATGACATCTGGACGGGTTAACCCGCAATTCCGCCTCGAAGATCAGGGCATCGAGGGTCTGGGCAATGTCTATTACAACTTCATGGAACCGGCGCTGATCGAAGAAGCGCTGAAGCGCGGCGAAGGCACTCTTGGCAATGGCGGGGCCTTTCTGGTCACCACCGGCAAGTTCACTGGCCGTTCGCCAAAAGACAAGCATGTCGTCAAAACCGACAGCGTCGCCGACAGCATTTGGTGGGAAAACAACGCCGCCATGAGCCCCGAAGGCTTTGACGCACTGTACGAAGACATGCTGGCCCATATGAAAGGCCGCGACTACTTCGTGCAGGACCTCGTTGGCGGGGCCGATCCTACATACTCGATCAACGTGCGCATGGTAACCGAGCTGGCCTGGCACAACCTGTTCATCCGCCATCTGCTGCGCCGCCCGGATCGCGAAGATCTGGATTATTTCACGGCTGACTTCACCATCATCAACTGCCCCAGCTTCAAGGCGGATCCCGCGAAGCACAATTGCCGTAGCGAGACTGTGATTGCACTGAACTTCGACCGCAAGCTGATCCTGATCGGCGGCACCGAATACGCGGGTGAGAACAAGAAATCCGTCTTCACCCTTCTGAACTACATGCTGCCGGAAAAAGGCGTGATGCCAATGCACTGCTCGGCCAACCACGCCGTTGGCAACCCGGTCGACACTGCCGTCTTCTTCGGCCTGTCCGGCACCGGCAAGACCACCTTGTCCGCCGATCCAGCACGCATTCTGATTGGTGACGACGAACATGGCTGGTCGGATCGTGGCACCTTCAACTTTGAAGGCGGCTGCTATGCCAAGACCATCAACCTGAACGCCGAGGCTGAGCCCGAGATCTACGCGACGACGTCGAAATTCGGAACCGTGATCGAGAACATGGTCTTCGATCCCGAAACCAAGGAACTTGATTTCGACGATGACTCGCTGACAGCGAACATGCGCTGTGCCTACCCGCTGGATTATATCTCGAACGCATCCAGCAGCGCTCTGGGTGGTCACCCGAAGAACATCATCATGCTGACCTGTGACGCATTTGGCGTTCTGCCTCCGATCGCACGGCTGACACCGGCGCAGGCGATGTATCACTTCCTGTCGGGCTTCACCTCTAAGGTGGCAGGTACCGAACGTGGCGTGACCGAGCCGCAACCGACCTTCTCGACCTGCTTTGGCGCGCCGTTCATGCCGCGCCGCCCTGAGGCCTATGGCAACCTGCTGCGTGACAAGATCGCCCAGCATGGCGCGACCTGCTGGCTGGTCAACACCGGCTGGACCGGTGGCGCCTACGGGATTGGCAGCCGGATGCCGATCAAGGCAACCCGCGCCCTGCTGACTGCTGCGCTGGACGGTTCGCTGGCCGATGCCGAGTACCGCAAGGATGCCAATTTCGGCTTCGACGTGCCTGTCTCGGTTCCCGGAGTGCCTGAGGTTCTGCTGGATCCGCGCCGCACCTGGGATGATCAGGTTGCGTTCGACAAGCAGGCAGAGAAGCTGGTGCAGATGTTTGCGGAGAACTTTGAACAGTACATTCCGTTCATCGACGAAGACATCAAGGCTGTTGCCATCGGCTGACCTGAATCAAGGGCGCTTCGGCGCCCTTTTCTATGCCAGAGCGTTCACCTTCCGGTTACCGCGCGGAAACAGCATATACAAATGCGTTGTTCCGAAGTTTCCGATACGCTACAGTCGATACATTAAATTGGCCCGGAGCTTTTGCACCGGGCCGAATCTTAAAATAACCTTTGGGCAGCTCATGCGCGGACACTCACACCAGCGAATTGGGCAACCTAATCACGACGCTAGTCTAAGTAGATGGGGTAAAGTGTCAATATGAAACCAACCAGACACCACGGTGTTTGGACATATTTCCAGGTTTCGGCTTTGGCCGCGTTGGCACGAAAAAGACAGGTAAGATATGACCGAAATCTCGAAACTCACCGAACTTCGCAAGCTTATGCAAAGCATGGAGCGCACACTAGGCCTTGAACAGCTTTCTCCGGTCGAGCGCGACATTTATTACGCAGCCGAAGAGCTATCGAAAGCCGATCAGGAAGTCCGGACATTCGGCTTGATCGAACACACTCTGGTCCAGAGCGTTTCGCGGCCCACCTTTTTTCGCGCGCTGAAGTCGCTGGTCGAAAAAGGTTATCTGTCGCAAAGCGGCACAGCCAATCGCGGACGGTATATCGTACATGCACCACGGTGACGCCGCGCCCCGGCAGATCAACGGCTGATCGACGTGCGCAAGTGGGCCTCGGAAACATTTTTTGCCTCTTTGGCCTATGTGATCGCATCCTTCCTCACTTTTGAGGTCCTGATGCCTTTGCAGAACTTGTTCTTTCCCGAATATCCAAGCCGGGCAAGTCTGCTGTTTCTGCCACATGGTGTGCGTGTTTTATCCGCGTGGCTCTTGGGCTGGAGAGCGATCTTTGCCCTTCTTCCCGGTGTTTTCATCGTTTTCGCAGCACTCGGCGGCAGCGATGTGTTCTTACCCAGTCGTATTATGGCGATGGCAATCGCCGTAACAACGGTTCCCGCGGTCTTCTATCTCTGCAAGTGGCTCGGATGGGATTTGTTCCCGCGCGCCGACCACAAGCCCTGCTGGATCTGCATCATGGGCGTCGGCGTTGTGACCTCATTCCTGGTCTCGGGGCTGACGAACCTGGCCTTCGGCAGTGCGACCGCTGAGTACATAGCCTTTCTGATCGGAGACGTCTCGGGCCTGTTCTTCCTTATGCTCGGCCTCTATTTCGCGTTTCGCTTAGCGGACAAGAGGGCGTGATCCGCTAACCGAACAATCCACGACGGACAAGGTTTAGCCCAGCAACCAGAAGCACCAACAGGGTGATTTTCCGAAACAGGGCCTGATCAATGCGGTTCTGCAACCGCATTCCCAGCCACAACCCTGCAAGGGCTGGCAAGACCAAAACGGCCGAGAACGGCGCTGTCTCTCGGTTCAGTATCCCTGACCCGATATGTGCCACTGTCAAAGCAACAGCGCCCAAACCATAGATCACACCCTGCACTCTCAACTGCTCTTGCTTTGGGGTGTTCAGGGCCGTCAGATACGCCACGGTCGGAGGGCCCCACACGCCCGATATCCCACCTACAAAGCCCGCAATTACGCCGAAGATCGCTTCTATTCGCGCTGATGCTTCCTTGAGGGAAAAGGTGACCCCGAGGATCTGCAGCAATGCAAAAGCCGTCACCGGAATGCCGATCAACATCAGGAAGGTCGAAGCTGGAACCAGCGTCACAAGTTGTGCCCCGAGCAGCAGAAAGATCAAACCGACGCTGAGAAAGACCCGGAACCGTCGGATCGAGGCAATAGCCGCCCGCCCCCCTTCCTGCAGCGCCTGAACGCCGTTGGTCACAACGGTCGAGAAGATCAGACCGGCAACAGCAAGCTCGGGTGGCAGAAACATGCTCAGCCCAGAAACAAGAACCATCGGCATCGCGAAACCGACCATGCCTTTGACCCATCCGGCAAGACACGCAATCGCAGCAGCCAGAGCAAGATCGGTCGGAGAGAGTATGGAAAACAGTGTCATGCCGTCTAGATATCACCCTGTGCGCTCTCTGCACTGCAAAAATGCCAAGGTAATATTTGAACTTTTTCGCTACGTAATAAGTATTTTTGTTGCGCTGCACGTGCAGCATGATATGACCAGACGACGCAAAAGAGGACGTGATTCATGGCCCATGACGGACAGGATATGACCCAGATGACGACAGCTGCGATTTTGCCGGACCTTCTGGCCCTGACAAAGGCCGCTGTACCAGCGGTTGAAGCTGTATTTGAGCGCGCGCGCGATTCGGTGCGGTCCATGGTCGAGGCTGACGGTCGCATCTCGGGTGCGTTGATCGAGGCGAACCAGACAGCTGCTCACGGGCTGGCATGGCTGGCGACCTATCATCAGTCCCTTGCACAGATGCAACGCTGGGCCGAAGCGCTTGAGGCGGACGGCAAGTTTGGCGAGATTGAGCAACTGCTGCACCAGATCGCCTTTGGTGAGTATCTGCATCAGGTCGCTGGCGGTATCCCCATGAACCAAGGCGAAGTTGTACGCCTGCAGGATCTGGGGCTGGGCTGGGACGCTCTGTCCGGGTTCCAGACTTCTGAGATCCAGACGCTGATGGCGCGGGCCAATACGCAAGCCGCGCGGTCTCGCCTTGTCGCCCTGATGGAAGACCAGGCGGGAGCCACCATGTTCGGCGCGTCGGGTCTGGACGAAGAACTTGAGATGATCCGTGACCAATTCCGCCGTTATGCCGTCGAAAAGGTCGAACCGCACGCCCATGACTGGCACCTCAAGGACGAACTGATCCCGATCGAAGTCATCGAAGAACTGGCCGAGATGGGCGTTTTCGGCCTGACCATCCCCGAAGAGTTCGGCGGATTCGGCCTGTCCAAAGCTTCGATGTGCGTGGTGTCCGAGGAGCTTTCGCGTGGCTATATCGGTGTTGGCTCTCTGGGCACGCGCTCCGAGATTGCGGCTGAGTTGATCATCGCAGGCGGTACGGATGAGCAAAAAGCGAACTGGCTGCCGAAGCTGGCCAGCGCTGAAATCTTGCCGACGGCTGTGTTCACCGAACCCAACACCGGCTCGGATCTGGGCAGCCTGCGCACACGCGCGGTCAAGAACGCCGATGGCGACTATGAGATCACGGGCAACAAAACGTGGATAACTCACGCGGCCCGCACCCATGTGATGACCCTGCTGGCACGCACCAATCCTGACAGCACTGATCACCGTGGCCTGTCGATGTTCCTGGCCGAAAAGACACCGGGCACGGACGAAGCCCCCTTCCCCACCCCCGGCATGACCGGTGGTGAGATCGAGGTGCTGGGGTATCGCGGCATGAAAGAATACGAGCTGGGCTTTGACGGCTTCCACGTGACGGGTGAGAACCTTCTTGGCGGCGAAGAAGGCAAAGGCTTCAAGCAGTTGATGGAGACTTTTGAGTCCGCCCGTATCCAAACTGCCGCCCGCGCCATTGGCGTGGCGCAAAGTGCACTGGATATCGCGATGCAATATGCGCAGGACCGCAAGCAGTTTGGCAAGTCGCTGATCAACTTCCCGCGCGTGTCCGGCAAGCTGGCGATGATGGCGGTTGAGATCATGATCGCGCGGCAGTTGACCTATTTCTCGGCCTGGGAAAAAGACCACGGCCAGCGCTGCGATCTTGAGGCCGGTATGGCCAAGCTGCTGGGCGCACGTGTGGCCTGGGCCGCGGCCGATAACGGGCTGCAGATTCACGGCGGTAACGGCTTCGCGCTGGAATACAAGATCAGCCGTGTCCTGTGCGACGCGCGCATCCTGAACATTTTCGAAGGGGCTGCCGAAATTCAGGCACAGGTCATTGCACGGCGTCTGCTGGGCTGACCGAAATTCGGCAACTTCATTTCCCCAACTGAACCCGGCGCCCGCGCCGGGTTTTTTTCTTGAATTGCTTATTTTGTGCGCGGCGCTATCCGCGCGTCCCACAACGCGCACAGAACCAATTCTGAACACTCCTCACTGCAACTTCCCCCTTCCCGATCCCGCGCAGATCACTTACACGACCTCTCGAAACCCGGACGGAGAGACGAACGTGATACGCCTGACCGCGCTGCTTGCTGCCTTGGTGATGCTAACCCTCGGGGCTTGCGCTCCGTCTTCGACTGTTACACGGGCGGATGTCGATGGGCTGGCGCTTGAAATCCGCAATCTCGGCCCCAATGTCGATCCGGCCGAGGCCCGCCGCGCCGCGGAAATCTCGTACAGCTATTCGCAACAATTGAAGCGCGACTGGAACGTGACGGATTCGCCGATCGTTCACAACGCCAAGGTCATCAACGGCTTTCGTGACTATGGCCTGTGCAATGACTGGGCGCAGGCCATGACCCGGCGCTTGCAGCAAGAGAACTTTCGAACGCTGGATGTGCATTGGGCCACCTCCCCTCCGACCACGTTCCGCATCATCCACCATTCGGCGGCGATCAGCGCGCGTGGGGACAGCCTGAAGGACGGCGTGATCCTTGATCCCTGGCGTCAGAGCGGTGATCTGTTCTGGGGCGAGATCTCGGAAGACGACCGCTACAACTGGCGGCCCCGGCTGGAGGTGCGCGAAGAGCTGATCTCGGCCAGCGCGGGCAGCTGAGATTCCGGTTCAGCCCAAACCGAAGTCGCGATAGATTGTGCGCATGTTACGCTTGACCCTCGTTCTGCCCTTGATGGCGCTGTTTCAATGCGACCGCGACGAAACCGTGACGGCCTACGGCGCGTCTGACCGGTCCTGGGTGCTGCAAGAGATTGACGGGCAGCCCTTTCAAGCCAGCGCCCTGCTGCAATTCCCCGAAGAGGGCAAGATCGCGGGCAATGCCCCCTGCAATAGCTACAATGGCACGCTGAACGCGCCCTATCCATGGTTCGAGATCAAGGACCTTGCCGCCACCCGCGCCGCCTGTGCCGCACTTGAGGCCGAGGGCATGTATTTCGCAGCACTGTTGGCGATGACCCAATCCGAGGTTTCGGGCGATGTTCTTATTCTGCGCAATGAGGACGGGCACGAGATGGTGTTCAAAGCCGCCGAGTAAGCCTCTCGATGAACCTCGCCCGCGCCTCGGGCAGTGGATGATGGCCCAGCGCGGGCGCAACGCGGTGTTCCATGAAATACCCCGTCGTGTTCAGTCCCTGCACGATCTCGGCATCCGGGGCCGTCCCTTCGCCTCGCAGACAGGGCGGCAGGGACAATAGGCGATCGGCCCACTCTCCGGCACCCTCAACACTGACGGCCCGACCCGTTTTGGGCGAGACATAGACCAGCCCCTCGGTCGCGCCGGTCACAGCGCAGGAGGACAGATCGAGGCCAAAGCCCAGCTCCTCAAGCAGCGCAAGTTCCCAACGCAGATAAGCGAGCGGCCAGATCTCATCTTGCCCTAGCAGATCCATCAACTGCTCGGTCTGGGTGTAGATAGCGGGATGCGGTTCGCGCTCGGGCAGGCAAAAGGACAACAGCGACACCACCGCGTTCAGCCCCGCCAGCGCCAGCCGACCAGAGAACGCCGCTGCCGCGCGCGAGCGCAGAGGTTCGACCTGGAAAGTGCCGATATGTTCCTCAAGCCGCGCCCGCCACAGCACGTCCAGCTGTGCGCCGGGCTGCAGGATCGGCGCGATCTTGCGGCTGGTTCCCCCGCGCACCACTCCCGCATGACGGCCATGAGCCTCGGTGAAGACCTCGATAATCGCGGCCGTTTCACCGTGGCGGCGCGTGGTCAGTAAGATGCCGTGATCGCGCCAGTCCAAGGCAAGCTCCGGTCGGGGTTGGAAATCGGTCGCCTCACAAGAGCGCAACTGCGCGGCGGGCGCAAGCGGGATGGGGGACTCGACAAACCGGATGAGAGAACCAAGAGTGGAGCAATGGGACAGAGGACGCTACGGCCAGCCAAATTCTGGGTGACGCTGATCGCATGGATCATCGCACCCCTT
This sequence comes from Ruegeria sp. CL3, assembly GCF_056536505.1. Classification (NCBI taxonomy): domain Bacteria; kingdom Pseudomonadati; phylum Pseudomonadota; class Alphaproteobacteria; order Rhodobacterales; family Roseobacteraceae; genus Ruegeria; species Ruegeria sp. CL3. The sequence continues at coordinate 66,468 of NZ_JBQFPT010000015.1, read as the reverse complement.
TCCGCATTCGCTCAGGCAGACTGGTCACAGGTCAAGCCAGTTCTCGACAAGCGATGCGTGGTTTGCCACGGCTGCTACGATGCGCCCTGTCAGGTCAAGCTGACCTCGCCCGAAGGACTGCTGCGCGGCGGCAGCAAGCTGGCGGTTTATCATTCGCAGCGCCTGGAAGATGCCCAGCCCACCCGTTTGGCACAGGATGCAACAACGGTTGAGGGGTGGCGGGATTTAGGGTTCCATCCGGTTCTTCCGCAGGCACAAGGCGAAACCAGCCTGCTTGAACGCTATCTGGCCCTGGGCGCCGAGAACCCTCTGCCCACAAACGCGCCCCTGCCGGACTCGTTGGGGCTGGCGCTTGACCGCCCCTTGGTCTGCCCAACCGATAAGGAGTTCGACGCCTTCCGCGAAAGTCATCCCATGGCCGGAATGCCCTATGGGACTGCTCCGCTGACGGCCTCAGAGCATGCGCTGTTGATGGATTGGGTGCAGAGCGGAGTAGCCTTGCCTGAGGCGGCTACGCCCTTGCCGGACGATATCCAAGAACAGGTCACCGCGTGGGAGGCGTTCCTGAACGCCCCCGACCCGCGCGCTCAATTGATGAACCGGTATCTGTTTGAACATCTGTTTCTGGCCCGCCTGCATTTCGAAGGCGATGACCCACGACGGTTCTTTCAAATGGTCCGGTCCAGAACGCCCAGCGGAGAAGAGATCGGCATCATCGCCACCCGCCGTCCGTTTGATGATCCCGGCGAAGGGCCGTTCTACTACCGTTTGCAACAGGTCGAAGAGACCATCGTCCACAAGGAACACCTGGTCTATACCTTAAGCCCTGATCGCATGGCGCGGTTTCAGGCGCTGTTCCTGCAGCCCAACTGGGCACTGACCGACCTGCCCTCCTATGGCGATGCCGAGGGCGGAGACCCGTTCTCGACCTTCGCGGGGATCCCCGCGCGCAGCCGCTATCAATTCCTGTTGGACGACGCACTGTTCTTTGTCCGCAGCTTCATCCGCGGCCCCGTCTGTCACGGAGAGACTGCCGTTGACGTCATCGAGGACCGGTTCTGGGTCAGTTTCCTTGACCCCGACGCCGACCTCTCGATCACCGACCCAAGCTTTCTGGCCGAAGGCGCTGCGCTTCTTGAGCTGCCCGTCGCGCAGACGGATCAAAACCTTGGTGACTTGCACATGTTCTCGCATCAGAACCAGGCCGAGTACCTTGAGTTCCGCGATACCCGCTATCGCAACAGTCCCGCGCATCAAACTGGCTGGGGCTATGACGCGATTTGGGATGGTGAAGGAACCAACCCGAACGCCCTGATCACCGTGTTTCGGCATTTCGACAACGCCTCGGCCCTGACTGGGTTTCATGGTGATATCCCGGAAACCGCCTGGGTCATCGATTATCCGGTGTTTGAACGGATCTACTATAATCTGGTTGCCGGATACGACGTGTTCGGACGTGTCGAACACCAACTGGCGACCCGTATCTACATGGACGAATTGCGCATGGAGAGTGAGGATAACTTCCTGACCTTCATGCCGCGCAATCTGCGGCCGGGGATGCACGAAAACTGGTACCGAGGCGTTCTGGCCAGGTTGCACACATTCTGGCACACCCGCCGCATCGACGACACGATGCCCACGGGGGTCACGTTCGAAACGAACACCCCCAAGCAGGAGTTTCTTTTGCAGCTTCTGGCGCGCGGCAATGGTCTATGGTCGCGCTCAGACCCGATCAACCGATGCGATGGCGCGGATTGCGCGCAGGATGCGCTGACTTCGCTGGCTAGCAAGACCGGGCCGTGGGTCAAGTTTCTACCCGACCTGTCCTTGCTGGTGGTCGAGACAAGCGACAAGAAGGCTGAGATTTTCACGCTGATCCACGACAAGGCCCACACCAACATAGCCTTCCTGTTTGACGAATCCGCCCGGCGAGAGCCTGACAAAGACACTTTGACCATTCTGCCTGAGATGATCGGAAGCTACCCAAACTTCTTCTTCAAACTGCCTGAAGCGCAATTGCCCGACTTTGTTCAGGCTGTGAAAGCGGTCGCCACGCAAGAGGACTGGATGCAGCTGGTTGCCGATTTCGGCGTGCGTCGGACCAGCGAAGATTTCTGGGCCATCAGCGATCAGATCCACACCCGTTTTTTGAAGGATAACCCAATCCAGGCGGGCATTCTGGACCTCAACCGGTACAAAGACCCAAAGCCCGGCGAAGATCCGACCTGAGCATTGCGGTTTGATGAAGAGGGGATGAAAAACACCCGCCAGCGCCGCCAGCTGTGACACCCACACGATAAGTTCAGCCCGGCAGACTTGCCCAAACGCGACAGCGGCCCTACCCTTTTACCATGCGATCTTTTGCACATATCCGGCCAGCCTACAGCCGGGCCGAGCGCATCAGTGACGGAGTTGTACATGTTCTGGGCCTGTTTCTAGCCCTCATCGCGGTTCCCATTCTGATTGTCATGACGATGTACTATCGCGCCGACCCGGACGCGGTCATGGGCGCGTCGATCTACGGAATGACGCTGATCCTGATGCTCAGCTTTTCTGCGCTCTACAACATGGTCGTTAGCGATCGATGGTCCGAAGTTCTTCGCAGGCTGGATCACTCGGGCATCTATGTGAAGATCGCAGGCACCTACACGCCTTTCCTGCTGCTGTCCGGAGCGCAAGCCCCGGGGCTGATGATCGGCCTTTGGTCCTCGGCCACGCTGGGGTCGGTGCTGAAAATGGTGGACCCGCATCGCTTTCGCTGGATCGGGCTGGTCTTGTATCTGGGAATGGGCTGGGCTGCCGTCTGGAGCGGGCATGCCTTGCTGGACGAGCTGCCACCCTCAGTTCTGGCCCTGATGATTGCCGGAGGGGTAGTCTATACCGCAGGCGTCATCTTCTACCTGTCCGACTGGATGCCCTATCACAACACGATCTGGCATGTTTTCGTTCTGGCAGGTAGTGTTCTGTTCTTCGCCGCCGTATCACTACGGGTGTCGCTGGAGCCGCTGTTGCTAGGCTAATGCCCACTCAGAACGTTAGGCCCGCGTGCATCAGGATACCAAGCACCATCAACATGTTGAGGATCATCGAGATCCCGTTGCCCACATAAATCGGCAGCTTTCCGACCACCAACCCATAGGCAAACCACAGGAAGGACAGCGCAGCATAAAGCGACCAGGACAAAAGCGATTGGCCGGTGGCGTGTTGCGAGTGGGTGAAAAACAGCTTGATCAGCTGCGGCAGCGTGGCAAAGGGGCCGACGACACCAATGAAGACCATGAAGCCTTCGAATCGCTGCATCCAATGACCCAGGTTCGATTTTTCAAGTTTCTCAGCGAGTGTTTCAGCCACGCCACCACCTGACCTTTTTGCGGTTTTCTCAACGATCAGCCTTTGCCGATCTGCTCTTCAAACTAGACGCTTTGGGCCAACTGTCCAAGTCCCTGTGGGTGGGTCTATTCCAGCCCCTCTTCATCCAGCAAATGCCGTCCCTGCCGGTCTTCGACCTCAATCACCCAGAGATCGGGGTCAAAGCTGCGCTGGCGCTGGATGGCCTCGTCCACATCACCCTCGGCGCCGCTAGAGAGTTCTACCCATTTGCGCGCGCCGCTCATCAGGTCAAAGCTGCGTTGGAAGGCCACCGCCTGCCCATCAAGCGTGTTGAGCTTGACCAGAACCGCGCCCGCCATGTCATCGCCATGCGCCACCACAAAGGCCGGGATTTCCTGAAACCGCAGCCGCGCCAGATAGGCATGGACCCAGAAGTCTGCGGTCAGACGGGTCATGCGTTGCCGTCTTTGAAATCCAGACCCATTTCCGAGTACCGCTCGGATTCCTCCAACCAGTTGGGCCGGACTTTGACCTGCAGGAACAGGTGAATCTTGCGGTCGAGGAACTCTTCCAATTCCGCCCGCGCGGCCTGGCTGACGGCCTTGATCGTCTCGCCCTTTTTGCCCAGCACGATGCCTTTGTGGCCGTCGCGCATGACATAGATGATCTGATCAATCCGGGCCGAGCCGTCTTTGCGCTCTTCCCAGCTCTCGGTTTCGACGGTCAGCTGATAGGGCAGCTCCTGATGCAGGCGCAGGGTCAACTTTTCACGCGTCATCTCGGCGGCGATCATGCGCAGGGGCAGATCGGCGATCTGATCCTCGGGGTAAAGCCACGGGCCTTCGGGCAGCTCACCCGCCAGCCATTTGCGCAGGTCGTTGACGCCGTGGCCTTTCTCGGCCGAGATCATGAAGGTCTCAGCAAAAGGGTAGCGAGCGTTCAGGTCACTGGTCAGCGCCAGCAGCTTCTCGGAGGGCACCTTGTCGATCTTGTTGATGGCCAGCGCAATCGTACGGCCCTGTCCGATCTCTTCGAGCCCTTCAAGGATGCGCTCGACCCCTTCGGTGATGCCGCGATGGGCCTCGATCATCAGGACAACAACATCCGCATCAGCCGCCCCACCCCACGCAGCGGCAACCATCGCACGGTCCAAACGGCGACGAGGTTTGAACAGGCCCGGCGTGTCAACAAAGACCAGCTGCGCGTCGCGCTCCATCGCCACGCCACGGATGCGGGCGCGGGTGGTCTGCACCTTATGCGTCACGATCGAGACCTTGGCCCCGACCATGCGGTTCAAAAGGGTGGATTTGCCTGCGTTGGGCTCTCCGATCAGGGCGATAAATCCGGCGCGTGTGGTCATGTGTGTTGCGATCCTGTTTGCAAGTGCGCACCCCTATAGCAGAAAGCCCGCGCGGGCCAGAGGGATTTGTCGCATTGCGATCCGTCGTGTGCAGTGAAACTGTAGCCACACGCCACGCCGATGACAGCCAGGCGAAGATTTCATCAAAGAGGCAAATCATGAAACGTCGCGAGTTCCTTTTGGGCAGCAGCGCCGCCGCTGGGGCAATCGGATTGGGAGGGTTCGGTCTGGCCTCGGCCGCGCCTGAATTGATCATCCAATCGGCCAGTTTTGCACTGCGCGATCAGGTGACGACCGGGATGGTCAGCCTGTCCTCCGATGCGCCTCCGCCGGTACTGCGGGGCCGTCAGGGCGAGGCGATGCGCCTGCCGGTGCGCAACTCGACACTGGACTACACAGCGATGCATTGGCACGGCCTGCGCATTCCGAACGCAATGGACGGCGTTCCCTATCTGACCCAGATGCCAATGGGGCCGAATGAACTGTTCGACTATGAGTTCACGCCCCCCGATGCCGGAACCTATTGGTACCACCCTCATTGCATGACGATGGAGCAGATGGCCCATGGTCTGACCGGCGTGATGGTTATTTCCGAGGCCGAAGATCCCGGGTTTGACAGCGAACAGGTCATTAACCTGCGCGATTTCCGTCTGGATGACGAAGACCAGTTCTTGCCCGCCTATACCCAGCGCGGCGCGGCACGGGCTGGAACGTTCGGCAATCTGCAAACCGCGAATTGGCTGGATACGCCTGTCTATGACCACATCTCGGGCGGGTTGGTGCGGCTGCGGGTGGTGAACACGGATACGACCCGGATCTATCGGCTACATCTTGCGGGCGGCAAGACCCGGATCATCGCCTGGGACGGGCATCCGGTTGCTGTCGAGCTCCCCCTGCCAAGCGCCGAGGACCCTCTGCTGGTTGGACCGGGCCAACGGGTGGATTTCGCGGTGGCGATGCCCTCAGGCGAGGGGCAGATGGTGGATCTGGTCGCGAAACTGCCAGGTCAGCCGCATCGCCCGATGGCACGTCTTCGGGCCGTAGGCGCGGATGTTGCGCGGGACTTGCGGGAGTTGAAACAACTGCCCCCGAACCCGGTTGCACGGCCTGATCTGGCAAAGGCCGAACTGCATGAGTTCGTCTTTGGCTGGACGCCCGAAGGAGGAGAGCCGAATAACGGGTTCTGTGGCTCTCTGGGGTATAATTTCTGGTCGATCAACCGGACCCCTTGGGCGGGCGATGCCGCCGAGGGCATTGGCCCTCTGGCCGTTTTGGAGATGGGCAAAAGCTACGTTCTGCGGCTGCGCAACGAATCGCCGAACTTGCACCCGATCCATTTGCATGGGCTTGTGTTCACGCCGTTGAAATCTAACCTGCGCAAGCTGCCGCCTTTGCTGACCGATACCATGTTGCTGCTGAAAGATGAGGTCGTTGAAATCGCGCTTGTCGCGGACAATCCCGGTGACTGGGCCTTTCATTGCCATGTGATCGAGCATCAGAAAACCGGTCTAACCGGGTATATCCGGGTGGTATAGGCATCGGATTGGCTGCGCCAATCCGACCGGGAGGCGGCCAGCCCCCTCGTCCGGATTTCATCCGGCCTCACCCCCGGGATATTTTTAGCCAGATGAAGAGCGGATCGGGTTTTGGAAGAGGGGCGGGAGCTATTTTGGCAGCGCGTCCAGAAGTGCCTTTGCCGCCGCCTGTTCGGCCTGGCGCTTTGATCCGGCGGTGGCCTGTGCCTCGGTCCCGTCCTGCAGGCGGGCGGCGATGGTGAAAACCGGGGCGTGGTCGGGGCCACTGCGTTTGACTTCGATATAGCTGGGGGGCTTTTGGCCGCGGGCCTGTGCCCATTCCTGGAGCGAGGTTTTGGCGTCGCGAGCGTCAGCTTCGACGGTGTGGATGCGATCCCCCCAGAGGGCGAGGATGACATCGCGAGCGGCCTCGAAACCGGCGTCGCGGTAGATGGCGGCGATTACTGCCTCCATCGCGTCGCCCAGAAGCGCCTGTTTGCGGCGGCCACCGGACAGCATCTCGGACCGGCCAAGCTTGAGCACGGCGCCCAGATCAATCTGACGGGCGACATCGGCGCAGGCCTCTTTACGCACCAGCGCGTTGAAACGAGGGGCCAGCTGGCCTTCGGAGGCTTTCTTGTCCGCCTCGAGCAAGGCTGTCGCCATAACGAGACCAAGAACGCGGTCGCCCAGGAATTCGAGCCGTTGGTTATCGGGCCGGGTGGCGGACGAAACCGAGCCATGGGTCAGTGCCCGCACCAACAGCTCGGGGTTCGAGAATTCGTACCCCAAGCGGTGTTGAAATGCCTTTATGTCGGCCGATACCTTCAATTGACCGCCTTAAAGAAGCGGTCGCTGCGCCATGTCCAGAAGAACAGCATTGACCGGCCAGCAGAAGAGAACATAATCCGGTCGGCGCGACCGATAAGGTTTTCGTAAGGAACATAGCCTACCCCGCCAGCAGATTGCGGCAGACGGCTATCAGCAGAGTTGTCGCGGTTGTCGCCCATGAAGAAATAGTGGCCTTCGGGCACCGTGTAGATGCCGGTGTTGTCGGACCCTTGATTGCCGATACTCAGCACGTCATAGGACACACCATTGGGCAGGGTTTCGACAAAGCGCTCCTTCTCACAAACGCCACCAATACCGACCGGACCGTTGGAGCAGCGCGGACGCAGACGTTGCGGGCCTTGCGGGGCAGCCACTTCGGTGAACACGCCATCGGCTTGTTGCGGGACGGGCGTGCCGTTCAGAATGATCTGCCCTTGGCGAACCTGAACGCGGTCGCCCGGCAGACCGATGAGGCGCTTGATGTAGTCACGCCCCGTCACAGGGTGACGGAAGACGATCACATCGCCGCGCTCGGGCTCTCCGCTCCAAATGCGGGTATTGTCGTCACCCGGAAGCCAGCCGCAGATATCCTCGGCGTCAATATTCAGACCGACGCTGGGGATGATCAGGCTGGGGCAGGAGGCGTAGGAGTAACCGTAGGCCATCTTGTTGACGAACAGGAAATCGCCGATCAGCAGGGTCTGCTTCATCGAGCCGGAGGGGATCCAGAAGGGCTGGAAGAACAGGGTGCGGAATACGCCTGCGATCAACAGGGCGTAGACGATGGTTTTGATCGTCTCCCAGATGGGATTTCCGGTTTTGACGTCCTCGGCCATACTGCTCTTTCGCTCCTTGGTGTGTTGGGTGCTACATGCGGGCCATGCGGGGGCAAGTCAAGGCTGCGTACCGGGTTCTTGAAGCGGGCGCGCCTCGATCACCACAAAGGCCTGCGCCCAGGGGTGGTCATCCGTCAGGGTGACGTGGATGATCGCCTCATGACCCTCTGGCGTCATCTGGCGCAGCCGGTCGGCGGCCCAGCCAGTCACATGCATCACGGGCTGACCCGTGTGCAGGTTGCTGACCGCCATGTCCTTCCAGGCAATGCCCATGCGAAGGCCGGTGCCCAGCGCCTTGGAACACGCCTCTTTCGCGGCCCAGCGTTTGGCATAAGTGCCTGCGGTGTCGTGGCGACGTTCGGCCTTGCGCTGCTCGGTCTCGGTGAAAACGCGATTGCGGAAACGGTCGCCAAAACGGTCGAGCGTGCGCTGGATACGCTCGATATTCGCGAGATCTGTGCCAACGCCAAGGATCAAGACAACCGCACCGTCAAAATCTTATAGCTGGCGACGCCGAAGAACCCCGCAAAGGCAAAATCGAACCAACGTCGAGCACGCCGGTAGGCGCTGACCATACGCGCCGAGGAAAACAGAAAGGCGTACCCAATGAAAATCAGCAAAGACCCTGCATAGAGTAGGCTGAAATACCCCAACAAGACCAATAGGCTGGCGTCATTTGGCGCCACGATCGCATAGATCGATCCCCAGCTGAGGATCGCCTTGGGGTTCGTCAGGTGAATGGCTGCACCTTTCGCAAGGATTGTGCACAGCGACCCGGTGACTGGTTTGCCCAATGGTACCTCACCGGCGGTCACCGCGCGGCGCAGAGCCTTCAGGGCCAGCCAGCCCAGATAGGCGACACCAAAGTAACGGATCACTTCGAAGACCCAGACATTGGCCAGCATGATCGCCGACAAGCCCAGCGCTGCGGCGATCCCCCAAGCAGCGGAGCCCGCGCATATGCCAAGTGCAAAGACCAGCCCTGCGCGGCGACCTTCAGTCATAGCGGTACCGGCAATGCCCATCGTGGCCGGACCGGGTGAGCCACCGGCCATCAACCAGGCAAACCAGATCGCTATGAAAGTCGGCGTGATCACGCCCGCGCCTCATCCATCAGGCGGCGCATTTCCTGAATGGCGGGGGTGAGGCCCAGAAAGATCGACTCGCCGATCAGGAAGTGGCCGATGTTCAACTCACGCACCTCGGGGAAGGCCGCGACGGGTTTCACCGTCTCATAGGTCAACCCATGGCCTGCATGGACTTCGAGGCCCAGCGAATGCGCAAAGGTCGACATCTGGCGCAGGCTTTCCAGCTCACGCTCGGCATCTTCCATGCGGCCTTCGGCGAAGGCGTCACAATAGGCGCCTGTGTGCAGTTCGATCACCTCGGCGCCGATGCGGTGGGCGGCCTCGATCTGGCGTTGGTCAGCGGCGATGAAGATCGACACGCGACAGCCGACATCGCGCAACGGCGCAATGAAATGGGCCAACTTGTTTTCCTCGCGTGCGACTTCCAGCCCGCCTTCGGTGGTGCGTTCCTCGCGCTTTTCCGGCACAATACAGACCGCATGAGGTTTGTGCCGCAGGGCGATCTTCTGCATCTCATCGGTGGCGGCCATCTCAAAATTCAGAGGGACCGAGAGGACCTCCATCAGACCATCGATATCGGCGTCCGAAATGTGACGGCGGTCTTCGCGCAGATGCGCCGTGATGCCGTCGGCCCCGGCCTCTTCAGCCAGTTTAGCGGCGCGCAGCGGGTCGGGGTAAGCCCCACCGCGTGCGTTACGCACGGTGGCGACGTGGTCGATATTCACACCAAGACGCAGATAAGTGTCAGACATCGCGCGATTCCTTTTTCACGGTTTGAGCTGAAGCTAGTGCCTTTTCCACCGAAGTGTCAGCCTCGGTTTCGGCCAGACGTTTGATTTCTTCGAATTTGGCTTTAATCCGCGCGCGGCGGCGCTGTTGATAGGTACGGATCAGCGGCAGGCTGAGGTAAAAGCAGATTACCCCCGCCAGCAGACCGGGAAGAATGCCGCCGATCATATAGGGGTAGAATACCTCGCGGTAGAAAAGACCCAGGCCGTGCCAATCTGCGACGCGGTCAGTGAACATGGCGAGGAAGTTGTTCTTCAGATCGCCCATCGCATCTGCAAATTTCCCCATCAGGCCGCGTGTTTCGCTTTTCTCGAATTCGGTACCCAGAAGGAAATGCCCTGTTTGCAGGCAGATGACGCCAATCGGAACATAAGTCAGCGGATTGCCGAAGAACGTGCCGCTGAGAGCGGCCACGATATTGCCGTTGAGCAGGCGCGCGCCGATGGCGGCGACCAGAAAATGCAGGCCATAGAAGGGGGTAAATGCTGCAAATACCCCTGCCCCGATACCGCGTGCAATACGCTCGGGCGAGTCCGGCAAGCGGCGAACGCGATGTTTGACATAGTGAAAGGCGCGGGTCCATCCGCCACGTGGATAGACAAACTCAGATGCGGCCTGAATGGGAGAGCGTCGATCTCGGCGCTTGAAAACCACTCCTGATCACCTCATCTCAACCAGCCGGCAGGGCGGCATTTTCACGCTCTCGGTACCGTTCGACAGCGGCCACGTCACTTTCTGCCTCGAGCATCAGCATCAGCGAATGCAACTGTTCAAGGTCTCGCAGTTCGACATTGATCAGCAGTCGGTAAAAATCCGGTTTGCGGTCGACGAACTCAAGGTTTGAGATATTGGCCTTTTTCTCGCCGATCAATGTGCAAATACGCCCCAGCACGCCCGCATCGTTGCCGATGGTGAGGTCAAGTGTCGCGCCATAGACCGCCGGGTGGGTGCCGGAATGCCAGTGAAGATCGACCCACCGCTCGGGCTCATTCTCATATGCGCCCAGGCGGTTACAATCGATGGCGTGAACTTCAACACCCTTGCCACGATGCGTGATGCCGACAATCCGCTCGCCCGGCAGGGGCTGACAGCAGGGGGCGCGGTCGAATTTCTGACCTGGTTCAAGACCAATCACGGCGCGCCGCAGCGGGATCGCATCGCCGTCGTCCTGCGTCAGTTCCGGATAAACGGCGCTGACCACATCATGGGCTGTCAATTCGGCACTGCCCAAGCGTGCTAGCAACTCATGCCGGTCTTTCAGACGCAGGTGCTTGGCGGCTGTATCAAGCGCCTTATCGGTGGATTTGCGGCCGACATGTTCGAACCCTGAGCGCGCAAGCTCTTTGCCCAGCTTGATGAACCGTTCGCGGTCAACTTCGCGCAGGGCGCGGCGGATCGCGGTGCGGGCTTTGCCTGTCACCGCTATCTCAAGCCAAGTGACCTGAGGGGTCTGGCCATCGGCGGTGATGATATCGACCGACTGCCCGTTCTTCAGCCGGGTCCAGAGCGGCACGCGGATCGCATCGACCTTTGCCCCTACACAAGCGTGGCCGATACGGGTGTGGATGGCGTAGGCAAAATCAATCGGGGTCGCCCCACGCGGTAGCTTCACGACATCGCCTTTCGGCGTGAAGCAGAATACCTGGTCCGAGTACATCTCAAGCTTGACGGCTTCGAGGAAATCTTCGTGATCTTCCTCATTGTCGAATTGCTCGGTCAGGTTCGAAATCCACTTGGCGGGGTCGACCGCAAATGGGTTCTCGGTCCGGACACCGTCGCGATAAGACCAGTGCGCGGCCACGCCGGTTTCAGCCACATCGTGCATCTGGCGAGTACGGATCTGAACTTCGACCCGTTTGCCGTCACGCCCCGAAACAGTGGTGTGGATCGAGCGGTAGCCGTTCGATTTCGGCTGAGAAATATAGTCTTTGAACCTGCCGGGCACCGCGCGCCAGCGCTGGTGGATTGCGCCAAGGGTGCGGTAGCAATCTTCCTCGGTTTCGGTGATGATGCGAAACCCGTAGATATCGGACAGGCGCGAGAAGCCCTGATCCTTTTCCTGCATCTTTCGCCAGATCGAATAGGGTTTCTTGGCGCGACCAAAGACTTCTGCCTCGATGCCCGCTTTCTCCAGCTCATGGCGCATGTCACCGGTGATCCGGTGGATCACATCTCCGGTTTCGCGCTGCAGGGTGATAAAGCGGCGGATGATCGACTGGCGCCCTTCGGGGTTCAGCACACGGAAGGCGAGGTCTTCGAGCTCCTCGCGCATCCACTGCATGCCCATCCGGCCCGCAAGCGGCGCGTAGATATCCATCGTCTCGCGTGCTTTGACGATCTGCTTTTCGGGGCGCATCGCCTTGATGGTTCGCATGTTGTGCAAACGGTCGGCGAGCTTGACCAGAATGACCCGCAAGTCCTTGGACATGGCCATGAACAGCTTGCGGAAATTCTCGGCCTGTTTGGTTTCGCGGCTTGAGAGTTGCAGGTTGGTCAGTTTGGTGACGCCATCGACCAGTTTGGCGACCTCATCCCCGAACAGCTCCGCCACTTTGCCATAGCTGGCTTTGGTGTCTTCGATCGTGTCGTGCAAAAGCGCCGTGATAATGGTCGCATCATCCAGACGCTGTTCGGTCAGGATGGCGGCAACGGCAACAGGATGGGTAAAATAGGGCTCGCCGGAATGCCGGAACTGCCCTTCGTGCATCTGCTGGCCGAATTCATAGGCCTTGGCGATGCGTTCAGCGTTTGTCTTTGGGTTATAATTGCGGACCAGCGCAATCAGGTCGTCAGCAGAAATCATCCGGTCCGCACCTTCGTTTTGAGGGCTTACCCCTGCCCTTGAGCCTCCATCAGAGCACGCAGGAGTTTTTCTTCCGACATGTCATCTTCGGCAGGCTTGTCCGATTCGGCACCCATCAGTAGGGCCATCTGATCTTCTTCCGGCTCATCAACCTCGATCTGGGTTTGGTTGGCCTCGATCAGACGCTCGCGCAGTTCGTCCGCGCTCTGGGTTTCGTCGGCGATTTCACGCAGCGAGACAACGGGGTTCTTGTCGTTGTCACGGTCCACAGTGATCGGTCCACCGGCGGAAATCTCACGCGCACGATGGGCGGCAAGCATCACCAGTTCAAACCGGTTGGGAACCTTGTCTACGCAGTCTTCAACCGTCACGCGGGCCATGGAACGCTACTCCGTTGCTGAGTCCATATCAGGAAGCGTTGTATCTAAGACCGATTGGACGCCTTGACAAGCAGGAAATAGCGCAAATCCACCAATCTACAAAGGTGTGACCGCTGCTATATCTTCAGCTGGCAGTGCCTCGAGCATTTGTTGGACGGTCTGGCCTAGAACCGGATGGCGCCAATCCGGGGCTACGTCGGCCATGGGGACAAGCACAAAGGCCCGGTCCTGCAGGCGGGGATGGGGCAAAATCAGCTGATCTGGGGCCTCTTGACGCTGCACATCCGCTGACAGGGTCAGCCAGTGATCGAAGGTGGCGGGATCGGGCAGTAACTGATCCTCGTAGGCCACCAGATCCAGGTCCAGCGTCCGCATCCCCCAGCGCTGCACCCGTTCGCGACCGAACTTGTGTTCGACCTCATGCAGAACCTCCAGCAGCTGCGCAGGTGTAAGGTCAGTCTCGATCAAAAGGGCTGCATTGACGTAGTCGGGGCCCGCACCCGGAGGGAAACAGGGGGTTGCAAAAAACCGGCTTTCGGCGCGAATCACCACACCACGGTCCGCAAGCGCTATTATTGCGTTGCGAAGTGTCACCTTGGGCCCTAGTCCGCTCAGATTGAGATTTGCGCCCATCGCAACAACTGCATTTGAAGTGGTTTTGCCCATTAATACCCCCATATTCGGCCAAATGCATACTTGCGATGCGCATTAAAAGCCCTAATTATAGGCACACCAGCACGCTTAATTTTACACCACTCACTCTTAAACGCGCAGCGGGCTGGATTATACCGGAAGGACCTATTTATGTTTTATAAAGACGAACGGCTAGCGCTGTTCATCGACGGCTCGAATCTTTATGCCGCCGCAAAAGCACTTGGCTTCGACATCGACTACAAGCTTCTGCGGCAGGAATTCATGCGCCGCGGTAAGCTCCTGCGTGCTTTCTACTACACAGCGCTGCTGGAGAATGACGAGTACTCTCCGATCCGACCACTGGTTGACTGGCTGCACTACAATGGCTTCACCATGGTGACCAAACCGGCCAAGGAATACACCGACAGCATGGGGCGTCGGAAGGTGAAGGGTAACATGGATATCGAACTCACCGTCGATGCTATGGAACTGGCGCCACGCGTTGATCACATTGTGCTGTTCTCGGGCGATGGGGATTTCCGCCCGCTAATTGCCAGCCTGCAACGTCAGGGCGTGCGGGTTTCGGTCGTGTCGACCATCCGCAGCCAGCCGCCGATGATCTCGGACGAGCTGCGCCGCCAGGCCGACAACTTCATCGAACTGGAAGATCTGCGCGACGTGATCGGCCGCCCGCCTCGGGAAATGCCGACCGAACCACGCAGTGTAGCTGCCGCCGGCGGGCACTAGCCCTCGGCGTCACAATTGGGGATGAGATTAGCGCGGTCAGGGTATGAAACCCTGGCCGCGCTTCTTTAACTAAGGTTTGGTACTGAAACACCTAACGGCTATCAGTGATTCATGTCAGATCAATGACGCCGCCCTGTCTGGACCAAGGCCGTGAAAAGACCTACCTGTGGCGCAAGGAGACAGCGACATGACCAAGCCGCCATTGACTTTGTACCTTGCTGCGCCGCGCGGTTTCTGCGCGGGCGTGGATCGCGCCATCAAGATCGTCGAGATCGCACTGCAGAAATGGGGCGCGCCGGTCTATGTCCGGCACGAGATTGTCCACAACAAATTCGTGGTCGACGGGTTGCGAGCCAAGGGGGCCGTGTTTGTCGAGGAACTTGATGAATGCCCCGATGATCGGCCGGTGATCTTCTCGGCTCATGGGGTTCCCAAATCCGTGCCTGCCACCGCCGCCCGGCGCGAGATGATCTATGTCGATGCCACTTGCCCTCTGGTCTCGAAGGTCCATGTCGAGGCGCAGCGCCATTCGGACAACGGCCTTCAGATGATCATGATCGGCCACAATGGACACCCCGAGACCATCGGCACCATGGGACAACTGCCAGAAGGTGAGGTGCTGCTGGTCGAAACCGTCGAAGATGTCGCCACCGTTCAGGTCCGAGACCCGGATCAGCTGGCCTTTGTCACCCAGACCACCCTGTCGGTTGATGACACCAAGGATATCATCGCAGCGCTTGAAGAGCGGTTCCCCAAGATCGTCGGCCCGCACAAGGAAGACATCTGCTACGCCACAACCAACCGGCAAGAGGCCGTGAAAGCCGTAGCGCCGAAGGCGGATGCGCTGCTGGTGGTGGGCGCTCCGAACTCGTCCAACTCACGGCGATTGGTCGAGGTCGCCTCGCGCGCTGGATGCAACTATGCGCAGTTGGTGCAACGTGCCTCCGATATTGACTGGCGCGCGCTTGAGGGGATTTCGAGCATTGCCATCACTGCCGGGGCCTCAGCCCCTGAGGTACTGGTGAATGAAGTCATCGACGCGTTCAGCGATCACTACGACGTAACCGTCGACCTCGTGGAAACCGCCGTCGAAAACGTAGAATTCAAAGTCCCCCGCGTGTTGAGGCAACCGGCATGAACGGCGTCCCCAAATCCGCGCTCTATCTGGGGTTGGCGGGGCTGATCCCGTTCATTTGGGGGGCGCTGACCTATCTGAACTCGGACCTGCACGATCTTGGCACGCGAGAGCTAGGCTCTCGTTTCGTGGGGCCTTACATCCAGCTGTTCTATGGCTCGGTTATCCTGAGCTTCATGTCCGGTGTATTGTGGGGCTTTGCCACCAAGACCTCGGGCAGCAAGGCGACTGTGGGCTATACCCTGTCGGTCCTTCCCGCCCTTTGGGCCTTCTTCATGACAGGTGGCGGGCCGATCAGCGCGGGCACCAATCTGATGATCGGCTTTGCCGGGCTTTTGGTGCTGGACGCCCTGTTCTGGTATTGGGGTCTCGCGCCACGCTGGTGGATGCGATTGCGTATCCTGCTGTCAGCCATCGTGCTGCTGTGCTTGGCCGTCGGAGTGTATCTATGAGCGATCGTGAGACGATCTCGGTCTACGACGAACAGGCCGCGTGCTATGCCGACCTGACCGATGAGGCCAACACCGAGGACCCGCAACTGACCCGTTTCATTCAGGCGGTACCAACAGGCGGAAAGGTGTTGGATTTGGGCTGCGGCCCCGGTGCCTCGGCGGTGATCATGGCGCAGGCGGGGCTACAGGTTGAGGCCATGGATGCCTCGGCCGAGATGGTCCGGCTGGCCTCGGCCTATCCTGGCGTTTCCGCCCGCCAAGCGGCGTTCTCGGACCTAAAGGCCAAGGGCACCTATGACGGCATCTGGGCCAATTTCAGCCTTCTACACGCCAAACGCGCGGATTTCCCGAACCATTTGGCCGCCATTCACCAGGCGTTGAAACCCAAGGGCGTCTTCTATATCGCCATGAAGCTGGGACAAGGTGAAGGGCCGGATCGTTTGGGGCGCTTCTACAGCTATTATTCCGAGGAAGACTTGAAAACTTATCTGCAAAAGGCGGGCTTTACCGTCACCGCACGACGACTTGGCAGCGGAACCGGGCTGGATGGCTCGGTCTCGGACTGGATTGGGCTTGCCGCCCATGCCTGAGCTATTTGCCTATACCGATGGTGCCTGTTCCGGCAATCCCGGCCCCGGTGGTTGGGGCGTGCTGCTGCGCGCGATGCAGGGGGACTCGGTCCTGAAAGAACGGGAACTAAAGGGCGGTGAGGCCGAGACCACCAACAACCGGATGGAGTTGCTGGCCGCCATCAGCGCGCTGGAGGCGCTGGAGCGCGCGTCCAAGATCACCGTTGTGACCGATAGCGCCTATGTGAAAAACGGCGTGACGGGCTGGATTTTCGGGTGGAAGCGGAACGGGTGGAAAACCTCTAATAAGAAACCCGTTAAGAATGTGGACCTATGGCAGCGGTTGGACAAAGCGCAGGGTCGTCATGATGTGACATGGGAATGGGTCAAAGGCCATGCGGGCCATCCCGAAAACGAAAAAGCGGATGAGCTGGCCCGCGCGGGCATGGCTCCTTTCAAACCCGCAAAGGCGCAGGAGTGAGCGCGCTTGCCCTGCTGGACTATGCCTCGGTTCTGGTCTTTGCGCTGACCGGGGCGCTGGTGGCCAGCCGGGCACAGCTTGATCTGGTCGGGTTTGCCTTCATCGCCTGCCTGACTGCGGTCGGAGGCGGCACCGTGCGCGACCTGCTGCTGGATCGCCATCCCGTCTTCTGGGTAGGCCAGCCGGACTACATCCTGATCGCGGTCGGGGCCGCCGTTCTGGTGTTCTTCACCGCGCATCTGGTCGAAAGCCGCTATAGCTGGCTGATCTGGCTGGACAGTTTCGCTTTGTCCATTGCCGTTGCTGCGGGAACTGGAGCAGCGCTTTCGCTGGATCAATCCGGCATCGTCGTGGTGCTGATGGGCGTAACCACCGGATGTCTGGGCGGATTGATGCGCGATGTGGTCTGTAATGAAGTCCCTCTGGTGCTTAAACAGGGTGAGCTTTACGTCTCATGCGCGTTTGCAGGTGCGTTGACGGCGGTGGTCGCGACACGACTTGGGCTCGAAGGCCTGCCCGCGCTGGCGCTATGTGCCGCGATCTGCTGGGCCTTGCGCGCCGGATCGCTTATCTTTGGTTGGAGGCTTCCTGTCTACAAAGCCCGCCCGCCGCGCCAATAGGGCGTATAACACCGAAACAAACCTAAGGCCCGCTTGTGAAATCTCCCCTGTCTTTGCTCGCCGTCAGTGCGCTTTGCCTCGCCGCTTGCGCGGAACCCTACAGCCCGACGCAATTCGTAGCCCAGGGCGATCAGATCGTCGTAACCGGAGCCATCGACCACACCACTTTGGATGCGTTCCGAGA
This sequence comes from Ruegeria sp. CL3, assembly GCF_056536505.1. Lineage (NCBI taxonomy): Bacteria > Pseudomonadati > Pseudomonadota > Alphaproteobacteria > Rhodobacterales > Roseobacteraceae > Ruegeria > Ruegeria sp. CL3. The sequence continues at coordinate 48,716 of NZ_JBQFPT010000015.1, read as the reverse complement.
GGTGGCAGCCGACAACCCGCAAATCAAAACGCTTGTCCTGCAAAACATCGAAGGATCGGTGGATGACGATGCTAACGTGATCTTCTCGCGCGAGGTGCGCAACCGGGGTTTTGACACGGTGGTGCCGTCCGACGGCATGGTCGCCTCGGGGGGGACCGACCTGTTTCTGGCGGGCAACAGGCGCACCTTGCAGCCGGGCGCCTGCGTCGGCGTTCATAGCTGGGGCGGAGGTGGCATCATCGCCACCGAACTGCCCGAGGACGACCCCGAACACGACCGATATCTGGACTATTATGACGATATCGGCGTGTCCGAAGATTTCTATTGGTACACGCTAGAGGTCGCCTCGGAAGACGAAATGCACTGGATGACAGCCGCCGAGGCCAACAGCTACGACATGGCCACCACGCGCGCGACGCGACTGGGATCCCCCGCCACCTGCGACGCGCGCTGAATTCAGCGCGACAACAGCCGCGCGCCGATCTCTTTGACGAATTTCGCAGCCACCATCGCGGTCATGCCATACGGGTCGCGATGGGGGTTCAGTTCGACAATATCCGCGCCGACCAACTCCCCTTCGAACCGATGGATCAGGTTAATCACCTCGCGCGTGCTGAGTCCGCCGGGTTCGTGATGTGACACACCCGGCGCAAAGGCCGGGTCCAACGCGTCGAGATCCAGAGACAGGTAGACGGGTCCATCAAAGCTGATCTCCAGATCGGGACGCCAATTGCGCATGTCGATCACCTCGACCCCGAACTTGTCCGCCTGCTCCTGTTGGTGCTTGTTCATGGTACGGATACCGACCTGCACCAGTCGTTTGACCTTGCCGGTCTCCATCACCCGCGCGAAAGGGCAGCCATGGCCCAGAGGGCCGATATCCTGCGTGTCATACAGGTCGGGATGCGAGTCGATATGCAGGATGTTCAGCCCCTCATACCGCTCGGCATGGGCCTTGATCAGCGGGAAAGCGACCGAGTGATCGCCGCCTAGGGACAACAGCCGCGCGCCAGTTTCAATCCGTGCGGCAGCACCGGCCTCGATCCGGTCGATCGGCTCTTGCCCGCGCATCTCGAACACATTCAGATCACCGGTATCTTTGAACCGATCCGTGGCCCCCAGATCAGTGCCATCCTCGGCCGTCAGGTTGGCCGCACCGGAATGCAACGCCTCGCGAATGCGACCGGGCGCGAAGGCCGGACCCTGCAGAAATGAGGAATGCAAATCCAGTGGAACGCCCATCAGGGCAACATCACCAGCGTTCAGATCATAAGACATGGGTCACCTGCTTGAAAACTCGGCTTGATCAGGCGGTGACCGAAGGAAAAGGTCAAGCCTTAACGGCGCTTTAAGCTCTGCCAGATCCAGATCACCAGCAACGCGCCCAGCACGGCCCCCACAAAACCGGACAGCCAGCCTGAAACGGTGATAAGTGCACGCAACAGGAACCCGCCGACCAGGGCACCGACGATACCGATCAGCATGGTGGTGGGGATGTCAGCCTCGATCCGCATCAGACGGGTGGCGAGGAACCCTGCGGCGGCTCCGATCACGATCAGGGCGACAACGGGCATGTCATCGCCTCCAATGGGTCGGCACGATGATCAGCGCACCGATTGAGGATAGAACCGCGTCCAGCCCAGGCGGGCCAAAGCTGATACCGAACATGATGCGCACGAAGTAGAACAGGAATGCTCCGCCAACACAGATGATGATGGACTGCAGGTAACCATTATGGGTGAATTCCGTCTTCTCAGAGAGGTAGCCGACTATCCCGGCAATCACGACGGTGCCCATCAGGACCATGAACATCTGTCTCTACTCCGACGTCAGGCGAGTGCCGACCGGGATGGGCCAGCCCCGTAGAAAGGTTTCCCTATCCTGCGCGCCTTTGCCTGCCCGTTGCAAGCGCAACAGTTCAACCGCGCCCTGCCCGCAGGCGACATGCAATTCGGGTGTCAGGACCTCTCCCGGAATGCCCTGCCCCTCGGCCACGCGCGAAGCCAGCAGCTTGAGGCGCGCGCCCTCCATCTCGGTCCACGCGCCGGGAAAGGGCGACAGGCCCCGGATCTGGCGGTCGACCTCAAGCGCGGGGCGGGTCCAGTCGATCCGCGCCTCGGATTTGTCGATTTTTGAGGCGTAGGTGACGCCCTCTTCGGGTTGTGGCTGGGGGGTGAGGTCCGGCAATTGAGCCAGCGCCTCGGTGATCAACGCGGCCCCCATGGTCGAGAGCCGGTCGTGCAGCAGCGCGGTGGTTTCCTCAGGTTCAATCGGCGTGGCCCGACGCATCAGGACGGGACCCGTGTCCAGACCCGCCTCCATCTGCATGATGCAGATGCCGGTTTCCGCGTCGCCCGACATGATCGCGCGATGGATCGGCGCGGCCCCGCGCCAGCGTGGTAGCAGGCTGGCATGGATATTTAGGCAACCCTGTGCAGGTGCGTCCAGAATGGCTTGCGGAAGAAGCAGGCCGTAGGCGACGACTACCGCCACATCCGCGTTTAAGGCGGCAAACGCGGCCTGTTCTTCGGGCGATTTCAGCGAGACTGGGTGCCGGACCTCTAGCCCCAACGCCTCGGCGCGCGCATGCACGGGTGTCGGGCGGTCTTTCTTGCCCCGGCCAGCAGGGCGCGGAGGCTGGCAATAGACGGCGGCAATCTCATGCCCTGCATCTACCAGAGCATCCAATACCGGGACCGAGAAATCGGGCGTGCCCATGAAAATTAGTCGCATGTTCCGCTCCGGTACGGTTTCCGGGTGCCGGGCTGAAGCCCGACCTACCCCTGTTTCTTGGCTTTGCGCAACAGCATGTCGCGTTTGACCTTGCTGAGGCGGTCGAAATACATCCGGCCGTTCAGATGGTCGATCTGGTGTTGCACACTGGTGGCCTCGATCCCCACAAAATCGCGGCGGTCAATGATGCCCTGTTCGTTCAGGAATTTGACCGTCACGGCCCGAGAGCGCTTTACCTTGGCCGACACGCCCGGCAGATTCGGGCTGGCCTCATCATGTTCGCGCAACTCGATCGAGCTGTGCAGGATTTCCGGGTTCGCCAGTCGCACCACCCGGCCTCGCTCGGCCGAGCCATCGACAACGGCCAGACGCAGCATCACCCCGATCTGGGGCGCGGCCAAGCCTACACCAGGCATCGCCTCCATCGTGTCGATCATATCGTCCCAGATGGCGCGGATCTCATCGGTGATCTCAGACACATCCTCGGCCTTAGTCCGCAGGCGTTTGTCCGGCCATGGCAGGCAGGTGCGGACGGTCATGTGCGGGCCTTCTCGCGCTTGAGCTTTTGCATCTTGCGTGTGATCATCTGCCGTTTCAGCGGCTTGAGGTAGTCGATGAAAAGCTTGCCATCCAAGTGGTCGATCTCATGCTGCACACAGGTGGCCCAGAGCCCATCGAACGTTTCCTGTTGCAGGTTGCCGTCGCGATCCATCCAAGACACATCCACGACCTTGGGGCGCGTCACCTCGGCATATTGCTCGGGGATCGACAGGCAGCCTTCCTCGTAGACGTTGGTCTCGTCCGAGGACGCAATGATCTCGGGGTTGAACATGACCAGCGGACGGGGGGCCTCGCCTTCTTCCTTGACGCAATCGAGAACGATCAGGCGATCCAACACACCGATCTGCGGCGCGGCCAGACCAATGCCGGGTGCGTCATACATGGTCTCAAGCATGTCATCGGCCAGCTTGCGCAGATCATCTGTCAGATCGGCAACCGGGGCGCAGACCTTTTTCAGGCGAGGATCGGGATGGATCAGAATAGTGCGTTTCATGAGGCTGATTTAGGGCATCCCGCCCGTCGCCGCAACGCCCCCCTTGCACCCGTCCGATTTGTAGTTAGCTTTCGCCTCGACAGATGGAGCAAACATGACTTTCAATACCCCAACCGACCGCCGCGGCACCCACAGTTCAAAATGGGACAAGATGGAGCAACTCTACGGCGTATCCCCCGATGATGGGCTGGCGATGTGGACGGCTGATTCCGACTATCAGACCGCGCCTTGCGTGATTGATGCGGTGCGCCGCGCCGCTGAACATGGGGTCTTTGGCTATTCGTGGAAACACCCCGAATATCTGGCTTCGGTTCAGTGGTGGATGCAAAACCGCCATGACTGGCAAATCGACACCGAATGGGTGCTGACCTCGCAGGGTTTGGGCAATGCAATCGCTCTCTGTCTGGATGTCTGGAGCGAACCGGGCGATGGCGCTGTGATCTTCACGCCCGTTTACCATGAGTTTGCCCATAAGGTGAACAAATCCGGACGCCGCGTGGTCGAATGCCCGCTGGTGCGCGAGGGCGATAGCTACGCGATTGATCTGGACGACGCGCAATCGCGCTTGGACGGGTCGGAAAAGCTGCTGCTGTGGTGTTCGCCGCAAAACCCGTCGGGCCGGGTATGGACGACTGAGGAGCTGCGCTCGGTGGCTGAATTCGCCGGGCGCAACGGGCTGATTCTGGTCTCGGATGAGATCCATCATGATCTGGTTTACCCGGGAGCGAAGTTCGTCCCGATGGATTTCGCAGCACCCGAGGCGCGGCCTTGGACCGTGACACTTACGGCAGCGTCGAAGACGTTCAACATTGCGGGACAGCGCACCGGCAACATGATCATCCCCGACCCGAAGCTGCGCGCGGCGATGCGCCACCGGCTGGATACACTGGACTATGAACCAAGCGCCCTCGGCGTGGCCATGATCACCGCCGCCTACACGCCCGAAGGGGCGGAATGGGTGGATGCTCAGGTCGCGCATCTGGATAAAAACCGCCGGCTATTTGACACCACGATCGCCGAGATTCCCGGCCTTTGGTCGATGCCCCTACAGGCGACCTATCTGGCCTGGGTCGATTTCTCGGGCACCGGGATGAGCCATGATGAGTTTGTTCGACGCCTGCGTCAGGACGCGCGGATTGCGACCTCGTCAGGCCCCGGCTTTGGTGCGGGCGGCGAGACGTTCGAACGCTTCAACCTTGCCACCCAACACGCCCGCGTCGAAGAAGCTTGCGTGCGGCTCAAACAGGCGTTCGGGGATCTGCAATAGCAGATGCGCCTGCTGGCCCGGATCACGCTGGTCTTTCTGATCGCGGCCCTTGGCTGGATCGGCTGGCAGAGATACGGGCCGCGCCCTCCCGCGCCTGCCATGGCGTCTGACGCCGCTCAGATCGACCACATCCTGATCGAGAAATCTGCCCGCCGTCTGACCGCAATGTTGGACGGTGCCGTCGTACTGCAAACCGAGATCGCACTGGGCTTCGCGCCGGAAGGAGACAAGGAGCAGGAAGGCGACGGTAAGACGCCTGTTGGGATGTTCACCATCGACCGGCGCAACCCGAACAGTGCGTTCCACCTGTCGCTTGGGATCGACTACCCGCAACCCGAAGACATCGCCCGCGCACAGCAGCAGGGCATAGACCCCGGCGGAGATATCTTCATTCACGGACAACCAAATGGCGTTGTTGGCTTCACCCTGCCCGGAGACTGGACGCTTGGCTGTATCGCTTTGTCCAATGACGAGATGGCAAAGCTTTGGAGCCTGACTCCGACTGGAACGACCGTCGAAATTCGACCCTAGATCGCTATGCGTTTGATTTGAGGCGCCATACGCTGCCTTTCCTTGCAGACGAACGCGCCTTTCGGTGGTCTAGCCTCAGGCAAACGCTTTATTCCTCGTGCCCCAGCAAAGCAATCGGAGCATCTGGCGCTCGGTAGAAATCCAGCGGCGCCTTGTCGGAAGCAGCCGTGTTGCGCTTGAACTCATAGCGCATTTCGCCCGCCTCTTCCTCGTCCGCGACGATCAGGCATTGATACAAATGGTTCGCGCCGTCATGGATATCGACTAACCCGCGCAAACGCGGCGTGGTCTCAGCCTCGACTGTAAAGCCGTTCTTCCACAATCTAAGAATTTTGAAGTAATTGTCGCCCATTTCCACCCTCAAACGGCTGGTCTTTTTCAAAGTGGCGATTCGCGCAGCCTCCAACTCAGCGCTCATTTCCTTGGAAACATAGGTACTCATCAAATTCCCCCCTTCGATATCTCTTATTGTGGAGGCAAAACTGTAAAAATCCAGTGAAGCCGACCACATAACATCAAAGCGCACGCAGATGTTGCGCGCGCATCTCAGGCCGGTGATGTGCGCAGGTGCAGGCTGAATGCGCGCGGGCTGTCATAGGAAGGCCGGGTTCTGCGCCCTATCTTTGCCGAAACGCAGATACGGAGGACGCGAGATGGGCCTGTTGGTCGACGGAACCTGGCACGACACCTGGTATGACACCAAATCCACCGGCGGCGCATTCAAGCGCAGCGCCGCTCAATTTCGCAATTGGCTGACGGCCGATGGCAGCGCTGGCGCGTCCGGCAAAGGTGGCTTCAAGGCTGAACCGGGGCGCTATCACCTCTATGTCAGCCACGCCTGTCCCTGGGCCCATCGCACACTGATCTTTCGGGAACTCAAAGGCCTAAGCGATCTGATCTCAGTCTCTGTGGTACATCCGGACATGCTGGACAAGGGCTGGAGTTTTGAAACCGACGATCACGGCGCGACCGGAGATGATCTTTATGGCCTGGACTATGCCCATCAGATCTACACCAAGGCCGACCCCGCCTATTCCGGGCGGGTTACGGTGCCGATCCTGTGGGACAAACAGCAGGAGACGATCGTCTCGAACGAAAGCTCGGAAATCATCCGCATGTTCAACTCAGCCTTCAACGAGATCACGGGCAACCGAGATGACTACTGGCCCGAGGAAATGCGCGACGAGATCGAAGAGGTCAACGCGCGGATCTATTCGAACGTCAATAATGGTGTCTACAAATCCGGCTTTGCCACCTCACAGCAGGCGTATGACGCCGCCATCCGTCCCCTGTTCGACACGCTGGACTGGCTCGAGGATCGTCTGGCCCGGAACCGCTACCTGATGGGCGACCGCGTGACCGAGGCCGATTGGCGGCTGTTCACCACTCTGATCCGGTTCGATCCGGTCTATCACCTGCACTTCAAGTGCAACAAACGCCGGTTGATCGACTACCCCAACCTCTGGGCCTATACGCGTGAGCTATATCAATGGCCGGGCGTCGCGCAGACCGTGAACATGAACCATATCGTGCGGCACTATCACTACAGCCACGACAGCATCAATCCGCACCGGATCATCCCGGTGAACCCGACGCTTGACTATCTTGAACCGCACGGACGGGATCAGCGCCCCGCTGCGTAATGCTCTACCATCGCCGCCAGATCCTCGGGCGGGGTGCCGCTTTGCACATAGGCACAGGCATTGGGGCTGTGGGCAAAGATCGACCCGTCCGAGAAGAAGGTGGTGTTCGTGACAAAAATCACCCGCGCATCGGGGCGGCGGTAGCTGGCGAAATCGGCCACGGCCAGCGCGCTGCCGGTTTCCAGAACCAGATCCAGCACGATTATCTCGAACTCAGAGCCATAGAGCGCCAGTATCGCGGACTCTTGCCCGGCCACAAGCGTCACCTCGGCACCTTGCCGTTCAAGATGCCTTTTCCAAACCCGACCCAGATCGGGGTTACTCTCAACAATCAAAACTTTCATACTACAACCTCGGCACTTGGTATGGTGAGTGGTGCCGACCCCCAAGACCCGTGATCACGTCATTTCCTTAACAAAGTGTTAACTCTGCCTGCTGACCGCCCTGATCACGCGGATTTGCTTGTCAAAACGGCGAAAATCCGCTTGAAGCGGGACGAATACGTCATTTGGGACATGCGGTGGGATGAACGATAGCGAATTGAATCCTCGTGCGAAACGCGACCATGGTGGCGGTCTGGATGGAGCTATCGCGCAATATGGCGGCGCGCGCAGCGATTGGATCGATCTGTCCACCGGCATCAACCCGCATCCCTACCCGATCGCAGGGTCGCACCCCTCGGATTGGACCGAACTGCCCGATCATGGGGCGTTCGAGCGGCTCAGCACAGCCGCCCGCCAGTTCTGGAATGTCCCGGCTGAGGCAGCGATCCTGCCCGCGCCCGGAGCTTCGGCTCTGATCGCGCGCATTCCCGCACTTGCGGCGCAAGGACGGGTGCTGATCACGATGCCCACCTATAACGAACATGCTGCCGCTTTTAGGGCTCAAGGCTGGTCGGTGCAGGAAACCGGCCATGCTGATGCGCGCGTGATCGTACACCCGAACAACCCGGATGGCCGGGTGTGGCAGGCCAGCGACGCCACCGCGCCTTTGACCATCATCGATGAAAGCTTTTGCGACGTGGTGCCCGGTGCCTCACTGATCCATCTGGCCGGACAGCCCGGCGTGATCGTTCTGAAAAGCTTTGGTAAGTTCTGGGGGCTGGCCGGGATGCGGCTGGGCTTTGCCATCGGTGCATCGGAACTGATTGCCAGACTGAACGACCTGACGGGCCCTTGGTCTGTCTCGGGGCCTGCTTTGCGGGTCGGAACACAAGCCCTGCAGGACACGCATTGGGCAAACGAGACCCGCGTGCGTCTTGAAGACGAGGCCACCCGGCTGGACGCCATGGTTATTGATAAAGGCGCGCGGCTGGTCGGAGGCACAAGCCTGTTCCGCCTCTACGAGGTCGATGATGCAGCCCTCTGGCAAGACCGTTTGGCGAAGGCACATATCTGGAGCCGCATCTTCCCCTATTCACAACGCTATCTGCGCCTTGGCCTCCCTCCTGCACACGGGTGGGATCGGCTGGAGGCCGCGCTGTGAGCATTCCCTTTCTGTTGGTCTGCGCCATGTGTCTGGACGCGGCGTTGGGAGAGCCGGACTGGCTCTGGTCCCGCATCCGGCACCCTGCGGTGGTGATCGGCAATGCCATTGGATGGCTGGACAATCGGCTGAACTACGGGGCGGCGCGGTACGCCAAGGGCGTCTGCACGCTGATCCTGCTGGTCGTGGTCGCCCTTGGTGTCGGCTGGGGACTGGCACAGCTGGGCGGAGTTGTGGAGATTCTGGTCTGTGCGATCCTGTTGGCGCAGAAGTCGCTTGTGACCCATGTCCGCGCCGTCGGCGACGGGCTAAGCGCCTCGCTTTCCGAGGGGCGCGCACAGGTGGCCATGATCGTCTCGCGCGATACGCGCGACATGGCCGAGGAACAGGTCGCCCGGTCCGCGATCGAAAGCGCGGCAGAGAACCTCAGCGACGGCGTTATCGCGCCCGCTTTCTGGTTTCTGGTGGCGGGCCTGCCGGGGCTACTGGTCTACAAGGCCGTGAATACCGCTGACAGCATGATCGGCTACCGCACCGAGAAACACCGCGATTTTGGCTGGGCCTCGGCCCGGTTCGACGACCTGCTGAACCTGATCCCGGCGCGCCTGACCTGCCTGATGATCTTGGCGCTGTCAGGCCAATGGGCGCGCTGGAGGGATATCCTGCAGGATGCTCGCCGCCATATCTCGCCCAATGCAGGCTGGCCCGAGGCCGCCATGGCCCGCGCGTTGGACGTCGCACTGGCCGGGCCGCGCAGTTATGACGGGCAGTTGCGCGATCTGGCCTGGGTCAATGGCGATGCGCGCCGTCCAATCGGCGCGGAAGAGGTTTTCCGCGCATGCGACATGCTCTGGCGTGTCTGGGGGCTTGCGCTTGGCCTCGTCTCAGTGTGGGTTGGGATCAACGTGATCTTCTAAAGGACGCCCCATGCGCTTTCTGTCCGGCCTCTTCGCCGCCGCCCTGTTCGCCTCGCCCGCCTTTGCGCAATGTGGCGGAGGGTTCAATGCCTTCGTCAAAGGGCTGAAGGCCGAAGCGGTCCAGCAAGGGTTCGACAAATCCACCGTCAACGCCTTTTTCAAAGGGGTGCAGCAGGACAATGCGGTTCTGAAAGCCGACCGCGCGCAGGGCGTGTTCCAGAAACCGTTCATCGAGTTTTCCCGCCGCCTGATCTCGCAGAACCGGATCGACCGGGGCAAGGCCATGTCGCGGAAATACGATGCGGTCTTCGACCGGATCGAACGCGAATATGGTATCTCACGCGGGGTCCTGCTGGCCTTCTGGGCGTTCGAGACCGACTACGGCGCGTTTCAGGGCGATTTCAACACCCGCAATGCTCTGGTCACGCTGGCCCATGACTGCCGCCGCCCCGAGTTGTTCCGACCCCAGATCTTCGCTGCCATTGAGCTGTATAGTCAGGGCAATTTCGACCCCGCCCGCACCACGGGCGCCTGGGCCGGAGAAATCGGCATGGTCCAGATGCTGCCCCACGACATACTGGAAAACGGCGTGGATGGGGATGGGGACGGCAAGGTCTCGCTGAAAACCTCGGCCCCGGATGCGCTGATGTCAGGTGGCAAGATGCTATCCCATCTGGGTTGGCAGCCGGGCCAGCCCTGGCTGCAAGAGGTGACAGTGCCCGCGCAGATGGACTGGTCGCTGTCCGGGCCGGGCAAACCTCGTGCAGTGTCTGACTGGCAGGCAATGGGTGTGCAGGCCCGTAGCGGCTCGCTGGCCAACCTGCCTGCCTCGCTGATCCTGCCGCAGGGGCACAAAGGGCCGGCCTTTCTGGCCTATCCAAATTTCGACGTCTATTTCGAATGGAACCAAAGTTTTACCTACGTCCTGACAGCAGCCTATTTCGGCACAAGGCTAGAGGGCGCACAGATCTATGACGCGGGCAATCCGGCAGCAGGCCTGAACGGCGCACAGATGAAGCAATTGCAGAGCAAACTGCAGGCGCGTGGCTATGACGTGGGCAAAATCGACGGGATTTTAGGGGCTGGTACCCGAGCGGCAGTGCAGGCCGAACAGAAGCGGTTGGGCCTGCCTGCGGATGCCTGGCCTACGCCTGACTTACTGAACAGACTCTAGAAGGAGCACCCCCTACTGGCTGAACAGAACGTCAACAGGGGCGCGTGATGGGCCATTTTCCACCGGTCTGATTTTGTGCGGGAACCTGTTCGGGGTATGATTCCCTATCCATTGCGAAGGAGTTCATTGATGAATATTGAAATACTTCAGCCCCAACCCTTCGACATCGTCGGCCAGACAATCATGATCGCAGGCAACGCCGTTGGCTTTGAAGGACACCTTTCCATCTCGGTCACCGAAGGTCATGTGGAATTCACTGGAGCCGCGACGGCTGGGGCAATTGCGCTTCGCCAATTTCAGGCCACGCTGGAAGTCCCTGACAATCCGAATTTCCAACTCGACCGTCTGTTCCTGACGGTCAAGGATGACAGCGCCGGTGGTGAGGGCGGGATTCCGACCGTCCATGTCCCGATCTTTTACGGTCCGCGCATTCTGCCGGGATATGTCGGGTATAGGAACTACACCGTCGCGCCCGGAGATACTCTGACCGCGATCTCTGTATCGCAATACGGTAATGCTGGGCAGGTCTCGGTGATCCAAAGGGCAAACGCGCATTTTATCAGCGACCCGAATGTGATTTTCCCCGGTCAGGAGTTGAGGATTCCGATTGTCTGATCGCGCGTGAGTAGCGGCAGACAGCTATTGCTCTTCGGGTCTAACTGGATACCGATCGCCCTCTTGATCGATCAGAATCAACCGATCGCCGCTGCGCACATAGAGATCACACCGGCTGAACCCGTTGCGATAGGCGATACAAACGCTGCCATCCTCGGCAATGGAATAGGTTCCAAAGGCGGATTCTCCGCTGGCGTAGGTGTAGGAATAGGCCCCTCCGGCGGAGTATTTGGACTGACCGTCGTCAAAAAAGGTCAAGGTTCGGCCTGCCAAACCGTTCAGCTCTTCAGAGGTCAAAGGCACGTCTCCGGGCTTTACGGCCCATTCGGCGGCAGAAAGCGGGGTGGCGGAGAGCAGGGCAAGCAGGAAGAAACGTATCATACCGCCACCCTAGCCCGAAGCGTCGTGAAACAGGCATAACGTTGCGGTGAGGGGATCAGGCGACCATCTGCTCGGCTTTTTTCAGATCGACCGAGACCAACTGGCTGACGCCCTGTTCCTGCATGGTCACGCCGAACAGCCGATCCATCCGCGCCATGGTTACTGCGTGGTGGGTGATGATCAGGAACCGTGTGTCGGTCTGGCGGCACATCTCGTCCAGCAGGTCGCAGAACCGGGTGACGTTGGCGTCGTCGAGCGGCGCGTCGACCTCGTCCAGCACGCAGATCGGCGCCGGGTTGGCGAGGAAGACGCCAAAGATCAGCGCGGTTGCGGTCAGGGTTTGTTCACCCCCGGACAGCAGGCTCAGGGTCGAGAGTTTCTTGCCCGGGGGCTGGCACATGATTTCCAGACCGGCATCCAACGGGTCATCGCTTTCGACCATGACGAGATTGGCCTCGCCGCCGCCGAACAGGTGCTTGAATAGCATCGCGAAGTTCGAATTCACCTGTTCGAACGCGGTCAGCAGACGCTCGCGGCCCTCACGATTGAGGCTGGCGATACCGCTGCGCAGGGCCTTGATGGCCTCTTCCAGGTCGGCCTTTTCGCCATTCAGCGTGTCGAACTCGTCCTGAACTTCTTTGCTGTCCTCTTCGGCCCGCAGGTTCACCGCGCCCATCGCATCGCGCTGACGTTTGTGGCGATTGACCTCGGCCTCAAGCGTGTCGGCGGCGGGCATCTGATCTGGGTTCACGTCCAACTGGTTCAGCAACTGGTTCGGGGTCAGCTGCTGATCTTCGGCAATCCGCTCGGCCGTTGCCGTGACGCTTTCCTTCGCCGCATCGCAGCGCGCTTCGGCTGCCGCACGGGTTTCACGCGCCTCTGAGGCCAAGCGTTCCGCGTCCCGCTCAGCCACGACAACTTCACGCTGCTGAGTTTCGGCCTCGGCAAGCTTATCGGCGGCCTCAGCCCGGCGGGCTTCGGCGGCTTCGATCATCTCGTTCAGCTCTTCCCGCGCTTCGGCGATCTCGGCGGGCGCGGCCATGGCCTCAGAGAGTTCCTCCTCGGACCCCTCCTTGCGGTCGGCCAGTTCGGAAATCCGCTTTTCGGCAGTCTCCAACCGGTGCTTCCACCCGCTGAGGTCTTTCGTCACCTCCTGGCTACGACGTGTCCGGGCCTCACCTTCGCGGCGCAACTCATCATGGGTCGAGCGGTGGGTCAGCATGGTGATCCGCGCGGCTTCGACCGTTTGCTTGATGTCTTCAACCTGCGCGCGGGCACTGTCGAGGTCGCCCAGTTCGGCCAGCGCGGCCTCGGCCTCACGGAGTTGCGCGCGGGCGGACATGGCGTCGTCCTTGTGGCGATCCACAGACAAGGTCAGAGTTTCCAGCTTGCCCTGCGCCAGATTGCGATCCGCCTCAGCGCGCGACAGGGCACGGGCGGTTTCGGCCATCCGCTGATCCGCAGCGCGGCGGGCTTCGCGCGCACGACGGTCGGCTTCGGTGACATCGGCCAATTGCTGCGACAGGGCCTCATGCGCGGCGCGAGCCCCTTCGGCCTGCGCCTCGGTGCGGGCGAGTTCCTGCTTTAGGGCTTCCAGCTTGTTCAGTTGCTCCAATCGCAAGGCGGCTGCGCTAGGGGCATCTTCGGCCCAGGCGCGGAACCCGTCCCAGCGCCACAGATCACCGGATCGCGACACCAGCCGCTGACCCGGTTTCAAGGACGCCTGCAACCGCGCGCCTAGCTCTGCATCCACCAAGCCGATCTGCGCGATCCGGCGGCTGAGGCGATCCGGCCCTGACACATGCAGCGCCAAAGGTTCGGCCCCTTCTGGCAGAGGCTGGTCCGCGTCATACCCCGCGACCTGAACCCAACCTGATGGCCCATCGCCCTCAACCAATGGCGCGCGCAGATCATCGGCCAAAGCCGCGCCCAGAGCCTTTTCAAAGCCCGGCGCGACGCGCAGCAGGTCCAGCACCTGCCCGCCTTCGGCGGTGTCCCGTTCGACCAGCTTGGCCAGTGCGGTAGTTTCGGCCCGAATGGCCCCCAACTCACCCTCGGCCTCGGACCGTTGGGCCCGCGCCTCAGCCTCACGCGCCTGCGTTTCGGTCCGCATCTCATCTGCGGCAGCCAGCGCTTCCTCGGCTGCTTCGGCGGCTTCCCGGGCCTCTTCTTCACCCTCTTGCGCCGCTTCAAAAGCGTCATCCGCGCGCGTCAGGGCAGACTTCGCTTCGTCCACCGCCACCCGCGCTTTCTCCTCTTCGCCCTCGGACCGGGCTAGGGTCTTGCGGCTGTCCTCAACCAAGCGCTGCGCCGACTGGTGGCGCGCGACCAAGCGAGCCATATCCTCGGTCTGTTGAGACAGGTGGTCTTCGCGTTCCTGCAGGATCGAGGCCGCTTCGCGAGCCACCTCAGCTGCTTCAGCGACCTTCTCATCATGACCTTCCGCAGCCTTGATCAGCTCGCGGGCTTCCCATTCCAAGCGCTCGATCATTTCGCCTGCATCGCGGTTTAGGCCCGTTTCGCGTTCGATATCGTTGCCGAGTTGCTGGATGCGGTTGGTCAGTGTCTCAATGGTCTGGCGCGCGCGGGTTTCCTGATCTGAGAGCTGATCGCGCTGCACTTGCTGGCGTTGCAGGACGGCGGCGGCGATGGCCTCTTCTTCGCGCAGGGGAGGTAAGGTTTCCTCGATCTCGGCGCGTTTGGCGGCGGCTTCCCGGGCGGCAGCCTCGGCGCGTGAAGCTTCGGTGATCCGGTCGCGCAGTTTGTCTTCGGCAACCTGGCGGGCGATATCGGCCTCTTTCCAGCGCCGATAGAGCAACATCCCCTCAGCCTGCCGCAACTGTTCCCCAATCTCGCGGTAGCGGGCCGCCTGACGGACCTGACGAGCCAATTGCGCAAGTTGGCCGCCCAACTGTTCCAGCACGTCATCGACACGGGTCAGGTTGGCCTCGGTGCCCTTCAGCTTCAACTCGGCCTCATGCCGTCGCTGATAGAGGCCCGAGATCCCGGCAGCCTCTTCCAGAATGCGACGACGGGCACGGGGTTTGGCGTTGATCAACTCGGCAATGCGGTTCTGCCCCACCAGCGCGGGCGAATGCGCCCCGGTCGAGGCATCGGCAAACAGCATCTGTACATCGCGGGCACGCACATCCTTGCCATTGGTCTTGTAAGCGCTGCCCACGTCGCGGGTGATGCGGCGGACGATTTCCAACTGGTCGCTGTCATTGAAGCCCGAAGGCGCCAGACGTTCCGAGTTGTCCATGGTTAGGACCACCTCGGCAAAGTTGCGCGCGGGTCGCGTAGCCGCCCCAGCGAAGATCACATCCTCCATCGCGCCGCCGCGCATGGATTTGGGGCGGTTTTCACCCATCACCCAGCGCAGAGCCTCAAGAAGATTGGATTTGCCGCAGCCATTGGGACCCACTACACCGGTCAACCCATCCGCAATGATCAGATCGGTCGGATCAACAAAGCTTTTGAAGCCGGTCAGTTTAAGTTTGCTAAAGCGCAAAGGCGGCCTGTCCCATGATTCCTAATACAGGGAAGTCTGCGCAACGGATTGGGGCCGAGTCAACGGATATGCGCAGGATATGGGCAATGGACCCGAGTTATCCACAACATCTTGGCAGTTTCACGCGCAATGCGACGCGCGCTAGTAGGGCGTACACTCAAAAACCTGATAGCCGGATTCCCCGGAATAACCATAGTTGACGCATTCATAAGACCGCAAAAGCAGCGCACCAAAGATCAGCTTTTCCCCAAGTTCCTGATCACAGCCCAACACGCCCACCGTCACCGCCGCATCCCCCTGCACATCCATCAACGGACAGCCCGAGACCTGCGCCATAGCCAGCGCCGCCCGGTCGCGAACCGGCCCCAAGCGCGGCGCGTATTGAGAGTTCACCCTCACCGCCTCGACCAATGGGCCGCGCACACGCACGTCAAAGACACTGCCATTCACCGCAACCCGCGTTGCAGGCATATCGCGGAAATGAGGCGAGCCACCCGAACAGGCAGCCAGCAGCAGGATAGGAAGTAAGCGCATCATGCTGCCGTTCTAACGACGATATGGTTAACGAAGCCTTACTGACCGCCAGCACGCAGCACCTGCCCAAGGCGCCGAATGCCCTCGCGGATGGTGTCCTCATCGGAGTTTGAGAAACTCAGCCGAAGGGTGTTTTCACCACTGCCATCCGGGAAAAACGCCTGACCGGGAACAAAGGCCACTTTGACCGTGTCCAGAGCTCGGGCCAAAAGCGCAGCACCGCTGGTCCCGGCGGGCAGCGTCAGCCACACGAACATCCCACCCTCGGGTTTGGTCCAGGAGACACCGTCGGGCATTTGGGCCTGCAACGCCGTCAACATGGCATCGCGGCGCGCGCGATAGGTCTGCCTCACTTTTGGGATATGGCTTTCGAAACAGGCCTGCGCCACCTGATGCACAGCCATTTGGTTGATCGTGGCCGAATGGAGATCCGCCGCCTGCTTCATCAGAACCAGCTGCGAGATGATAGGTTTGGCCGCCACAACCCAACCAACCCGCAACCCCGGCGACAGGGTTTTCGAGAAGCTGCCGCAATAGATCGTCCGACAGCCCTCAATCGACCCCTTCCGCGCTTGCTCCAGCGCCAGAATCGGAGGGATTGGCGCACCGTCATAGCGCAGCGCCTGATAGGCCCCATCTTCGATGACCACGCAGTCCAGATCCTCGGCCAGATCCAGCAGCGCCTCGCGCCCACGCAGATCGACAGTTTCACCCGTGGGATTGGAAAAGTCCGGCGAGAGATACGCGAATTTGACCCGTCCCTCGCCTGCGGCCTTTCGATATTCCTCGGCCCCTTGATTGCCGGGAATGCTGAGCTGGTCGAAACGCGGCTCATAGGCATTGAACGCGGAGATTGCACCCAGATAGGTCGGCCAGCCGACCAAGGCGGTATCGCCGGGAGACAAGAACAGCTTGCCCAAATAGTCCAGCGCCTGCTGCGAGCCCGAAGTGATCAGGATGTTGTCCATGTCAGACGCGACTCCGATTGAGGCCATATGGTCGACCAACCATTCGCGCAGCGGAGCATATCCTTCGCTCACCGAATATTGCAGCGCTTGCGCCTGCCGGTCCGGACCAAGAGCTGCCTGAAAGGCCTGCGCAAACGCGTCCGCCGGAAACAGGGCAGGATCGGGGATACCACCGGCGAATGAGATGATATCCGGCTGATCCAGGAGTTTAAGCAACTCCCTGATCTCGGATGCCTTCATGTTCTGCGTCCGAGTGGCGAATAGCGGATGTGTGGTCATTGGACTCCTCCGATCTCAATGCGCGCAGCCTATGCAGACACTAAGTAAAGTCAATAATGCTGACCTAATGTTTCACACGATGTGAAGCCCCTGTTCTTGAACCCGCACGCGCCCTGTGGTCATATGTTTTGACCAATTTCGGACGACCCTATGCCCTTTCAGAAAATTCAGACTGAGAAGCTATCGATTGCTGTGGTTCGGCAGATTGAGCTGCTGATCCTGCGTGGCATCCTGCGCCCCGGCGAGAGATTGCCGTCAGAACGAGAACTGGCCGAGCGGATGGGAGTCTCGCGCCCGTCCCTGCGCGACGCCATCGCCGAATTGCAGGAGCAAGGCTTGCTGACCGCAAAAGCCGGGTCAGGGATCTACGTGGCCGAGGTGTTAGGATCTGCCTTTTCGCCAGCGCTGATCCGATTGTTTGGCAGCCATGAAGAAGCGGTGTTCGACTACCTCTCATTCCGCCGCGACCTCGAGGGGCTGGCCGCCGAGCGTGCCGCGCGTCTGGGATCGACAAGTGATCTGAAGGTCGTTCAGGCGATCTTTGACCGGATGGAGACCGCCCATGCCCGCAACGCCACCCAAGATGAGGCGCAACTGGACGCGGATTTCCACATGGCCATCATCGAGGCCAGCCACAATGTGATCATGCTGCATATGATGAGGTCAATGTATGACCTGCTACGTCAGGGCGTGTTCTACAACCGCCAGATGATGTTCCAGCAACGCGCAACCCGCGAAGCCATCCTCGACCAACACCGAGCGATCAATCAGGCACTGCAACAGCGCGATCCTTTCAAGGCAAAGCAAGCTGTTGAAAAACACTTGAGTTTTGTCGAAAAGTGTCTCTTTGAGCAACAAACCTCGAAACGAAATGACGAAATCGCAAAGCAAAGACTTCAACATCTACCGATGATGTGGCCCGATTGATGTAGGTTTACCAATTCCTAGGTTGGTCGTACGGCAGCAACAACCGTCGCTTCACTTTTTTGAATTTCAAAACCGTAAGCCTCCAGCTTTTCTAGTAATTGCTGAACGGTTTTCCCCCGATCGTAAAACACTCCAGGATGCAATTCCACGATCATTGCGCGACAGTTGCTAAGCGCCGCTGCATCTTGGGAAATCAGATCGAACTCAGCGCCTTCAATATCACACACCAAAGAATACTCACCTTCAATGCACTCTTGTTGCAGTAGCTGCGTCAATGTTATGGCTTGCACCGATATTCTTTCGCCACCGGTTCCGTTGTCCCGCCAGTTTTCAGCGACATGGCTACCGTGGGTACCGGAGGTGACCGTAAACGAGATACTATCTCTTCCAGAATAGTCTATCGCACAATTAACTAGCGCCAGTTTTCGACTAGGGTTGATAGCGAGCGCGTTTTCTCTGCATAGGTCTAAGAGTTCGGGGTTAGCTTCGACAACAACTTGGCGAGCGTCCTCGTTCAGTTTTCGATTCAAAAGTCCTGAGACAATTCCATAGGATCCACCAAGTTCAACGACTGGGAGATCAGGAGGAAGATAGTCCTGCATCAAATTGCGCTCTGGTTGCTGATAAATCCCTTTGTAGAGGGCGTGGTACGCAGCAAAAGGAATATCTTCGGGGTAGCTGAATCGCATTCCGTCTATTTCAATGGTGTGCCCCGACAGTTTTGAACGAATTTTCTTCTTCGCTTTTTTACTCGGCCGAACAAAGTTTGGTCCGCGTTCAAATCCAAGGTAGCGATCTTTTCGCCCCTTACCTTCCAATGTACCAATGTCGACTGTTGCACATGTCGTGGTTACAGTCTTCGGCTTGAATGCGCGAGCATATTTTTCTTCGAACCTATTGCAAGATTCCTTGAACGCATCGTCAATCTTGCCTAGGCCCAAATGCTCCACTCGGAAATCGACGACGTAACAAGAGTATCCTCGCATTTCGGCCTGCGCAACGAGGTCTGTTCCATAGAGATGAAACCCCGTGAGATCATTCGAGAATGCAACGCGGGTGTTTTGGCGAACCACCATGAAGTTCTCATCAAGAGAATTCACCCTGGCTATTGGGTTCCTTTTCGTCCCTGCGACAACTGTGTTTCTTTCAGTCAAATAGTAATAACGATCTTTGCCTCCAACTCCTGCGTTCCCTAAAACCGCCCAATTTGGATCCAGCTCGCTAACTTGTGAAATTACTTCTCGCAACCTTGCGGGTCCATCTATTGCAAGGATATCCTGATGGCACAAAATCGCATACCGCCCTCGAGCCTGGTTTAGGGCCGCATTCAAACCAGCAAATCCATCACCAGTATTTTCCGCGCGATTGTCGACATATAGAAACTCGCAAAATGTATCATCAAAACCCGCATTTCGCATTGAAACAATCATATTTTGGTATTGATCAGCGCTGGACACCAACGAACAGAACGAAAACTCCAACTCGTACCCGGTCTTGTTGGTTACGACAGACGCCTTCGGTATCGTTTTCATTTCTTTTCGTCCGTTTCCTCGCGCGACATGCGTCGCAGTTTGCACAAAGCAAGATTGTACTGAGCTCTGCCAGGCTGGTGTCCAATGAAACCTGCCGACCAAGTGTTTGCCTTGTTTGACACTTCGGCAGAAGCAATAGTCCGGGCTTCGCTATTCAGTTTTTCCCAAATATCCTATCGCAGCCTTCAATTCGGCGGGCACATGTTTTACCCAAAAGTCAGGCTCATACCGCTCATAAGCATGACCGCCCATTGGTAATTTTCTGTCAAGCAGTTCATATAACTCTGACGGACAAGCTTCAAAGGCAAATTGAGCGGCGTCTCTCGGCCGTGGAACCCGAAATTCTGGAAATCTTTCTGGCACAAATCCGGACCAAAAAATGTCCTCGTTTACACCGGATTTCACAACCATTACCCTGGAATTTAGAAAAATTCGACAAATCCAATCAGCAATACGCACGAAACCAAGCTTAGAAAGCGTACTAAAAAACTTGGTTCGATTGATCATTTTCGTCGATTGCAACACCCTCAAAGCAGATTGAACGTGGCGCAAACTGAACCCTCCATTCAACGTCTTCAAGAGCTTCAATGGCCTGTGAGGCTCGCTATACCCTTTAAACATAGGTGCTCCGACAAATGCATAGCCTTTTTGCACCCACTCCTCAACTTCATCCCTTAGAACAACCGCATCATGCTGACAGATCAAAATGTACTCGCTGTCCAAGAAGCGGCGAAAAAATGTCTCGCTCTTTAGTAGACTGTTGTAACCTTTTACACTTTCAAAGTGATTGCCTTCAAAGAGCTCCAAGAAAACTTCCTGTCCGACCGCTGGTGATATGACATCTCTCGTTTTTCGTAGCAAATCACGTTGACAGCGTGAACCAATGAGCACGACTCTATTTCTCGCCAACACGTCCAGATTGTGCTTGAGTACCTGAAGCTCAGCCGAACAAAGTTCACGATAGACCGGAACCACAACAGTACATGTACTGCTTACTGACTTGTTCAAGATCAATCTCCTAAGTCACTCTGTTTCAATGCAACCAGCAGGTACTATAGAAGTGTTGTTCTTTGGAAATACAGGGCGTCCGCAACGTTCGGTGTTGTTATGTTTCAGGCACCTCAACAGGCGCCTGAAACATTGGTCTTGCATGCTCTAGTGCAACTTAGCACCGACATCAGCAATGGCCGCGTCGATCAGCTTGTTCGCCTGCGTCGCAGTCATCTGTTTCGCCAGAACGGCGTTTGCAGCGGATACCGCAACCGAGATCGCCTGATCGCGAACTTCCTTCACAGCCGAAGCTTCAGCCGAAGCGATCTGATCCTGCGCGGCCGCCAAACGGCGTGCGATGGATTTTTCCAGATCGACCTTGGCCTGTTCCGCTGCCAGAGCCGCATCGTCCTTGGCCGCAGCCACGATGGCATCTGCCTGCGTCTGCACTTCGCTCTGCTTGCGCTCGTACGAGGCCAGCAGGCTACGCGCTTCTTCATGCAGGGCGCGGGCTTCGTCCAGCTCGGACTTGATGCCCTCGGCACGGTTGTCCAGGGCGCCACCGATCATGCCGGGGACCTTGAAGTAGAACAGAACCGCAATGAAGACGATAAAGCCCAGAAGGACGACAAAGTCGGTGTTGCCCAGCGAGAAGAACGGGCCTTTGGCCGCCAATGCGGGGCTGGCTGCGCCGAAGGTCAGGATAAGGGCAAGAGTGTTCCGCATGTCACTTATCCTTTCATCTGCGCGTCAACGGCACTGTCGATGGCTTTGGCATCCGCCTCGCCGCCCAGTGCGGTCACCAGTTCAGCCGCCGTATCCTTGGCAACCACTTGAATGCTTTCCAGCGCACCGGCACGGATGTCGGCAATAGCCTTCTCCGATTCAGCCGCCTTTGCAGCGATTTCCGCATCCGCCTTGGCAATCGCGTCATCCAGACCAGACTGGATTTCGGCGCGGGCTTCCGCTGCGATACGCTGTGCCTCAGAACGGGCATCGGCCAGCGCCTTGTTATAGGCCTCTTCGGCCTCGACCGCTTTGGCCTTCAGATCTTCGGCCGCAGCCAGGTCATTTGTAATGGTCCCCTGACGTTCAGCCAGGATTGCCGCGATGCGAGGCAGAGCCACGCGAGACAGGACCAGAAAGATGACGACCAGCGTAATGACCAGCCAGAAAATCTGGTTGGGGAACCAATCGAAGCAGAGCTGCGGCATCCCGATGGCAGAGCCATAGGAGTCGACGCACGAGCCGGCTACCTCTTTTGTAAGGGGTTCAGTCGCCATGATATCCTCCGTCGGAAACTTGTCTTTACAACAGGTGGGCCGCTATGGCTTGGGCCCACCTGCGCGTAAGGATCAGGTTCCGCAGATTATACGGCGAACATCAGCAGCAGCGAGACCAGGAATGCGAAGATCCCCAGGGCCTCTGCGAACGCGATACCGATGAAGAGGGTTGCGGTCTGCGAAGCAGCCGCCGAAGGGTTGCGCAGAGCGCCGGCCAGGAAGTTGCCTGCTACGTTGCCCACCCCGATTGCGGCTGCGCCGGAACCGATTGCTGCCAGGCCTGCGCCGATGTGTGCGAGATCGCCTTCCATGATGTATCTCCTTACGAATTGGAAGTTTCGATGTTGGGTGTTCGGACCTTAGTGCGACGGATGCAGGGCATCTTTCAGATAAACACAGGTCAGAATGGTGAATACGTAGGCCTGAATGAAGGCCACCAGGACCTCAAGACCATACATTGCGGTGATCGCCAGAACGGACACGGGCGAGATCACGGCAACCGCAGCGAAGCCTGCGAAAACCTTGATAACCGCGTGACCAGCCATGACGTTACCGGCAAGACGAATGGAGTGGCTGACGGGGCGTACGAAGTACGAGATCAGCTCGATGATCGCCAGGATCGGGCGCAGAGCCAGAGGCGCGCTGGAGACCCAGAACAGGCCCAGGAACGCGGCACCGTTTTTGACGAAGCCCAGAACGGTCACGGTCAGGAACACAGCCAGCGCCAGCGGGATGGTGACCGCGAAATGCGAGGTTGTTGTGAACGAGGTCGGGATCAGGCCCAAGAAGTTGGCGCAGACAATGAACATGAACAGGGTCATGACATAGGGGAAGAACTTAACGCCTTCCTTACCGCAGATGTCTTCCAGCATCTTGTAGACGAAACCGTAGGTCAGCTCTGCGACCGACTGCATACGTGTCGGAACGATTGCGCGCTTCGATGTGGGCAGAACCAGAAGCAGAACAACCGCGACGATTGCAAAGAACAGCCACAGGGTCACGTTGGTGATGGTGAACATGCCAACCGCGCCGTCGCCAAACAGCGGTTTGACGATGAACTGATCCATTGGGTGGAATACCAGGCTGCTGCCTTCTGCTGCGGTGGTCTCAGTTGCCACGTTCAGTCCCTCTCGTCCTTCTCGGCGGCCGTCGCCGCCATTTGTTTCTCTTGGGCCTCTTTCGCGCTGCGGAGCATAACCTTCACGCCCGCGACAAGGCCCAGCAATGTGAACAGCACCAGAAAGATCGGGATTGTCCCGAGCAGGCTGTCCAGCCCGTATCCGATGCCAAATCCGATCCCCAGACCGGATACCATTTCGATGACCATCCTCCAGGCAAGCTCGCCTCCGGATACGTCAGCATCTGCACGGGGTTTTGGCTGTTTCGCCTTTTTCGCCGCGTCGATCTTGGCCTCAAGCTGCGCCATACGCTGCTTTTGGTCGTCATCGGTCACGGGCGTTTCCCTCGTACAGTCTTGAGGCTAGGTGCTAAGGGGCAAGGGGCGCAGAGTCAACGGGCTTGCGCGCCCGAATTGACGCAGGTTAAAGTACTGATTTTAAAATAATAAACCACCTATTCAAAATCGCTCAACTGCACAGGCAAAGGCCAAAATCAAGCAATCCGCCTAAAATGCCATATTCAACCCTTTGGTTGATCTTTTACTTCCGCGCCTTGGCGCATCCGCCGAACAATGCGGCCATCGATCAGCAAAAGCCCGACAAGGATCGCTGCCATACCAAGCATATGCTCGGGGCGCAGGGCCTCTTTTAACACCCACGTTCCCAGCACCAACGCCGAGACCGGCGCGATGAGGGTAACGGTTGAAATGTTCGTCGGACCCACTTTGGGCAGCAGCCAATAAAACACGATGAACGCCGCCGAGGTCAGGACAAATCCGATCATCAGCAGAGACGCCCAGGTCTCAACCCGGGTGACATGGGGCAACCCCTCTTGCCAGAGGGCCAGCGGAGTGATTGCCAGTGTTGCTCCGGTCAGAGCCAAGGCAACCAGAACCACGGGCTGCATATCCTGGAACGCGCGCGCGAAGTTGACCGAGAAGGCATAGCAGACCGGAGCCAGCAGGATCAGCAGTATGGCCCAGAACTGGGAACCGGCCCCGGAATACAGAACCGGCAGCGACAGCACGACAATGCCCGCGAACCCACAGACCACGCCCATAGACTTCAAGAAGGTTGCCCGCTCACCCCCCGGCCAGAAATGCGAGACGATGACCGCGAAGGCAGGCGTCGTTGCATTCACGATACCCGCCACGCCGGCACCAATATGCTGCTGGCCCAGCGCGTAAAACGCGAATGGCGCGGCATAGCTGAGCGCACCAAACCCCAGTAAGGCAATCGCGCGGTTGCCTGACAGGCGTACGTTCAGACGGGCGCCAATGACGTAAATCCAGCACCCCAGTGCTCCAAACCCAACCCGCCCCATGGACACGGACAGCGGCCCGAGTTCGCGCAGCAAAATGGCGTTGAACATGAAAGACATGCCCCAGCCTATGCCGAGGATACAGATCACCAGCCAGTATTTCAGCGGCATTGAGACACCCATTTTCAAGTCAACGCGCAGCATCGCGATGGGCCGCAAATTGTCAAACCGGTTCCTGCGTATTAGGAACGTGACATGTCAAACGACCTCGATACTGTTTTTGCCGCTTTGGCCGATCCGACCCGCCGCACCATCCTTGCGATGCTGCTGGAGGATGACATGGCCGTCACCGATGTGGCCGAACCGTTCGAGATGTCTCTGGCCGCGATCTCGAAACATCTGGTCATTCTGACCCGGGCCGGGCTGATCAGCCAGGAAAAACGCGGGCGGGTGAAATGGTGCAAGCTGGAGCCGGACGCCCTGCGCACAGCCTCGGTCTGGATGCAGGGCTTCGGGCAGTTCGAACCCGTCAATCTGGACGCGTTCGAACGGTTTTTGGAAGTCGAGCTACCGTCGGGAGACGACCCCTAAGTCATCTGACCACGAAGACCGACATTTTTGAATGCTGCGCCAGTTTCCCGGCGTGGCTCGTGAAGATGTAGTCTGTGATCCGCGGGGCGTGTGTGCCAACAACGATCAGATCCGCGCCAATCTCTTCGGCGGCTTTCGCAAGATCCCCGTCTACCTCGGCGGCGACATCGACAGAGTGGATATTGCGCGTGTCAACCTCGGTGCCACTTAGTTTGCCGATCTCGTCTGCCAGCGCCGATAGGCTTTCGGCAATCGCCTCATCCGTTTGCAAGGCCTCGCCAGGCTGCATACCCGTCACGCTGACGAGGGTAACCTTGGCGCTCTGCCATTTGGCGATTTCAGCCGCGACTGCAGTTGCCTTCTGGACCTCAGGCGGCATATGCAAGTCGACAGGGATCATGATGTGATTGTACATGAATTCCTCCTCTCTCCAGGTTTGAGGTTAGAGGACAACGCAATTTGGGGCCTTGATCTGGCTCAACCCCTTTAAAAAAGGGCCGGTTTACCCCTCCTGACTGTATCCTACACCGGTGATCACACCGGTCGCATCGGCCCGGCAAATCCAGGGCGCTTCAGCACCCGCCACAGAGACGCTCACGACCGTTCCTGTTGCCTCTGACTGCGTTGAGGTCGCTTGGACATCACCAGATGCCACCCCAGTTTCCGCCGAGACCAGCGCCTCACAACTGGCCTGCAGATCTGATTCCTTCTGGTCAGCGCCGCTCGGGGCACAGGCACAGAGGAAAAGGGCCGTTCCAATCACGAAAACTCGGGTCATTTTTGCGTTCCTTTCGTGCAATGGTCGAATTCTGCCACAGCTGGGTTCAAGCACAAGAGTCACTCCGGCGCTGTTTGCGGAGCGGGCGCTTCGTCTTTCAAGAGCATGAGAAGTGCGAGGATGGTCAGCCCGACCCCACCCAGAATAAGGCCCGTCGGGATGCCGTTGCCCAGCGCGATCTCCCACAAGATCACCCAGCTTGGGACAAGATAGGTATAGGCCATCACCTTGGCCGAGGGCAGGCGCAAAGCGGCGAACTGCACCAGCACGAAACTGACAGCTGTCGCAAAGAAGGACAGGTAGAGCAGGCCCAGCCAGACGATACCCGGAAGGTTGGCCCAGTCGGTCGCAAGGATATCGCGCCAGCCAAAGCCGGTAAGCAACAGGCACCCGGCGACGAGCGTGCCGAAGGTAAAGACAACAGCTGGCTCACCCCGGTTCAATTTGCGCACCATCGGGGTGTAGATCGCATGGGCAACGCAGCCCCAGAAATAGATGATCTCGCCCCCGCCGATCGAGAACGCCCGGAACGCCTGCCAATCAGCGCGAAAGATCACCCAAAGTGCGCCCGTCGCACCGACCACCAAGGCCAGTGCCATCCGGGGCGTCGTGACCTGACGCAACAGCGTCCACCCGGCGAAGGCGGCAATCACGGGCGTCAAGGTGAAAACCGCAGCCGCGCTGACCGGAGGGGCGGTTTGCAGGCCGTAGAACATCAGCACGAAATAGGTGGCAAACAGCCCGCCGAGCACAAGATACCGCCAAGGCGCCTGCGCCGCGCTGCGTGGCAAACCGGTGGTGGCCAATGCGGCAAGGCCGATCACACCTGCTGCTATCCCGAACCTCACCGCGTTCAGCGCCGCCGGGGCGATCTCATTGGCGATGATCGACCCCAACGAGAAACTGCCCGCGACCAGGGCCGAGAAGACCAGCATGGCCAGATGGCCACGCGCTTGTGGGCTCATGGCAGCCAGCCCTTGGACTGGTCCTTCAGGAATTGCAGGAAGGACTGCACCTTGGTCGTGCGATGCAGGTCCACATGGGTCACCAGCCACAGCTTGCCGGACCATTCCGGCAGGGGCTCCATGACCTCTTCGAGTTCGGGATGGCGCGCGGCCTCCCACCGGGCCATGAAGCCTATCCCTGCCCCGGCCAGAACCGCTTCGCCGCAGGTGAAGTTGTTGGAACACAGGAAGGTCATTGCCTCAACCGGTGCATTCGCACGCAGCCAGCGAGAAAACGGCGCGCGGCTGTTTTCGTCGTCATTTCCGACAAAGGCGTGGTTGCCAAAATCCTCGACGCCCGAAGGTTTGCCGCGCCTCGCGATATAATCCTTGCTAGCGTAGAGCCCGACTTCCTGCGCGACAAAGGGCTGTACCACGTTGTCTGGTTGATCGGGTGCGGCACCGGCACGAATGGCCACATGTGCCTCACCATATTCCAGTCGGAACAGACGATCCCCGGTCAGATAGCGCACGATCAGGCCCGGATGTGACTTCTGAAACTCGGTCAATGTCGGCACGACCAGAGGGGCCAGCGACGCCAGAGAGGTTACGACCAACTCGCCCGAGACGTCATCGCCGCGCCCTTTCATGCGACCAACCAATTGGTTGAACTGATCTTCTGTGGCTTGGGCCACGCGCAACAGGTCCTCACCCGCTTCGGTCGGGGTGTACCCCCGCGCATGACGCTGGAACAGCTTCACGCCCAGACGCGCCTCGATGGCGTCGATATGGCGAATGACCGTCGCATGATGCACGCCAAGAACCTCGGCCGCGCCGCTGACCGTTCCCATGCGGGCCACCTGATACGCGGTTCTGACTTCGTCCCAATTGTCCATCACGACCTCATAATGTGCAATTTCAAACACTCAATGTTGACTTAGCCGAGTTTTGTTCGCCAGCGCAACGCTCATATTGGGAGCAGAGCGAAATTTCCCCAATGAGGACATCATGACCAAAACAATCCTGCATATCGACGCCTCGGCCCGTCGCACCGGATCAGCAACCCGAGACCTGTCGCATCGCATCGTCCAGCATCTTGGCGCGGAACGCATCATCCGCCGCGATCTGGCCAGCCCCCTGCCCCTGCTGACCGAGGACTGGATCGCCGCCAACTTCACCCCGGCAGACCAACGCGATGCCGTTCAGCGCGATCAACTGGCCCTGTCCGACGAGCTGGTGAACGAACTGCAACGCGCCGATACCATCGTGATCGGATTGCCCATCTACAACTTCTCGGTCCCGGCGGCGTTCAAGGCGTGGATTGATCTTGTTGCCCGGGCGGGTCTGACATTCTCCTACACCGAAAACGGTCCCAAAGGTCTCCTTGAAGGCAAACGCGCCGTTCTGGCAATCGCATCAGGTGGCACGGCAGTCGGGTCTGAAATCGACTTTGCAACCAATTACGCCAAGCATGTTCTAGGCTTCATCGGCATCACTGACGTCGACGTCGTAGCTGCAGATCAATTGGCCATTGATGCCGACTCGTCGGTCAAAAATGCCCACAAAGCCATTGGTGAACTGGCCGCCTAATCAGGCTCTGGTCAAAGAAGATCGAAACGTCCAATCTGCGCAGCAGTAGCTTTCTGCGGATTGGGCGTTTATCATGAAAAAGATCGGAATTCTTGGGGGCGTCGGCTGGGCCTCGACCGTGGATTATTACCGCGCGATTTCCGAAGGGGCCGGGCGATATTTCGCCGCGCGCGGACACGGGTCCCCCCTACCCATCCCGCCAATGACAATCGAGTCTGTCACGCAAGCCAAAACACGGGCCTTGCGGGGTGTGGCCGGCGATGAGGCCAGTTGGGCCGCATTCGACGCAGTGTTTCGCGAAGCGCTTCTGACCTTGGAGAATGGGGGATGTGATTTTGGGATCATCGCCTCAAACACTCCACACGCACGTCTTCATGCGATCCGGCAGGGCGTGTCGATGCCCATTCTCAGCATCTTCGACGCGACGGCCGAAGTCACCGCGTCAACAGGCGCGTCACGGGCGCTGGTTTTGGGTACAACCGTGACGATGCAGGCGACCAACTACGCAGACAGGTTGGCCGATGAGGGCATCGCCGCGAATGATCGTCTGCCCGAAGTCGAAATCGCCGAGATGCAGGCCATGATCGACAGCGAGTGTTACGGCGGTGCGTCAGAATCCGCTCATGACCAGCTGTTGGCTTTTTGTAACAAGCATGCAGAGCCGGGCACGGCCATCCTGCTGGCTTGTACGGAACTGCCGCTGGCCTTCCCCAACCATCTGGACGACCCTGTGTTCGAAGCCGACGGACATTTGTTCATCAACCCGTCGGCGGCCCATGTAGCCGCCGCGCTGAAACAAGCGTTGGAGGACTGACTAAGGCAGCCAGGTCACGTCGCATCCGATCCGGTCGAAGAACGCCATCAAATCGGACTGCGTCATTGCGACGGTTCGGTCATTGACCAGCGGGTGCATGTAGATCACGTCGGCCTGCTGTGCCGATGCATCCATGAAGAACCGCACGTTATTCTGAACCCCGTTGATCATCGCCAGCGGGCTGACTGCACCCGGTCGGATGCCAAGGTTCTGCAACAACCGATCCGCCGAGCCGAAAGACAGATTGCCGATCCCCAGTTCAGCGCCCAGCGCTTTGAGGTCAATCTCACGGCTCTGTTCAAGCGTCACCAGATAGTTGCGCTTTTTCTTGTCGCGCAGGTACAGGTTCTTCGACCGCAAGGCATTCTCACCCGGCACCATAAACTGGTCCTCAACGGCCTTTGCATCCTCAACTGTGCGCAGCGGCACATGAGAATGCAGCCGATACTCCAACCCCCAATCATCCAGCTGCGCCAACAACGCATCGGAACTGAGCGGCAATGTGTCCTGAAAAGCGGATGATGCGTCCATGAGACCCTCCTGTTTGACGCGCTAATCGCGCAACATGCGGGCGAATTCAAGCCACGACAGCCCTCGAATTCGATGCTAGCGTGCCGCCATGAAAGTCTCGCGCAACACCCCCGACCAATTGATCCTGTCCAATACACCCTGGCTGATGGGCATCATGTTGGTTGTCTTCATCCTCTGTTTCGTCGGCGCAGGCCTCTTCATGGCCACCGAAGGGGGTGAGGGCATCTTCTTCGGTATTTTCTTTGCCCTAGTCGGTGGCGGTTTGGGCTTTGGCGCCTTCTGTGTCTTTGTGCGACGCGTGCAGGTCATACTGGACCGTCGCACAAACAGCATCCTGATCCGCCGCCAATCGATCTTTGGATATGACACCGTGGAACATGAACTGTCGAACCTGTCCCATGCCGAGGTGGAGACCACCACCTCGAGCCGCAAAGGAAACTCGTCCAAGATGCATCGCCCCGTTTTGATTCTGGAAAAGGGCATGAGTGCCGGTCGTCACCCGATTGTCGAAGCTTACATCAGCGGAGGCGGCGCGCAGAGGATGGTCGATGCGGTCAATGCCTGGCTTCCGGCGCGCAAGGTTGACTCTGACAGCCAATCCGCCTAAAGCCCCTCCCAAACATCCGGAAGCGTATGATCTTCCGGTCCCTTTAGTAGTTCAGGGATCGCCCCCCACCAGCGAGTTTCGCCCGTGGGGGCAATTGTGCATTTAACCGGCGTTTCCTACTTAGGGGATGCCACATCTAAACCGGCATAGGAGGCCGAAGGCATGTTTGAAAATCTATCCGAACGCCTTTCTGGCGTCTTTGATCGGCTGACAAAACAAGGTGCGCTGTCCGAGGAAGACGTCAAGACAGCCTTGCGCGAGGTTCGTGTTGCTCTGCTTGAGGCCGACGTCTCGCTGCCCGTGGCACGCGCATTCGTCAAGAAGGTGCAGGAACAGGCGACAGGACAGGCGGTGACCAAGTCGATCACGCCCGGCCAGCAGGTCGTCAAGATCGTGCACGACGCGCTGGTCGAAACCCTGCGTGGCGAGGAAGACCCCGGCAAGCTGAAGATCGACAACCCGCCTGCCCCTATCCTGATGGTCGGCCTGCAGGGCTCGGGCAAGACCACGACCACCGGTAAGCTCGCCAAGCGCCTGAAAGAGAAAGAGGGCAAGAAGGTCCTAATGGCCTCGCTTGACGTCTATCGCCCAGCCGCGATGGACCAGCTGGCCGTTTTGGGTACACAGGTCGGCGTCGATACGCTGCCGATCGTGCCGGGCCAATCGCCGGTCGATATCGCCAAACGCGCTAAGCAGCAGGCAACGTTGGGCGGCTACGACGTCTACATGCTCGACACCGCGGGCCGTCTGCATATCGACGAAGTCCTGATGGACGAGGTGGAACAGGTCCGCAATGTTGTTGACCCGCGCGAGACCCTGCTGGTCGTTGACGGCCTGACCGGTCAAGTCGCAGTTGAAGTCGCCGAGGAGTTCGACGCCAAGGTCGGCATCTCGGGCGTGGTTCTGACCCGGATGGACGGTGACGGGCGCGGCGGTGCGGCGCTGTCGATGCGCGCGGTTACTGGCAAGCCGATCCGTTTTGTTGGTCTGGGCGAGAAGATGGACGCGCTCGAAACCTTCGAGCCGGACCGGATCGCTGGTCGTATTTTGGGCATGGGCGACATCGTTGCTCTGGTCGAAAAGGCCCAGGAAACGATGGAGATGGAACAGACCGAGCGCATGATGAAGCGCATGGTCAAAGGTCAGTTCAATATGAACGACCTGAAAATGCAGCTGGAACAGATGATCCAGATGGGCGGTATGCAGGGCATGATGGGCATGATGCCGGGCATGGGCAAAATGGCCAAGCAGATGGATCAAGCTGGTCTCGACGACAAAATCCTGCGTCAGCAGATCGCCATGATCCAGTCGATGACCAAACGCGAGCGCGCCAACCCGCAGCTGCTGCAGGCCAGCCGCAAGAAACGGATTGCAGCGGGTTCGGGGATGGAGGTTAGCGACCTCAACAAGCTGCTCAAGATGCACCGGCAGATGTCGGACATGATGAAGAAGATGGGCAAGATGGGCAAAGGCAAGATGCTGAAACAGGCCATGAAGGGCATGTTTGGTAAAGGCGGTCCCTCGCCAGAAGAAATGGCCGCAGGTATGGACCCCAAAGCACTGGAACAGGCGGCCAAGGCGATGGGTGGCAAGATGCCCGGTGGCCTGCCCGGACTGGGCGGGGGCATGGGCCTGCCCCAAGGCCTCAGCGGGTTTGGCAAGAAGAAGTAGATGACTGCCCTCACGCCTCATATCCCCCAGCTTGAGACCGAGCGCCTGATCCTGCGCGCGCCGTCCGACGCGGATCTGGACGCAGACACTGCGTTCTTCGCCAGCGAAGCTGCGAAGTATGTCGGCGGTCAGATGCGTCGGGACGAGGTGTGGCGTGTGATCGCGGCTCTGCTGGGCCATTGGTCGCTGCGCGGCTACGGATACTGGAGCGTCGATGAAAAAGACACCGGCGACTATCTTGGTCGTGTCGGTCTATGGTGCCCCGAAGGCTGGCCTGAACCCGAGGTTGGCTGGACGCTGTTGAACCACGCCACTGGCAAGGGATACGCGACTGAGGCCGGGTTTGCAGCGCGCAGCTATGCCTATGATGTTCTGGGTTGGGATACTGCGATCTCGCTGATCGACCCTGAAAATCACGCCAGCATCGCCGTTGCCAAACGTCTGGGCGCACAGTTTGAATACATCTACGAGCATCCCAAGTATGGGACCTCGGAAATCTGGCGGCACCCTGCCCCGGCGGATCTGGTGAACGGTGGAATGGAGGCCTACGCATGACCTCTTTCACGATCCCCACTGTCGAAACCGAACGTCTAATCCTGCGCGCACCGCATCAGGACGACCTGCCCGCGATGACTGCGTTCTTCGAAACAGAACGCAGCTATATGGTCGGAGGTCCGAAGGATGAGCTGGGCAGCTGGGACTCTCTGGTTAAACGGTTGGGTCATTGGGCGCTCAACGGCTATGGACTGTGGCATCTAACCGAAAAATCGAGCGGCGCGTTCGTCGGCTGGGTGGGTATGATCTTTGCTCCGGGCTGGGATGAGCCAGAACTGGGCTGGACCCTGATGGAGCAGGCCGAAGGCAAAGGTCTGGGCTTTGAGGCCGCACAAGCCGCGCGCCACTACGCTGCCCAGCATCAAGGCCTGAACGGCGTTATGTCCTATATCGCCCACGCAAATGACCGCTCGCGCGCTTTGGCCGAGCGTCTTGGCGCCACCTATGAGCGCGAGGCCGAGCTGCTGGGCAAGAAAGCCCAGATGTGGCGTCACCCGCGTATCACCGTTTCTGACACTGCTTTGACCTCCGAAAGGATCGGCCAATGACCAACCCCGTGACACAGGCTGCGTCGCTGCTGAAAGAGCATCGCGAAAGCATCGACCGGCTGGACGCGATCCTTGTCTATACGCTGGGCGAGCGGTTCAAGCACACGCAGGCCGTTGGCAAGCTGAAAGCGACACACGACCTTCCCCCGTCCGATCCCACGCGCGAAGCCGCGCAGATCGCACGGCTAGAAGACCTGGCGAAAGAGGCCGATCTGGACCCCGATTTCGCCAAGGCTTTTCTGAATTTCATCATTCAGGAAGTCATCCGTCACCACCGGAAACATCAAGAGTGAACCTCCGGTTCAACAAACACCAGAATTGACCGGGCAATTCCCGGCACACGCCATCTTAAGGAGATAACACCATGGCAATGAAAATTCGTCTCGCCCGCGGCGGCTCGAAAAAACGTCCTTTCTATCGCATCGTTGCGGCTGACAGCCGTATGCCTCGCGATGGCCGTTTCATCGAGAAACTGGGCACCTACAACCCGCTGCTGCCGAAAGACAGCGAAGAGCGCGTGAAAATGAACATGGAACGCATCCAGTACTGGCTGGATCAGGGCGCTCAGCCCACCGACCGTATCGCACGTATGCTCGAAGCTGCTGGCACCCGTGACAAAGCCGAGCGCAACAACCCGAACAAGGGTACTCCGGGCAAGAAAGCCCAAGAGCGCGCGGAAGAGAAAGCTGCAAAGGCTGCTGAAGCTGCCGAAGCAGCTGCTGCACCGGCTGAAGAAGCTGCAGCAGAAGAATAAGCAGGCCGACGCGTGCAGGATCAGGCTTTCACCGAGGATTTTCGCACGCAGTTCGATCTGTTGATGCGGCTCCGGCGCGATGTGCGTCGGTTCCGCACCGACCCTGTGGACGAGGCAGTGCTGACGCGCTGCCTCGACGCGTTTCTGCTGGCCCCTTCGGTGGGGCTCAGTGAACCCTGGCGCGTGATCCGCGTCGAAAGTAAGGCCGCGCGCGACGCGGCGCTCAAGAATTTCCAAACCGCCAATGCGGACGCTCTGGCCGGGTATTCCGGTGAGAAAGCACAGCTGTATAGCGGCCTCAAACTTTCGGGTATGCAAGAGGCACCGGTGCAATTGGCGGTGTTCTGCGATGACACCACCAGCAAAGGTCAGGGTCTGGGTGCAGGCACCATGCCCGAGATGCGGCGCTATTCGGTTGTCTCGGCCATCACCCTGGTCTGGCTGGCCCTGCGCGCGCAGGGGCTGGGGCTGGGCTGGGTCTCAATCCTGGACCCCGACCAAATGAACACCGACCTGAACGTGCCAGACAACTGGCGGCTTATCGGCTATTTCTGCGTCGGCTGGCCGGAAGAAGAAACCGACACGCCCGAGTTGGAAAGGGCCGGTTGGGAAGACCGCGACGAGACTCTGCCGATCGAGGTGCGATAGGCCGATGTTCGGATTGTTACGGCTTCCCATCCTGTTGCTGATCGCATTTATTGTTGGCGTGTTCTTTGAACGCAACAACCAGCGCGAAGCCTGCGACGTGATCGGGCAATGGCGAAACGGATTATGTATAACGGAAGGCTCAAATGAGTGATCTGATCTGCGTCGGCAGCATTGCGGGCTCATACGGTGTGCGCGGCGAGGTGCGGCTGAAAAGCTTTTGCGCCGTGCCGGAAGACATCGAAGCCTATTCGCCACTGACCGACGAAGACGGCAAAGAGCGATTTCCCGTGGTACTCACCCGCGCGATCAAAAACGGATTTGCGGCGCGTCTGGGCGGGGTTGAAACCAAGGAAGAGGCGGACGCCCTGAACGGCCTGCGCCTGTATGCCCGGCGGGATCAACTGCCTTCTCTGCCGGATGACGAGTTCTATCACACCGATCTCATAGGGCTGGAGGTATATGACACTGGCGGCACCCTTCTGGGAAAGGTGAAGTCCGTGCAAAATCACGGCGCGGCGGATTTGTTGGAATTGCACGGGCCGGGTCTGAAATCGACTGTCCTGCTGCCGTTCACGCTGGAAGCTGTTCCGACGGTTGATCTGGAGGCCGGTCGCATCGTTGCCGATCCGCCTGAAGGCCTGATCTGATGCGGCGCGTTCTGCTGCATCTGGGTTTGCACAAGACCGGCACCACCGTTGCGCAGTCGTTTCTCTACAAGAACCGTCAGCTGATCTGGCCCCATTTTTCGCTGATCCTACCCTACAAGACCCGCAAAACCGGACTTGCAGACATCGCCACGCGGCATTCGGTCTATCGGATGAACAGCACACTGGCCGAGTTCGAAACAGGTGTCCGCGCGCTTCTGGACCCGATCGATTTTGGCACCAGTCGCGGCCTGATCCTCAGCGAGGAAAACTTCGCCGGCCTGCGCCCCAGTCGCAACAGCGCCGAAGGCTACGGGGCGACCCCAGAATTGGCGACAACGCTGGTTGAGCGGGTGACAGAACGGCTGGGGCCGGTCGAGCTTACGATTTATTTGTCCTTACGACAGCGAGAGGATTGGATGCGCAGCCTCTGGGCACATGATCTGCGGCGGACACGGCTGGTGCAGGACTATGACGAATTCCGGGAGGCGCTGAACCACCTGCCCTCCCCGAAAGAGACGGCGGATATGCTTCAGGACCGGCTGCCGCTGGTCAAGGTCCAGACCGAGTGGATGGAGGACCTGCGCAAGCGGCGCTTTGGTCCGGGCGCTCCGTTTGCGGCATTTCTGAACCTGCCGCGCGACAAGATGTTCAAATTGGTCGCGCCGGAGCCACACAAGACCCGTCCGGCTGATGATGTTCTGCTGGAACTGCTGGAATTGAACCGTTCCGCGCTGGACGATGCGGACTTGATGGCGCAAAAGAAGGCCCTCATCAAACGCGCCAAGGACGATCTGGTTTCCCAGTCATGACAGATAAACCAAGCAAATCCCACGGTCGCAAGGCCATCCGACCCACTCTGCAACCGCGCGAGTTGATGACTCCAACGCCGGATCTGCACGGCGTGTGGAAGGCCAAGATCATCACCTTGTTTCCCAGCGCCTTCCCCGGTGTTCTGGGCGAAAGCCTGACAGGTAAGGCCTTGCAAGAGGGGCTTTGGCAGCTGGAAACAGTTGATCTGCGCCAGTTCGGGATCGGCAAACACCGCAATGTGGATGACACACCCGCAGGCGGCGGCGCGGGTATGGTGCTACGGGCCGATGTGCTGGGGCCTGCCATCGAACAGACCATGGCCGGTATCCGAGGCAACTGGCCACTTATCTATCTCAGCCCGCGCGGCAAGCGTATGGACCAGCGGATGATGCAGAACCTGGCGCGCTGCGATGGGATGACCTTGCTCTGCGGTCGGTTCGAGGGCGTGGACGAGCGCGTGTTGGAGCATTACGGCGTGCAAGAGGTCAGCCTCGGCGATTTCGTCATGACCGGCGGCGAGATCGCGGCGCAAGCTCTGATCGACGCCACCGTGCGGCTGATCCCCGGCGTGCTGGGCAATCAGGCCTCGACCGAGGAAGAGAGCTTTTCCTCGGGCCTGCTGGAACACCCGCAATACACGCGCCCCGCAGAATGGAACGGCCGCCCGATCCCCGAGGTCCTGATGTCCGGCCACCACGGCCGCATCGCCGAATGGCGCCAACAAATGGCCGAGGACATAACGCGGGAACGGCGGCCTGATGTGTGGGACAACTACCTTCGCGCCAAGCAGAAATCTTTCAAATGACACAGGCGACTGTGGCCCGCAAACCGCAGGTCCACAGATAAAGCCGATGCTAATTGAAGTTGAGAAAATCGTGACCTACTCATCCTTGAGTTTTGCGATGGACTCAAAAGATTCGCATATTTGAAAGAACGGCAATTCATGAAAAAGCTAATACTTTTGGGCTGCGCACTTGTCTCGGCATGCGCGACCAGTGCTTTGGAAAACTCCGTGCCAACTCAGGCCGGACATAATATGGCTTCCGCCAGAAACGCGGTTTTGTCTTGCTCGAACGAAGCAGACATCGGCGGGAATGCCGCAGTGATTGGAGCCTATCCAGCTTTCATCCTGATGTCGTCACCTTTGGTCGGTTCCGTGCTAGCATATGGCAGCCGACACGAACTCAGAGCGCAAGGCGAGATGGATCAGGTAGACCGCTGCCTGAGCGAGCGCGGCTTTGACCGCCGCGTGCTGACCCAAGGAGAAGCATTCTGGCTGCGCAACGCCTACGGTAAGGAACGTTTGCGCAGGCTCGATCACCTTGTCGCGGGCGGCACCGTGGAAAGCTACGCTGCGCCTCAATCCTAAGGCGTCTACCCTTTCCACTGCGCCCAGATCTCGGGCGGACCGCTGAAGACGTTGATGTCCACCTTGCCCTGAACACCCGGCACCAGCCCGGTGCCAGTGTACTGCCAGAACCTCCAGACCGCGCCGGGATAGACCTGGCGAGGATGTCCCGCGACCGAGCGCAACCAGAACTCGGTCTTTGACAGCCGTCCGATGTCGGTATCCTGGTAGAAATCCACAGTCGTGTAGACGATGGGTCGGCGACCATAGTGCCGTTCGAGGATATCGAGGAACTTTTGCGCCTCGGCCCGGACGATTTTGCCATCAGGGCGCAGGGTGCAGGTTTTCGAATGCGGCGTCCATTCCATGTCCAACACATGCGGCAGGTCCGCACCTTTCGGGACATTCTGAATGAACCACTGCGCCTGTTCGCGGGCCGGTCGGCAGAAATAGTAATAGTGATACGCCCCCCACGGCACACCCGCCGCCTGCGCGCCGCGGCGATGTTCGTCGAACATCGGGTCGGTAAAATCACCCCCCTCGGTCGCTTTCATGAACACAAAGCTGACGCCCGAGGCCTTGGCCTGACGCCAGTCAATCGGCCCTTGCCAACGCGACACATCCAATCCGTGAACCGGGTACAGCCCGGGATGTCGCCCATCCCAGTCATGTGGATCGGCATCGCCAAAATCGGGGTAGATCACTGCGGGCGCGGTCCGGTCCACGCCCGGCGTGGCCTCTACGACCTGCGGCGGAGGTCCTCTGCGTCCGCAGGACATCAAAACTGCAGCCGCCAGGGCCAGCATGATTGCAAATCGGGTCATTGTTTCAGCCTGAAATAACTGCTCTTGTAATTGACCTCAGAATGCCTGATCCAACGCACAAAGCAACGGCGCATTCGGGAATTGGCAAAATCCCACCGCCGGTGCCTGCGATTTGGGCTTGATCCCTGTCCGCAAACCCCCTAAAGCAGCGCAATCCGGTGCCGCGTGATGCGACTCCGGTGTTTTGGTTTGTTTTACGGCGCACCGCTTGGCTTTCTTCGGCCACCGCGTGTCAGGGCAGACCGGACTTAAGGAACATTCGATCTGACCTCTGGCGGGCTGTGCGCAGGACCCGGTGAAGACCAAGAGCTCTCAGGCCGTGCCCAAACTTCGTGGACCAACCACGAGCAGATAGGAGTGAATGCGATGGACCTGATCGCACAGCTTGAGGCGGAACAGATTGCCGCCCTGGGGAAAGACATCCCCGATTTCAAAGCCGGTGACACCGTTCGTGTCGGCTTTAAAGTGACCGAAGGGTCGCGTACCCGTGTGCAGAACTACGAAGGTGTCTGCATCGCGCGTAAAGGTGGCAACGGCATCGCCGGTTCGTTCACCGTCCGCAAAATCTCGTTCGGCGAAGGCGTGGAGCGTGTATTCCCGCTGCATTCGACCAACATCGACAGCATCACCGTTGTTCGCCGTGGCCGCGTTCGTCGCGCCAAACTGTACTACCTGCGCACCCGTCGTGGTAAATCCGCACGTATCGCAGAGGTCACCAACTACAAGCCCAAAGCTGGCGCCGAAGCGTAAGGAACGGAAAGATGAAAAAAGACATCCATCCCGATTATCACGTCATCGACGTCAAAATGACCGATGGCACCGTTGTTCAAATGAAGTCCACCTGGGGCAGCGAAGGCGATCAGCTGGCTCTGGAAATCGACCCCTCCGTGCACCCCGCATGGACCGGTGGCTCGTCGCGCCTGATGGACGCCGGCGGCCGCGTGTCGAAGTTCAAAAAGAAATACGAAGGTCTGGGCTTCTAAGCCTCACCCCGTTCGATTTCGAAAGGCCGTCCCTTGGGGGCGGCCTTTTTTGTTTCCGACCAAATGCGTGATGCACGCCACGCGGACCTGTTTCCAAAAGAAGATCGTATCGATGACTTTCTTACTTCGTCAGTTCCACAGCACTGTGTAGCGGCGGCACTGGTCCGCGCAGAAGCAGCAGCGCCAAAACCATCCCGATCAGAGCGGCAATCGCGGCGACCACCATCGCGCTGTCAAAGGCGTTGTCCTGCAAGTCCCTTAGAGCCTCAGCCAGAGCAGTTCCTGCTGTCGGCTCCAAGCTGGTGAGTAACTGCTGAACCTGGCCGGGTTTGCCGTGGGTTAGCGCATGTGCCAGATCAGTACG
Organism: Ruegeria sp. CL3; assembly: GCF_056536505.1. Classification (NCBI taxonomy): domain Bacteria; kingdom Pseudomonadati; phylum Pseudomonadota; class Alphaproteobacteria; order Rhodobacterales; family Roseobacteraceae; genus Ruegeria; species Ruegeria sp. CL3. The sequence goes on along the minus strand of NZ_JBQFPT010000015.1, from coordinate 9,506 downwards.
CTGCGTTGATCCAGCGGGTAGTGCGTCAATCACTTCGGACAGGCCCCGACGAATGGTGATGGACTCTGCCAACCCACCGACCACTGCCCCCAAGGTGGCTCCGAAATAGAGACAGGCGTTGATCACGCCTGAGCCCTGCCCAACATGCTCTTCGGGCAGCAAGCGAAGGCCGAGACGCGGCAGGAGCGAGAAACAGATACCCAACCCGATGCCGACGATCAGCAGCTTCCACCAAATCTCGGAATATTGCGTGGTATTCGAAACTGTCGTCAGCAACAGGAACCCACAAGCCATTGCACCCAGTCCGATCGCAACCGGCCACTGAAAACTGTAGGGTGCCAGAAAGCGGGGCGCGGTGACAGATATGACAAACATGCTGAGGCTTAGCGGCATGATCGCCAAACCAGCTCCGATGGAGGTATAGCCAAAGGCATCTGGCGATTGCACAAATGTGTTGAAATAGACAAAGAAACAGAAAAGCGTGAAACCGGTAAAGAACATTCCCGCGGCGGCCATGAAGTAACGCGGATGGCGGAAATACCGCAGTTCGATCAACGGGTCATCACTGCGACGCGAGACAATGACCAGCAGGACGGTCGCCAGGGCCGCCACAGCCAGCGGTATTAGCGTCAGTGGTGTGCTCCACCCGCCGCTTTCCCCATTGCTAAGCGCAAAGGACAGCGGCCCGAGAAACAACAGAATGGCAACTGCTCCAGGATAGTCGAATCGTGCCCCGGCAAGGCGTGTGTCAGGCACGTACTTCCGTTTGCTGACATGCAATCCAATGGTGAAGGCCACGACCAGCAGAACCAGATCGGCGGCAAACACCGCGCGCCAGCTAATGTAATGCCCAAAGGCACCGCCTACGATGGGACCAACTCCGATAGCCAGCCCGACGATAGCGCCCCAGAATCCGGTGACACCTGCCCTCTGCTCCTCAGGAGTCGCCGCTGTCAGCAGGGAAAGAGAGGTTCCGAACAACGCCGCCGCCCCCGCGCCTTGCGCACCGCGCCCGATTAACAGCATGGTTGCGTCTTGCGCAATCAGGACCGAGCCAGATCCGAAGGCAAAGACGACCATACCAAAGAAGAAAACCCCCATCTTGCCGGTGATATCGCCCAGACGACTGACGATGGTAACAAGTGAGGCGCTTGCGACGGTATAGATCGCCATTACCCATTGCAGGCCGGACGGTGTCAGGTCGAATTCGGCCTTCAGGTTAGGTAGGATCGTCGCGACGGCGGTGGTGTTGAATCCCACAACCATCATGCAGATTGCCGTCATCGCCAGCACCACGCGGGCGCGGGCTTGTGGGGTTACGTCTGTCGGCGTCTTTCCGTTCATCGTTTCACCCTGAGCTTATGGCTCTTAACCGCAATTTATCAGTAGACTAGCGATTTTTGCAGCTACGCATAGCGTTCACGTCAAATCCAGTAGGTCAGTGCCAGCGGTAGGACGAGTATGGTGGTCAGGGTGGAGACTAGGATGAACCCGGCGACATCCGGGCCGTATTCCGGCACGTGCTGGTCGATGAACAGGTATGTCGCCACCGAGGACGGCATCAGGCAGCACAGGATCAGGGCGCCACGCTCGGCACCTGTGAAGCCGAAGAGCCAGACCAGACCCATGGCGATGCCCACAGCCATGACCAGATGCAGTCCGGTCAGCAAGACGGCACGCCCCAGACTGGCAATCCTTAGCGTCGCCAGCGTGTGGCCCAGTGTTAGCAACATCAGAGGGATCGACAACCCGCCGAGAATATCGAAGGACTTGGCAATCGGTTGCGGCAGGCTGGTCCCTGTAGCCATCAGGATCAGCGACAGGGCCACGGAATAAATGATCGGCGATGTGACCAGCTTTCTGACCGAGAACACTCCCGCCGGGATCCACATGCCAACGGTAAAGATGCTGATCAGCACAACGACGACAAAGGCCATTGTGTAGGCCATCCCCGCATCGCCCAGCGCAAGCAGAGTGATCGGTAGGCCAATATTGCCCACATTCCCATGCATCAGAGGGGTCAGAAACGCCCTTACAGGCAGGCGCAGAAACCGCAGCGACACAAAGCCCAGAACGCCAAAACTGGCCACAGCCAGCGCGGCGGCGCTCATCATATCCAGAAACGTGCCCAGATTCAGCTTGGTGCCCGCAAGATGCGACAGGATCAGGGTCGGATAGCCGACCCGCGAGACGATCCCTCCGACCACCTTATTGTCAAACGGAGACTTGGTAAGCGCCAGCCCATACCCGATGCCCACGCAAATCAGGACCGGTAAAACCACATTCAGAACGCTCAGGAACAGCTGCTCCAACCGGTATCCTCCTGTCCGATCCCCGATTGAACAGTGAATCACGGACCCGGTTTTGGCAAGCATGGCGTTCTAAACTGCGAAAGCGATTGGGTTTTCCAAATTAGAGCCTGATATTGGTCGAAACAACGCTCCGAGGTTCTTTTCTTCCCCGCTGACACAACATATAGTGGCTCATAACAACGTGTGGACAAACACGGCAGGGCTTGGGAACGACGGCATGGCACATATCATCGTAGTGGGGAACGAAAAGGGCGGCGCAGGCAAATCGACCGTTTCCATGCATGTGGCCACCGCTCTGGCGCGTCTGGGCCGCAAGGTCAGCACGCTGGATCTGGACCTGCGCCAGCGAAGCTTGGGACGCTATTTCGAGAACCGGGCGAATTTCTTAAAAAACGCTGAGGCGACACTGCCCAGCCCGCGCCACCACGACCTGCCCGAGATCGACGCCAGCACCCTGAAACCGGGCGAGAATATCTATGACCATCGTCTGTCGGCGGCTGTTTCGCAGCTTGAGAATGACAGCGATTTTATCCTGATCGACTGCCCCGGCTCACACACCCGCCTCAGCCAAGTGGCGCATTCCCTAGCTGATACGCTTATCACACCGCTGAATGACAGTTTCATTGATTTCGATCTCCTGGCCCGGATTGACTCCAAAGGTGAGAAGATCCTCGGCCCTTCGGTCTATTCCGAAATGGTGTGGAATGCGCGGCAATTGCGGGCGCAGGCTGGCTTGAAACCGATTGACTGGGTCGTCGTACGCAACCGCGTGGGTACTCAGCGCATGGTCAACAAGGAAAAGATGCAACGCGCGATCGAGATGCTGTCTCAACGCATTGGGTTCCGCGTCGCTTCGGGCTTTTCCGAGCGGGTTATCTTCCGCGAGCTATTTCCCCGCGGCCTTACTTTGCTGGACCTCAAAGATATTGGCGTCAAACAGCTGAACATCTCGAACATCGCTGCGCGTCAGGAGCTGCGCGACATGATGCGCGAGCTGAACTTGCCCGGCGTCGAGATCGACTTCTAAGCGCTATTTGAAGCGCTTACTCGCCAGACCTGGCAACCCCAATCGGGCACTACAGCCTAAGACGCGCGGCGGTAGCGTTCGAATGTTATCCAGACAGTGTCACGAGAGATCTCGGTAAAGCGGCACTTCTTGAGGATCGATTGAGACGCAATATTGCTCTCGTGCACAACCGCAAAAAGCCGACTAATCTCAGGGTTTAGACGCAAGCACTGTGTGCAGAATTGCGCTACGATGGAGCTGGCATACCCTTTGCCCCAATGCTGCTCGCCGATCCAATAGCTAATTTCGGCGCTGTCTTGTCCCACCCTCAACATTCTGGCTTGCCCGATGACAATGTCGTCTTCCGTGGCGGCCAAGACTTCGTGATGGTCTTCACCTGTCAACTCGATCAACTGGCGCGCGTCATCCTCGCTGATTGGACCCGGGTATCGATCGGGCAAATATTTCCACAAGCGTTCTGACGACAGCATGGCGGCATAGTCAGCTGCATCCCGCGCCCGCCAAGGACGCAACTGAATTTGCCGAGATTGAGGCCGGCTGGAGGTTTCAGATATGTCGTCCTCACAAAGCAGAGGTACCCATCCGATTTGCACAGGATCATATGCCAATTCGATGCCACGCATCTTGCACCAGTCAATTTCGTCCCGTGAAAGGACACCCTGCGATCGCGAAGTTGGCAAGTGGACTGAGGCTAGAAATGCGCGGACATCGTCCGTTTTGGCAAATTCGTTTTGAATATTCATGAAATCCTCCGAGCAAACGCACCAAAAACAAGCGCTCTAAAATAGGCCACATGGTAATGATGGTTGTTTCGGCCCAATATAATAGCCTATTGTGTTAGAAACTTTGATTGGAAAAACCTATCAATGGAATTGCAGCTGACACTAAAACAACTGACTTACTTCCGAGCGCTGGCCGAAACTGGTCACTACAGAAAAGCCGCTGAGCGGATAGGTATCAGCCAGCCATCTCTCAGCCTGCAGATTGCCAATCTCGAAGCAGCGCTTGAACTGAAACTGGTCGAGCGCGGCAGAGCCGGAGCAGTGCTGACACCAGAGGGGCGCGAAGTACTGGAAAAAACCCGGAGCATCTTGTCAGAGGTCGCTTTGCTGCAAGAAACTTCCGGCCGGATGAAATCCGAGCTTGCGGGCACGTTCCGACTGGGATCATCACCAACCCTAGGTCCGTACCTTTTGCCGCGTGTTTTTCACCACCTGCATGAAAACCACCCGAACCTAAAACTGACAGTTCGAGACGGAGCGCCATCCGAACTGATGCAGGAGCTTCTAAGCGGGGTACATGATTTCATTCTAACGCAATTGCCCGTGAACTCTTCAGACGTCACGATCCTGCGCCTGCTTCGGGAACCTCTGAAGCTTGCCGTGGCCCGAAATCACCGTCTAGCCCAAAAAGAAATAGCTAATGACGAAGATCTGAAGGGTGAGAGCATTCTGGCGCTCTCTCGTCGTTTCACGCTTCACAACCAAGTAGCGGACCTCGCCAGTACTTTGGGGGCAAACCTCCTCCACGACTACGAGGGCACAAGTCTTGACGCAATTCGGCAGATGACAGCGGTGAATATCGGCGTTTCCTTTCTTCCCTCGCTCTACGCCGCATCTGAAATTCCGGAGGTCGGCGGAGATGTGGTTCTGGTGCCCTATCGCCCGGGACGGTTGAACAGGTCCATCGGTCTGGTTTGGCGAAAGTCCAGCGGTCACCACAAGACGTTCGCCTTCCTTTCGGAGATTATTCTAAGTGTCGCCAGAAATGAGTTTTCGGGACTGGTCAGCATCGAGGGCTAGAAGGAGTGCGTTTGGACCGATATGCCTGCGAGCAGGTGTTTCTATTTCAGGATAGAAACCCGAATTTGGCCAATCCGCTCTGGAATCTCTTTTCAGAGATCGACCCAACAGGTCTGAGCAAGAGGAAAATCTGTGACCGCCGTCTGTACGCTGCAGCACTTCAGCCGTCACCCACAGCCGCGATCAGAGCTTTGGCCAAAGGCAGTGGCGAATATCCCAACCGTGACGGCGTCAGCCCCAAGCGCACCACGACCATATTTTGCGAAGGAAAAATGCCTACGGATTGGCCGTCATGGCCCTGCAGCCAGACGGTGTCCTCAAATTGAGGCTCACCACGTGGGCCGTCCAGCCACATATGTCCTTTGGCATAGGCCCCGTCTGAGGTCGCGACGGGTTCGAACATCCAATCGGTGTAGCCTTCGGGCAAGATCTGTTGGCCTTTCCAAACACCGCCCTGCAGCAGAAACTGCCCAAAACGCGCCCAGTCGCGCGCGGTGGCGTACATGTAGCTTGAACCCACGAATGTATCCGCCCCATCAGTCTCCATCACAGCTGAGTGCATTCCCAGAGGGTCGAACAATGCCGTGCGGGGGTAGCCGAGGTCGCCTTCTTCAAGCTGGTCCTGCCACACACGCGACAGAACTGTAGACGTTCCTGAGGAATAGCTGAACTCGGTCGCGGTGGGATGGGCAGCGGGGCGTCCGGCGGCGAAATCGACCATGTCATCCTTGAGATACAGCATCCGCGTTACGTCCGAGACGTCGCCATATTCCTCATCCCATTGCAAACCACTGGACATGGCCAACATGTCCTCGACCGTGATGTCGCGGCGCGAGTCTCGGGCCCAATCGGGGAAAACACCCGTCAGATCATCGCCCAACGCCATGTCGCCCGATTGGATCAGCGTACCAATCAGCCCCGCAGTGATCGTCTTGGTCATCGACCATCCCAGCAAGGGTGTTTCTGCGTCAAAGCCATCAGCATAGGCCTCGGCAATGATGCGCCCGTCCTTGACGACCACGACAGCGCGGTAGCCTTCTCCCAGCAAGGACGGGTCTGACAAAATATCGCTCAGAGCGGGGTTCTCGGACAGAACCACCTCATTTCCATGCGGCCAAAGACCGTTGGGTACGGGCGCGGGTTCGGGTAGCGTGTGATCTGACAGTTTTGCCGCATGAACGTTGGTGCACCCCAAACCGGGGCGATACTGCGATGTGGCCGGAGCGAGGAAGCCAAACATACGCGTCTCGACCAATTGGCCCTGTTCGTCGATGCTGACCGAGACCTGCTTCAGCAACGGATGCCCCGGCGCCTGCACATCGCTTTGCAACACAGTCTCTGCATCGCGCCCGGCCAGGAACACGTTCGAACAGACGATCTTGGCCGAATAGTTGGTGCCCACTTTCAACAGATCCGGTGGCGCGATCCACAGGTAGCCGCCTGCTGCGACAACAGCCAATGCCAACGTCCCAACCGCGTATTTTAGAACCTTCCTGAACATGCGCCCCTTTCGGACCTAAGCGGCCCGCCCCTTTTTTCCATTTGACCAGAGGGTTTCACCACGGCACGAGCCACGCCACCGTTACGTTGCGTTCTTGGTCTCTGTCTCGTCCGAGTCCTGCGTGGGGCTGTAGATCGTAAAAAGCTCTTTCGGTTCGTTCACACCGCGCAACATGTAGCGCCCGACCGAAATTAATTCTTGGCTGCAGGGTTGTGCGGCGCGGGCGACGTCGTCGGAAACGAGAATCCTCTGGCCCAACGACCGGTGCATCCCGGCAATCCGGGCTGCCTGATTGACCGCAGGGCCAATCACCGTGAAATCCAGCCGGGTTTCCGAGCCGATATTGCCATAGAGGATCTCACCCGAATGCAGCGCCAGGGTGAAATTCGCCGCCCTCTGCCCATCTGCCAGTCGTTGCGCGTTCAACTCTTCCATCCGGCTTTGCAGCATGGCGACAGCGGCCAGAGCCGCGCGGGCATCAGCGTCGCTCTCTCCCACATCAAACATGGCCATCAGCCCGTCACCCATGAATTTTAGGATGTTGCCACCATTGTCGTGTACCACGCCCACGGCAACGGCAAGATAGTCGTTCAGCATGTCGATGATCTCGTGACCCGGCATATCCTCGGAAAGGGTGGTGAAGCCTTCGAGATCGAAATTCCAGATCACCGCATCAATCTGCTGCAACGAACCGCGACGGATTTCGCCAGACAGGACACGCCGCCCCGCATCGCGCCCCAGGTAGACGCGCATCAGATCCTTGGCCATGGTCTGGTTCTTGGCCGATTTCAACGCAAGCCCCAGATGCGGCAGAGCTATGTGAATTTTCCCCAGATCGCTGTCATCAAAACCGGTCGGAGCGTCACTGGTCCAGGACATCAGCACTCCATCACCGATCTTTTTCTCACCCGCCGGGCGCACCTGTTCGGAGCGTTCAAACGACACGCCCGTTGCATAGTAATCCGTCGCTCCGATCTCTCGCAGGTCATTCAGCAGAGGAAAACGGCTTGGTTCGTTCTGGTCCACCAACCGCACACGAAGGTCATCCATGTCCTCATGCAAAAGCGCATAGAGAGGGCTGCTTTGCCAGACTTCGCTGGGGGTGTCGGTGTTTGCGAACCGCTCAGATTCCCCGCCGGAATCCCGATACCAGCTATAGCCAGTGCCGCCATAAAGCGGATGCAGCGTCGACTGCGCCGCGTGGAATCGCATCAGCGGAAGGCCCAGATCAATCAGGCGGTTGCAAAAGCCGTCCAGCAATTCTTCCTGTCCAGCCCCTTCAAGCCCTTTGGAAACAAGCCAGTCGATAAGGTCAAAGATGGGATCTGAAGAGGTCATGGAACTGTCCGTCAAAGTACTGCCCTGAATGTGGGCTGCATGATGGAAATTACCAGACCTTAGGCCATACCTGCCAGTCGCCGCAGCATTTTCCTCAGCATGGCGGCCTCTTCTTCCGAGAATGCGCCCGCCAGTTTCGCGTCATAACGCTCAGCGATACCGCTCAGTTCTAGATAGACGGCCTGACCGGCGGGCGTCAGCGTCAGCCATTCGACCCTTCGGTCATCCTCATCCCTTGTGCGTTTGAGGTAGCGGCTTTGTTCCAGCTTGTGAACCGCGCGGCTGATCTTGGTTTTGTGCAGTTTCGCGCGCTTGCCAATCTCTTTCGCGGTCAGAGTGCCGAAGACACCCAGATGAAACAGCACCCGCCATTCGCTGCGCAGCATGCCATAGCGTTCCTTGTAGAGGCGCTGAAACTCCAATGAGGCTGCCTCGGCTGCCTGATTCAATAGAAACGGCAAAAAATTCTGCAGATCAAAATCATCTTTTTCTTGGGACATGCTTGTTAGTTACAAAAACAACTAATAATTCACAAGCAGAAAACCGAGGAGTTCAAGATGACCAACAAGGCTGAACCGCATGGCCTGACGCAGGCTGTCACACCTGTAGGAACGCGTCCCGGCTATATGCCTGGCTTCGGCAATGATTTTGAGACCGAGGCTTTGCCTGGCGCGCTACCGCAGGGCATGAACAGCCCGCAGCGCTGCAACTATGGCCTCTATGGCGAACAGCTCAGCGGCACGGCCTTCACCGCGAATCCACCCGAGCGGACGTGGTGCTACCGAATTCGCCCGTCAGTCAAGCATTCGCATCGCTATGAGAAAATTGACCTGCCCTACTGGAAGTCCGCGCCCTGTATCGACCCGGATGTGATCAGCCTTGGTCAGTATCGCTGGGACCCGGTTCCGCATTCTGACACCTCTTTGACCTGGCTGACCGGCATGCGCACCATGACGACGGCGGGGGATGTGAACACGCAGGTCGGCATGGCCAGCCATGTCTATCTGGTCACCGACTCGATGGTGGACGACTATTTCTTCTCGGCCGATTCCGAGCTGCTGGTGGTGCCGCAAGACGGCCGCCTGCGCTTTGTGACAGAGCTGGGGATCATTGATCTGGAGCCGCAGGAAATCGCGATCCTGCCGCGCGGGTTGCTCTACCGTGTTGAAGTGCTGGAAGGTCCGGCACGCGGATTTGTCTGCGAGAATTACGGCCAGAAGTTCGAACTGCCGGGTCGCGGCCCGATTGGTGCCAATTGCATGGCCAATCCGCGCGACTTCAAAGCGCCGGTTGCTGCGTTCGAGGACCGAGAGGTGCCCTCGACCGTGACGATCAAATGGTGCGGGCAGTTCCACGTCACTCAGATCGGTCATAGCCCGCTGGACGTGGTGGCCTGGCACGGCAACTATGCGCCCTACAAATACGACCTGCGCACCTATTGCCCGGTCGGCGCAATCTTGTTCGACCACCCGGATCCGTCGATTTTCACCGTCCTGACAGCGCCTTCGGGCCAGCCCGGCACAGCC
>NZ_JBQFPT010000014.1:0-91077 GCF_056536505.1 Ruegeria sp. CL3 | reverse complement strand
GCTTAGCATCGCAAGGTCGGCCAGCTCGTCAAAGTTCATTGTTCCGGCAGCGAGAGCAGCCCGAGCCTTTTCAAGCGCGCTGTGATCATTGTTTTCTGCCAACGCCGCCTCTTTGCTGGCGAAGCTGAACGCGCCCAGATCGACGGTTTTCACGCGGAGCAGGCGGATCGCCACGGACCCCACGCCGGTTGTTGCTGGCGGAATCACAACCTGCACCCGCGCTTTACCCTGCTGTGTCGGCACGTTGGCCGTCGCAATCGGCTTCTTTTCTCCGAATGTCACATCGCTGAATCCGGCCACGCAGCGCCCGATGTTTTCCACATCATCTCTGTTCAGAGTAATGTCTGTCCTGGTCATGTGTGTTGTGCCCATTTCTTCGACCCAGACCGATCCGTCAGGATTCACAGAAATTTCGCTCAGGCTTTCATCGTGCAACAGATGCTCGATCTTGCCTGTATAGTATTCCAGAAGGCTATTGCCGTTCCGCCCGCTCATGTTCTTGTCCTTGGTAGAGCACTTTTTTGAACACTGGAGGTTGCCTTCGCTGCATCTCGGCTTTGCCTCGAACACGAAGGCATCCACATAAGATTCATTGCTTCCAAAAAGTGCTGAATTTGCTTCAAAAAAGGCCGCTACCGCACTCGATCATGCTGGCAGCGGCCGGAAAGACTGCTGAGGCGGTCGGCTCATTGGCTCGCGCTCAGAAGCTATCGAACACAACGTCGCGCTGCAGGATGGCGTTGATGCGACTGCCCTGATCGACAAAGACTGTCGGAGTAATGCGCAGGTATTCATCAAGCGCCGCTGCCGTAGCGTTCTGCAGGTTAGACCCCACTTGCGTTGCCAGATCAGTGCGAACCGAGTTGTTGCTATCGTTGTCAGAGACCAGTGCCACCGGCGCAATGCCGATGATGGACAACAGCGCTGCAGTTCCGAACCGTTTCCCAAAGTGTGTGTTCACCCTGCCGGTCGCACCAGTCCGGCCTTGACCGTCCGTACCAGCCGATCCGACCTGAGTTGACAGGCCGTCAGGCGTGATGACACGGCTCCAAACGATCATGATGCGCGTTTGCGCCAATGTCGTGTCCGCTCGATACTCGCCAAAGAGCTTCGATCCGCGCGGCAGAAGCAAACGCGTGCCGTCCATCGAGTAGACGCCACGTGTAATCGTCGCCACGACACTGCCGGGCAACTCCGAGCTGACCGCGCCACCGAACACAGCCGACAAAACCGTGCCTTGCGTCAGGGTGCGCGACGGATCGTCAATGATCGAGGCCCCGACGATGGGGGGATATTCTTCGACCAGATTGTTTTGCCATGTCGTGTTTTGGTTTTCCTGATAGCCGCGTTGATCTTCAGGCAGGCGGGTGTCGTCTGGCTGGACTTGAACCGGCTGCGGCGCTGCAGGGAAGGGTTGGAAAATGACCGGCTGCGATCCACCATTGATCGGCTGGTAGTTTTGACCGGGTGCGTCCTGTGCCATCGCGCTTGAGGCCAACGTGACCAGGGCGAGGGTGAGTGCTGTTCTGTTCATCGTCAGCTCCATCAGTTTCTGCCGTATGGGTTTTCATCGAACACAATGCCGTCCGACTGGTTCTGCCGCTGGCGCATCTTCTTCAGTTCTTCGAGTCTGCGCCGCTCGTCATCGGTCAGACCTTGCGCCTGAAGGTGGCTTACGCTGGCAAGTGCCCGGGCCTCCGCATCTGCGATGGCCTGGGCAAGTTCCGTCTGGAACTTCTTCTCTCGCTCATCATATCTGACCTGAAGGCGTTCATTGGTCAGGGTCAGCGTTGCGATTTCACCGTCTTTTTCGGACAGCGAAACTTTGGCGTCCGTCAGCTCGTCTTGCAGATCGGAAATCCGACCGTTCTGTTGCTCGATAGTTTTCAAGGCTTGTTTCAGCCCTTCGGAATCGACCTGCGGCACTGTTGCCGGTGTTGCCACCTCAATTTCCTCGGGCAAAGCCTCTGGTTCCGGCTCATCGGCCTCTGGTCCCCGTGCGGTCAAAAGCCCGTATCGCTCGCCACCACCTTGTTGCAAAGCGTCAACGCGGACACCCGTGTTCGTGCTTTTGTTTTCATGGCCCATGACAAACCATACAAAGCCCAGGAACACCGCGCCTGCGATCGCAACGGTTATCAGCTTCTTTGGGTCGAACTTCTTCCGGACACGTTGCGACGGCTGTTCAGCCGCCGCCCGTGCCGCAATTGTCTGATTGCGATCCATTACTTGCTGCCCCCCGGTTTAACTGTCTGTGAAGTAACGGGCCTGCCCGTTGCACTCGCCTGCTGAAACGCGTCGCCATCGTTTCGTACACAGATCGAAGTGTCTTCGATGCGCAGTGTCCAAAGGTCGGAAAGGCCCTGCACCTGGATAATGCCGCGCTCTTTGACTGTGGTGTTCACCATCAGCTCGCGGCCATCAGGCAGGACACGGAAAATCCCCGGCAACTCCGCATCCTGCGGGATCTGCATATAGGTGTGAACGCCATCATCCCACACGGCGGTGGGCGCAAAGTCCGCTTTGCCCGAGCGCGAATAGTTCTGGTTCACAAACCGGCCAGTTGGCTTCGGCTCGCTCCGAGCGACTGTGCCGCGACGCGTTGTGGTCCCGCCGCTGTTGTTTTTGTTGTAGAACGTGACCCGGAATGGAACACGTTTGCGTTCGGCGGCGCTCTCGGCCGGAACCAGATAGAAGTTGTATGTCCCGCGATTGGTCAGGACGGTCAGGTTTGAATCCGAGTTCAGGATTTCTGGCTTGAACGCAATAACGCGACCTTCCTGCAGGCGGGTGATCTGAAAACTCTCAGTGTCGCCCGCGCCAATGCTGCGGACGGTCTCGCCCTGCGGAAAGTGAACATAGGTAATCAGGCGTTCACCTACAGTGATGCGGTACACCTGGTTCTCGACGTAATGGAAATGCGTGATGCGATGATCCGCATTCTTTCCGTCTGGCGTCGGTGTGATTTCAGCGAGCAGAGGCGTAGAGAATGCCAAAACTGCTGCGGCGGTGGCGGTGAGTGTTTTGAAAGAACGCTGCATCAGACCTTCCCTATGGCGTCTACGCGGTAGTTGGTGACGACGAAGCCGAACGGATTTTCCAGAAGCTCATCCATCGACGTCACGATTTTTTCCTCAAACCCGTAGGTCACAGTGACCACGTAGCGGGCTGAGGCCGTTGCTTGGTTTGGCACGATCAGGGACTTGCGGATCTCGACCTGCACCGTCTCATCGTTGACCGGCGAGACGCCCAGAATTTCGGTCTGCACCTTTGTCTTGGGCGTATAGATTTCGTCAGGATGGTTGTCGTTCGAACCGTCCCACAGTTCGCGGTAGGACGTTTCGGCCAGCTCATCAGAACGACGCAGCACCGATTTCAGGCGCTCGTTGTTGTCCTGGACATCATAGGTTTCCCGGTCGCGCACATAATTTGCGACTTCACGGAAGGCCATCGCCTCAGAAGGTTCCAGTTCTTCGACTTTTTCAGTCAGCAGGACCGGCAGTTTCGTGTCCGGATCAATGGAGAATGGCACCGCGCGGATTTCCTTCAGGGGAAGGAGCATCGCCCAGCCAATCATAGAGGCCACGCCCATTGCCATGCCGACCATGCCGAATACCTGCCATTTGAAGGCATCGCGGCGTGCGCCCAGAAAGAGTTCTTTTTCGTGATCTGTCACGTGTGACATTTGCTCTGTACCTCGATTTATGAAGATTTATTGGCGCGAGCTTGTCGAATGCTCTGCCGGTAACGGTCAGCGGCGTAGCTCTGACGAGCTGCCCCATCCTGATTTCGGGCTCTGTGCGCTATGTCCCGACGCGCTTGCATTGCGCGAGACGCGCTGTCACGAACGCCAGTCCCGTCACGTGCTGCGGAAGCCATAGCAGCGGCAGTTTTCCCACCGGCTACTGCACCCCTTGCGCCGTCGCTTGCAGTGCCCAATGCACTTCTTGCGGCTGCTGCAGCACCAGTTGCCACGGCAAGACCCGAGGATGCCGAAACGATTGCACCCGACATCCCGCCCGCGAGCGACGGGATCTGCGTGAGCATCACGATTGAAACAATGCAGATCGCCAAAAACCGGCCACTGGCCTCCATATTGTTCACATCCTCAACAGCGGTCAGTTCGGAGCTGAAAAGGGCCTGAATAAGAGAAACGATGCCTGTCAGAACGACGATGACCATGATCAGGCCAACAGTCGTTTTCGCCCAGGCTGCGAAGATATTGGCTGTTGCCGAGCTGAGCAGCGTTGCGATGAAAACAGGCGCTAGACCCAGCAGGACCGCTAGACCGCCTTTTGCGATCAGCGCCATGCCGGTGCCAAAAGCAACGATGACAGCCCCAACAACCCAGAGAATAGCCCCGGTGATGCTCAGACCCCAGGTTGCGTTTTCAATAGCCTGCTGGCCCATCAAGAAACACTGAAGCGCAATGTCATCGAGTGCTTCCCAGACATTTGTTGTGCCGGTCAGTTCTCCGGCAATCGTGTCTGGGAGGCTCGAAATGCCCTGATAAATGGGTTGAAAGAAGCTCCAGCTAGAAGCCATACCAATGATGATCGTCGCCCGAATGATCCAGCCGACATAGCCACCAAACCCGATTTCTCGGATTTGAAGCACACCGTTGATCAGCATTGCCACGAAGATCAGCGCGGCTATTGCCCAGAGGGCGGATGCTAGATCCGCCGCCAGGCTGTTGTATGCTTGCTGCGAGAAGTTATTTAGCGCAGCCTCAATCGAGCTGACGAAATCTTGGATCACGGCCCACAAGCCTCCTCAATTGCAGGGCGCAGAGCTTCCAGACGGGTCCGTTGCTCTTTTTTCAGCGCGGCAAGATTGTCGGACGGTTGGGTCCAAAACTCGTCTTGGTCAGCTCCGACCTTTTGGGCGGCGTCCTCACGGCTTAAACCGCCCAGCGGACATTCGGTGCTGAAGGTCTCGCCAGATTTGCGCAGAATGCATTGCTCGATGGTGGCCTCGTGCGCAGCGATGACCTGTTCATTCAGGATCACCACCGACCAGTTGGTCACAAGAGGCTGCTTGTCTGCGGATTGGCCCGCTTCGGCCATGCGCGCTTGATCGTTTTTGACGAATTGACGACCGTACTCACGCGCACCCGAGTACCCAAGGCACTTACGATATTCACCGAACGGCATATCGACCTTGGGTGATGGGCGCAGCTTCACCTGTGCCGATGCAGCCCCCGACATAACGGCGGCGGCTGCAATGGTCAGGATGAGAGTTGAGCGGAGTTTCATTGTGAGGTTCCTCGTACATAGTTGCTGAGTGTCGAAAGATCGGCAGCGGTTGCAGCCAGATCCGTGCCCGACGCCAGAGCATTAGCCGAGGTTGCGCGTAAGATTTCAATTTCAACCTGAAGGAGTTTAAGGAGAACCGCCGTGTTGTAGTCGATTGCATCCTTCAGATCTTCTTGCTGACCGATTTCACCGCGCAGCTTTTCTGCATCTTCGGAGAGCTGACCGGCCATGTCATAGCCATTCTCACCCAAGGCCGATGCCATCAAGCCAGCGCCACCTCGCTCCGAGAGAATGCGCCGGGCTGGCACGTCTGACGTACTGAATTCTTTAAGGATTCCATTGTTCAGCCCCAGGCTGATTGATCGGCGTTCCATCGCGAGTCCGGCGACGCCTGGAAGATCGCCAATCGTATCTTCGGTCGCGTTCAAGGCGTATCCAAGCGTGTCAGCTGCCGTTGCCAGTTTCAGAAAGCTGCGGCTGTTGAACTGGTCCAGATCCGTCAGACCACTGATGGTTTTGAGGGAGTTTTCGAGCAGTGCCCTCTGCTGCTCGAGCTTCTCATATTGTTGCATCAGCTGTTCGTATTGGCGGACCATTTCCGCGACTTCGCGGGCCGAATTGGCTGCGTCCTGTGCAATGGCCGTGGCGTCGATGGTCGGAACACCTTGGGCTGCCGTCATAACTGGCAGGGCGGCCAGAACCGAAACAGCAATGGTTGTGCGGAATTTCTTTGAAATATCCATCAGACAAACTCCAAGTTTTCAGGGGAGGTCATGCGCTCAAAGTCACAGGCGCATTTGCTGCGATAGCCCGAATAGGTGCTGGTGCAGGCCGAGACAGCGGCCAGAACTACAAGGGTGATGACAAGGCGGGCTTTCATGTGATTTCCTTCCAGAAGTTGGGGTTTTTTCGCCAGTCAGGATCAGGGAACGATTTTCCGTCTGATCCGCTCAGAACACGAAGAAGCGGGCCGAGCGCGCCGACATCGACATCGAGCCAAACACTCTCATCACCTTTCTTCATGAGCATTACGCGGTCGCCAAAATGCGCCCTCAGCGCGCCCAGCTCTGAATCGTTCAAGCCGATTGCCCGGTAGTCTGCTTCATTGCCGGATCGAGAGGGGAACAAGAGTTGCGTGCTGGTGTTTTCCAGGATCGACTTACTTGCCGCTGACGACAGGAGGTGATCGGGGATCTGCGTCATCATCATCATCATGACGTTCAGCTTCCGATACGTGGTGTAGGCATTTATGAGGATGCCAGCGCCATAAGGGTTGCCAGCAATTACCCATGCTTCATCAATCACAAAGACAGTGGGTATCTTGGTGGCGCAGCGGCGTTCAATCTGGCGCATGACGTAGCTGATCCATGCCAGCCGCACCAATTCGTCATCCAGAACCTCAGAAATATCGAACACAAGATGACGGTCGCCAGCAGCAAACGGATCTGAGCCACCCTCGCCAAACATCCAGGACAAGCGGCCTTCGCCCGCCCATTCACTTGCACGCTTGTACAGGTTCTTGTCATCGTCAAAGGCTCTGAACCGTTCCACCAGTGAATCGAAGTTCTGAAGCGCAGGCGGCAAAGTGGCATTGGCTTGGCAAGCCCTTGTGATTTCATCCTTCTGATCGGTGGTCAGTGGTTCGTCATAGCTCAATAGGGCAATGACCCAATTGGCGAGCCAGCTTTGCCCAGCCTCATCCGTCTCGGTTTGAAATGGGTTCATGCCTGTTGGTTCACCAACTCGGACGCGGGTGTACTGTGCGCCGAGCGCCCGCATTGGAGCCTCCATTGCCCGGTCTTTGTCAAAAGCGATGATCCGCGCGCCCTGTGCCACCGCCATTGTCGCCAGCAGCATCGCGATCACAGTTTTACCCGATCCGTTCGGCCCCAGAATGATTGTGTGGCCGGAGGGCAGGTTTTCAGCGTCTTTGCTGGTCTTGGGAAGGTGCAGCGAAACATCGTAGCTGTCCCCGTGTGTCGTCGGGAAAGTCGCCAATGGCCCCGGCCAAGGTAGCTTTTCCGCATCCAACCCTTTGGGGCGCATGTGGAACGCAACCATATCCGCAAAGTTCTGGTCCGTGATCAGTTCTTCACGGGCGCGGAACGCGAAATTGCCGGGGTGCTGTGCGAAGTACACGGCACGGGCCGACATCGCTTCGCGCTTCACCGTGCCACCCGAAATCTGGATTTCACCGATGATGTGTTTTTCGGCGGTTTTCAGATCTTCCTCTGTCCCGAACACGCAGATCGACAGGTGGTGCTTGCCCAGAGACATCGTGCCTGACGCAATCCCATCTGCCAGGATGGACAAGTCGTCTTGCAGCGATGTCGCTTTGTCGCCAGCCGAGCGCATCTGGCCCGATTTGCGGCGTTCCATTTCTTGCGCCTGCGCACGGCTGATCGGCAGGAACGATTGCGAAATCACGACATCAACCGGCAGGTCCAGCCCATCGAATATTCCGGGGAACGACGCCATCGGATAATTCTTCAGGGAATAGACGCGAATTGACCGCTCCTGGTCATCGCCAGACATAAGTTTGCCCGTCTTGCCCTGAAACAGCACGTCCTCTTGCGGCATGTTAAAGGCAATGGGTTCTGCAATGTTCGTATGAATGATCGGCTGATACCGACCATTCAACAGCATTCCATAGTAACCCAGCCAACGACCCTCGCTGAGCTTCAGCCGGCTAACACGGGCCTCGCCCAGCGTGCCCGCCAGTGTTGTGAACACACCATCGAGCTGCTCGATCATTTCGCGGCGTTCCTCGTCTATCGTTCCAGACGACATGCCGAAAATTTGCTTGGCGCGTTCATCCTGGCGCTTCTGCAGAATGGCGCTGATAATGATCTTGCGTTCTTTCAGCTCTGCATCGACGGACGCTGAGCGCATGGCCTGCGCTACTGCACCGGCAAAGCCGGTTGGATCTGTGATGACATGACCAGTTTCAGCCGGGACGGTCAGTCGATGAACATAAAACGCCACCTCGTTGGGTGTTGTGCGCAACACACGCTCAAACCGTTCGGCCAGGAACTCGAACTCGTTTTCGTCCAGCGTGTTTGCGTTGATTCCGGTGATTTCCGCAGCGGCGATAAGGCCACCGTTGCGTGTGGAAATGACCTCATCGTCCACGACATAGCCATACGGCAACATCTGAAAGAGGCTCATTTCATCCTTGCGCCAGCTCGGCTCGATCAACGAGCGGGCAAGGGTCCACAAATCCTGTGCAGCAGGCTTAGGCACTATAGTAATCTCCCCCATGATGCTGGCGGTTTTTGGTGCGCGGAGTTTTGGAAAGGGTTACGGACAGGACGCGGAAGAAAGCCGGTTCCCATTCGTAAAAAAGGCGAAGCCCGGTGTAGAAAACAAAACCCGCAATGATTGCTGGCGCTATCCCGAACATGAAGAACGACAGCATTGTCATCCCGAGGATCACCAGCAGATAGATCACGGGTAGGCCGCCCCATTCTGCGGGGCGGCTCAGGCCGCGAAAGACCGTATTGCGGCGCGGCATCAATCAGGCTCCGATGAATGTATCAGCGAGGCCGATAACAGCGCCGACGACGATAGCGATTACCGGGCCTTTCAGCGAACCCCAGCCGAACACATAGGCGAGACAGCCCCAGATGAAGCCGACTGCGGCAAGGCTGACGCCAACGACCTTCGAGTCGGCCAGCGTTTCGTTGATGAAATCGCCAATGGCATCTTGCAGCCAGCCAGCGGAGGCGGGCGCTGCTGTGATGATGAACGCAGTGATCGCGAAAAACGCCATCTGCTGGTAGAAGTGGGTTCTTTTCATAGGTCTTTACTCACTTTGCTTAGGATGATCCGCACGTAGTTACGGGTTTCGGTGAAGGGGGGGACGCCGCCGTATTCGACGACGCGGTGAGGCCCGGCGTTGTAGGCGGCAAGCGCCAGCTTCCAGGTTCCGAACGCGCGGTACTGCGTTGCCAAATAGCGGGCACCACCGTCGAGATTTTCCGCAGGGTTTCTTGGGTTCACGCCCAGGTCTTTTGCCGTTCCCGGCATGAGTTGCGCAAAACCTATCGCACCCTTGGGCGACAGCGCATCAGCCCGATATCGGCTTTCTTGCCAGACCAGTGCCATGAACAGCTCGGCCGGAACGTCATGCCGTTCCGCCGCTGCATAGATTTCCTTGACAATCCGATCCTGCGACCAGCCACCCGAGGCTTTGCGAGGCCGCGGTGCTTTACCCGCTATCTCGATCTTTTCCTGTGGTTTGGATTTTGTTTCTTCCGGTTGTTCTTCAAGCGTGTATTCCCGCATCCGGATCGGACGAACGATGCCACCAATGATTTCCGCCCGCGCACCGTTGAGAAACACGCTGCCATCGGACTCGTATTCGATGACTTGGGAAAAGGCCGAGTTGCACGCGGCGAACCACAGCACGATGAACGTCCCGGAGCGACGGCAAAACGCTCGAAATGGCTGGCTAACATTAACGTTATCGGATGTGATTTCACATTGTTTGAAAGGGTTTGACCTGCGTAGCCTTAAAGGTGCCGCTCCGACTGCGTTGTGGGTAGCGGCAATGTGGTGAGTACACCCCAATGCGGGTTTCACCACGCTCTCTCTTCGGTGTAGCACCACATGCATCGAAGAGAGTTTGTCGCGAAGTTTTCCGGGCTTGATTCCAGGAGTTCTTGGAGTGTCGAAGGCCATTGAGGGCACCATTCCGGCTCCCATAATTAGGTCAGCAAAGTTTACATAATAGTCATTACGAGGCATAAGGCCGGACGCTGCGGAGACGGAGGATTTCAGGGCTCCAACACAGCGCAACACCCTTCACAAGCTCCGCACCAAGCTGTTGTGCAGCTTGGGCCTCTCAGCCCGAAAGTTTGGTTGAATTGTCGGGATGCCCTGCGCGCCTCAATCGTCAGACAGCGCTAAGCGGTCGGCGGTGCAGACAGGTTGTCCAGGGTTGCGCCCATTGACTCTGGCGCGGTGCTGCCCAATTTAGGTCTGGCATCTAGGACTGCTGTTTTTACCATAGTACAGTTCTCTCTTGATGTTGGAGGAATGCCCGGATGGATTTGGGGCGTTTCTTGTCCTGTCGATTGTTGGCGCAATCGACAGGACCGCTCATTGCTCAGTCATTTTGTTCCGTTTTCTGTAATTTGTTGTTCAGTCCTTTCCTTCAACCGCACCAGGACCGGCGTTTGCCGCCCGAATACGGGCGCGCAAGACCTTCTGAAATCAGGATGGTCCCGACGTCCTGCCCAGCCACACGCCCAACCGCCAGGAAGCGGTCATGCACGTCTAGCTCCGGGTGGATGATCAACTCTATCTGGCCCGCCGTCTGGATGAGCTCTTTCAGCCTTGCTTTCGCTTGCAGTCCCAGAGCCTTTTCAGCTGCGCATTGCGGCCGGTAAGTCTCAGGTGTGTCGAAACCGATGAGGCGGTAGCGGTCGTCGCCGTGGTCGATGGTGTCACCATCAACGGCAATCACCTCGGATGCACTCAGGACCTTTGTTTGTTTTGATGGTTCAATCCAAACCGCAGCAAAGAACAAAGACGCGAGCACAGCGCTGAGAAGCAAGAGCCGTTTCATGTGCCCTGCCCCAGTATTTTGATGAGCCAGGTTCTCGAACGTGAACGATCAGGTTTTGGATTGCGCGTCCAGGGCCTGAGCTGCTTCGAGACCCTCTGGGGTAATCGACTCGATCGTATAGTCTGATTTGACGCAGAGAATGCGCCCATCACCAAATTCCTGATGATGTTTGAAGAGACCCGGCCAAAGATCGAACTCTCTGGGCTCAGCGCCCGCTCGAGAGATCTTCGACTTGCACAAGGCTCCGACATAGTTCGGCGAGCTGTAAATGCAGTGGTACTTAGGTCGTCCAAGGGAAGCGAGTCCGATAAATTCGTAGCGGCATGTAAAGGGAACCTGATCTTCTTTCAGGCCCCGGACCATCTCGATGGTTACCACAGTGTATTGTCTCTTGTTGTCCGCCATGACGACCCCCTATGGGCCGTCTTCTACATCCAAAAGTTGTGGACTAAAACACAATCTACGTCAATATAAGAAAGTACGCCAATATACGATATTGGATTGTCAGAAATATATTGGCCGAATATTGCTTAGGCGATTCGCAAGCAGGAGAGACCATCTTGAAACACTCAAAATCCGGAAATAGAACTCGCGCAAAGGCCCTTGCAGTTGCACTCGCTGCACTGCCGGCCACGCAGGCCAGTGCCTATCCAATTGACTGTGCCATATTCCTTTGCCTCGCCGGAGGTTGGCCAAGTTCGACTGATTGCGTCGCAGCCAAGGCGGAGTTCATTCGGCGCATCACACCCTACCCGGTCGAACCGCCGCTGCAACTGTGGCGCTGTCCAATGAACGCTTCAGAGAGCTTCTCAGGCTTGAGCCCCATGGAAAGGCTGGGCGCAATCAAAGGCAACAGTGCCAGCCCTATTCCAGAGCTTCCATCTGACGATACGACAGAGCCATTGCTGGTAGATGCTGCGATCTCAACAGAAGAGATTCAGGCATTTCATGGCCAGTCTGGCGATAGCTTTCAAGCCACACCGATTAGCGTCGATCTTTCCTCACCCGATTTCGACGTTGTCAGATCCGTCAGAGTTTGGGATGTGCGCCACTACAGCTATCGCCGTCGTTCACGGGAGGGCGATTGTGAGCGCTCACTTGATCTTGTGGTTGGCACATATGACGACAACGCGAGCTTTCACTGGTCAGATCACGCTCCTGCGCCAATCCCAGCATGGCTGCCCCTTGGCAATCGCTGTGAGCCTCCCAGCTACTTCCGCGGCGTTGGTGTCGAGTGGACAGACACATTAGGGTTCAGCGATTACGAACTCATTCGATACTGACGTGCCGGCTCGCGGGTGAACACTTTGCTCCTGCAAAGGCTAGTGGACTTGCCAGCGGTATAGGCAACCAGCCCGTTTGGCCTAGAGGACAACTTAGCCCCCAGAAACAAAAAAACCCCGCAAGGCGGGGCCTCAGCGGGGATCTTCTTAAGTCAAGTTTGATCACCTGATTTATAGGAAGTTCCCAAATATCTGACAAGGATAAACGCATCTGTGCGAATGGATTTTCTTTGTCTCAGTGCCGAGGTTCGACCCGCTTTGCTTCCCAAACGAGAAACAAAACATGAAGCAAATCCACCAAACTCAAGTTACCACCGTGCGACACTGTGCGTGTCTACCGGACTCTCGCCAAGCGAGGATGGAGCCATGAGTTTCCGACAGATCTCAACGACCCGGTTTCAAAACCCGAAGCGCTTCCACAACGGCTTGCCAGACGGCTGGAATCGGGACCGGTTTCGGCAGCTCTGCGTGAGTTATGCCCAGATCAGAGGCGCATCGGCGCAGTGTATTCGCACCTTTGAAATCATCATCGACATGATCTCTCCAAACGCGTTTCGCGACCCGTCTCAGGAACCTTTTTGCTATGCCCGTCAGGAAACTCTCATTGCCGGGCGTAGATTGACAGATCGGACGATCCACAATCACGAGCGCAACCTGGAAGCCATTGGTCTCATTGAACGCAGGCTTGGTGAAAATGGGGCGCGATGCAAGCGTAAGGGGCTTGGCCTCTTCCTGACGCCCGCCCTGAACCTCATTCCCGAGATGCACGACGCAGAAGCACAAAACAAGGCAGACAAGAAAGAACATGACGCGCTGCGCGGGGATCGGTCACGGCTTTACCGATATGTGAAACACGGATTGGCGGTGCTCGTTTCACTCCCCTGCCCTCCTAAAGGCTGTGAGGATATGATGGAGGCATTTCGGTCCTGGCCGCGTTCCGACAAACTGAAATACATGTCCTTGGAACAGCTCAAATGCCATGTTCAGGCCGCTCATGACCTTTGGAAACGCATCGATGGGCATGTCGCAAAACCCGGTGAAATTTCGGGTGCGCCCGAAGCTTATTTCGGGTCCCATATACAAGACCAAATTGAAGAAAAAATCCTGTCCTGTAACGCCGATGGCGAGGATTCAATGCCCTCGGCTGAAGCCTCGGAACCAGATTGTTCTGGCTCCGGGCCTGACGGCCCTGCGCATTGCTTAGAAAGCAATCATCCGACGGATGCGGCGGCGCACAAGGCCCAAAAGCTGCCTCGGATGAACAATCGTATTCTCTATGACTTGGCTTCACCCGAGCTGCGCATGCATATCGATATCGCGGGTGGCGGCGATCGGAGCCCCATCCCGACACTCTACGCGATCGAGGCCGGTGTTTGGTCCCGGCTGTCTGAGATCGGCACCAATATCTCCGCCTGGCATGAGGCGATCAATCGACTGACGCTCATGGGTGCGATCCTGGCTGGATTGATCACAGACGCAAGGCTGAGTGATCCGAAACTGCCGCAGATCGTCAATCCAGGAGGATATCTTCGGGGCATGGTTCAGGCAGATGAACGCGGAGAATTGAACCTGATTTCCAGCTTCATGGGGCTGCTGGCGCGAAGAGCGCGGGAGGAAGACCATGGGCTTCGTTAGGGCGGAAAGGATGTTTCACAACCCTATGAGGGTTGCGTCGCCAGCTTTTCAAAATCACGTGCCTTGTCGGCAGGTTTCCGCTCTGTTTCCGTCTTCTGAACAGAACGGTATTCGCATCTGTGATTGGCTACGGGAAATCCCGAGTAGTTTGTTCAGCTTTAGGTTGCTATGCGGCCTCATCGGCAGCGCGGAACAGAAAGACGGTCTATGAAAATCGCAGATATTGGCAGCTCTGAGTTGGATTTCCGGCAAACCGGGGAGGCACGTCTTCAGGAGATTTGCCACAGGTTTGGATTTGAGAACGCCTCTTATGCCCATATCGACAAGTCGCAGAACATCGTTCACGGCTGCACCACGTTTCCGGCTGAATGGACCAGGCATTACATCGAAAACGACCTGATCCTGGCCGATCCCCTCATTCGGTTCGGTGCCACTATGATCGCCCCGATTGATTGGACAGCATTCGACAACCAGACTGACTATGCAGCGCTTTTTGAAGCTGCCAGACGGTTTGGCGTTGGTCGCAATGGCCTGACTATTCCGGTCATTAATCCTTTTGGTGAGCGTGGCGTGTTTACCGTCACATCCAATGCGCCTCGTGCCGAATGGGAGGCATTGATCGCGACAATGCTCCCTGCCCTGCGCCACGAAGCCCAGATATTGCACTTGCTTGCGCTGGACGTCATCGAAACCGTCTTCAACTTTCCATCGGACTCCCTGTCTGGTGACGAATTGGATGTCCTGAAGATGCTTGCGTCGGGTTTGATACCGTCTGTCATTGCCAAACAGACGGGAAACTGCTCTCGAACGGTGGATGCGCTGATATCTTCGATCACCACCAAGCTCAAAAGCCGGACGATCGAACAAGCGGTTGCGCGGGCTGTCAGTACAGGGTTTCTCAAATGGAGCGATTTCTTTGCCGATCCCGTGGCAGAATTGGTCGATATGGAACATCGGACGCTCTGCGGCGGGATCGTCCGTTGGTCTGGCAAATCTCACGAGCTAATCGCCTTCGAACAAGGCCGACTGGCGCGAAGTCTCGATAGCTTCCACTCAGTTCAGGTCGAAGATCTGGTGGTGGAATTTGGCCTCAACCCAGCTGAAATCACCGAAGTGGTCGGAGATTCAGACGATCGGGCCCTATGGATCAGATATCTGTGAACCAGGTCGGCCGAGCCCCTCTTCGCTCTATTAGAAACTGCGGATTTGCAGACTTCACATAATTGCAATTACGCCGCTCTAACCAGCGTTTGTAAGAGTGTTTTGCCTACGGTTTTTTGCGTCTGTCATGCACAAAGAAAATTGGTGTGATGCACAGACGGCCGTCGGCGCCGCAAAAAAGAAGGGCCCTTTTGCATCATTTTGACGGGAGCGGTCTTTCGCTGCACCCGTCTTCAACAATCGAGACGCGGACGAACTGATCTTGGATTTTAAACTCTCGTTGATGCAGCATCCTTCTACACTCGCGGCAACAGTTTTTTCTTGATAGCGAAATTCGCCAAGGCGGCCATTCCAGAGAGGGATTGGATGTTCCACAACCGCTCTTTGGCCAGATGGCGCTCTGGCATGGAAACTACGGGACTTGGCCCAGCCCATAACCAGAGCTAGCAAATAGGCGGCAGGATCATGAAATTGGGCTTCTTCGCGCAAGGAAAGCGAAGACAGGCAACATTGTTACGATCCAGACCACGCTATAAATTGCGGATGGGATGGCATATTCGCTTAACCCATTGGTGTTAGGCAATAGCAAGGTGGCAATTGCGATCCCCAAAGCTCCGTTTTGAACGCCGGTCTCAATTGAAATCGTCTTCGCCTCGATGTCTGTGCATCCGAGCATCCCTGAACTCATGATGCCAATAAACGTGAGTGACGCACCTACAACAAAAAGTGCGGGTCCAAGCCTAAGGTAGTTATCCGCGACCACCACCCAGTTTGAAATGATCGCGCCTCCGATGACCATCGCAAAAAGTAGCAAAGAGACCTTGCTAAAGACTGGTTCGACAGCGGCTGCAATTCGCGGCGCCAATGACCGCGCCATCACACCGACTAGGATCGGTGAAGCTGTTAAAAAAAACATTGCTAAAGCCGTCGAAGAGATGTCGATAGCGGGCGCAGTTGCCCCCATGAACATCTGCATCGAAAACCCCAGGATAAGCGGTACGGTAACGACACAAGTCAGACTGAAGACTGCTGTGAGAGTAACGGATAAAGCGACATCCCAATTCGAAAGCTTGGTCACGATGTTACTGATCGCCCCGCCCGGACAGGCTGCCAAAATCATGATACCAACGGCTGTCTCGGCAGAAATTCCAAAAACAAAGATCACCATCAAAGCGATGCAAGGCAGCAAAATGATCTGGTTGAGAGCGCCGACACAAAAGGCACGTGGACGTCGTCCGATGCGTTGAAAGTCAGCCGCTGTGAGTCCGAGGCCAAGGCAGAACATGATTGCAACAACTGCGAGCGGCAGCAGCACAGATATGAAAACTTCGCCCATTTGCTTTGACCTCGGTGTCTGCATGCTTCTCACGCGCTATCCAAAGATACCGTTTCGCAAATCCGATGACGAGGTTTATCAGTCTGGCGCCTTTTTCCTCATACGCCTGCTGATCGAGACAGTATTAATGTGCGATGCAGATCGCGGGCATGGGCGATCTGGCGCAGAAGAGCTTTCCAATGCTATTTGTGGTGAATGGCAAGTGTGACCTATGTATTCGCGCGCGCGATGGCCAATGCCGCCGGGATGACGCTAAACGACGATGGCGCTCTGATTTCGAATGGCGCTGTCCTGCTGCGTTTGCCAGAGGCTCAAGACGGCCAATTGGCGGATGATGCCTATTTCGATCTGATCGATTGGATTCGTGCGCAACAAGCGGATGAGGTTGCTTTGGTTGAGGCCTATGCGAACGCGATTGCGACCGATGATCTCGGCGTCCTTGGCCTGGCCGTAAAGACAGCTCCGACCTTGCGGCAATCTTTGCAACGGATCGAGCGTTATTTTCGTCTCGTCACGGACACCGCAGTTTACAGACTTGATGAAACCGGCGATCCTGTCCTTTGGATATTTGAAGGGCAAACACCGCATCGCGCCGCCTTGGAATTGCGCAACGAATGCGCGCTTGCCGCCTTTGCACGGAATATGCATCGGTTTGTGGGTACTGGATTGTCGCTCGAATATGTCGCGTTCAAACATGTGTGCCGACAAGAGCCTGAACGTTACGCCGAGCATTTTGGTTGTCCGGTGCAATTTGGTACTGACCATAACGCCATCGCGATGCGCCCTGCTATGCTCGAATGCGAAAATCGTCTTGGCGATCCGGGCTTGTCGGATTTCATGACGAAACATCTGGATGAGGAATTCAATTCCCTGGATGATGACACTTCACTGAGCAACGCACTTGTTCATCGACTTACACCAGCCCTAAGTAACGGCGCACCGCAGGCGGCGCATGTCGCCCAAGAGATGGGAATGAGCGAGCGCACACTTTACCGCAGGTTGGCCGAAGAAGGGATGACCTATCGCGACGTTCTCGGTCAGGCGCAAGTTGCACTTGCTCGTGACTTGCTCCGTGACGGTAAGGCTTCCATCGCCGAGATCGCCTTTATGACCGGGTTTTCGGAACAGAGCACGTTCAGTCGTGCCTTCAAGCGTTGGGTCGGCCAAGCACCCGCTCGTTTCCGGCAGCAAGCGACCTCCGACTAGGCGCACACCTCAAGACCACATGGCAGGTTCGGTCAAAACCTTGGCAGGGCCTGCCAATACCTCGGCCAATGTGGCGCCTAATTTCCTCTTTGTCAGATCCACTTGGGGCGCTGCCGAGTAAGGCAGACCGCTTTGCCCCTCTCAGACAAAGGAAATTTGCAATGAGCAATCACGACCACAAACATGAAGCCGGCTGCGGCTGTGACGTCACGCCCGAACGCGTTGACATGGCGCGCCGCCGTCTTCTGACGCAAGCCGCTGGGGCTGCTGCAGCGGGTACAACAATCGTTGCCGGTGGGCAGGCCCTTTCAGCAACCGAAGAGGCTCGTGCCACTTACGCTGACCCGGAGAACCCAGGCCTTCCCCAAATCGACATGACTATCGAACCGGGGCGCACCGCGCTTGTGGTGACCGACCCCCAGATCGATTTTCTGTCCGAGGACGGTGTGACGTGGGGCGTCGTTGGTGAAAGCGTGACCGAACAGGGCACCGTCGACAATATCGAACGGCTTTTCATCGCCGCCAAAGCAGCCGGGATGCCGGTCTTCATCTCGCCGCACTATTACTACCCGCATGACCATAAGTGGGAGTTCGAAGGCACGCTTGAAGCCACGATGCACAGCATCGGCATGTTTGACCGTCTCGGGCCACTCAACCTGGACAACTTCGAAGGCTCTGGTGCCGACTGGATGCCGCAATACAAAAAGTACATCGAGGATGGCGAAACCGTCGTCTGCTCGCCCCACAAGGTTTACAGCCCCGCTCAGAACGACCTGAACCTGCAGTTGCGCAAGCGCAAGATCGACAAGGTGATTCTTGCGGGGATGTCCGCGAACCTGTGCACGCAAGCGCATCTCTACGAGTTGCTGGAACTGGGCTACGAGGTTGCTGTCGTTCGCGACGCGACGGCCGGGGCCAAAGTGCCTGAAGGTGACGGGTATCTCGCAGCCATCATCAATTTCCGCATGGTCGCCAATGGCGTCTGGTGGACCGATGACGCGGTGAAGCGCATCGGCCAATCTGCCTGACCCGAACCAACTTTCCAGTTTGATCCTGACATCCTGAAAGGAAATATCATGACACGTATCTTTACACTTCCCGCACTTACAGCAGCGCTGACTCTTGCCCTGGCGGCGGCCGCACTGGCTGAAGATGAATACAACGTCTCAAACAGTTTTACCCTGAACGGGCATCCGCTTGGCATGCACGGTGTCGATCCTGTGTCGATGTTTGATGCCGAGAAACCCGAGATGGGCAACGCCACCTACACGTCGACCCATGATGGTGTGGACTACTACTTTGCGTCACAGGCAGCGCAAGCAACATTCGAAGCAGATCCGATGGCCAATTTGCCCCAATTCGGCGGGTTCTGCGCTTTTGGCGTCTATGTAGGCAAGAAGCTTGATGGAGATGTTCGGTATGCCGATATCGCGGACGGCAAGCTCTATCTCTTTGTGAATGAAGACATCTTCAAGAAGTACCTTGAGGACAAAGAGACAGTGATCCAAGGCGCCCATGCGAAGTGGGCAGACATCCACCACACGCCTGTCGGCACCCTTTGATCGAGGAATTTGGTGGCTTTTGCCGGTCGGAGCCACCGCTGCCTCTCCCCTCCCCAAAAGACCGGCATTTCTCCAAGACGCCCTGTCCGCAATGACAATTCGCGTGCGTCGAAAGCTCTTCCCAAAGGAAACCAGACATGACTGATTTTGAGACATATACAATCGCCTCAGCCCCTGATGCCGCGAAACCAATTTTGGAAGCATCGCTGAAAGGGTATGGTTTTGTACCCAATCTTTATGCGGCCATGGCCGAAGCGCCCGCAATTCTGGAAGGCTATACGACACTTTCCAACATCTTTGGAAAGACCGGCCTGTCAGAGACTGAGCGTCAGATCATCCTGATGACCAACAACCGGCTCAATGGGTGTAAATACTGCATGGCCGCCCATACCACGCTTTCGCAGATGGCAGGTGTCCCCGAGGACGTCATCGCAGCATTGCGCGATGGCAGCCCTATCGCCGACCCAAAATTGGAAGCACTACGCAAATTCGCCATCGTGATCAACGAAAGCCGAGGCTGGCCCAGCGACGCACAGGTCGAGGCGTTTCTGACGGCTGGCTATACCCGCCAGACCATGTTGGAAGTCATCCTTGGCACAGCGTTGAAAATCCTGTCGAACTATACGAACCATGTGGCGGAAACGGCTTTGGATGATGCATTTGTCCCAAATGCATGGACCGCCTCATCCGCGGCGGCGGCTGAATAGCGCAATTTTGCCTAGTTGTTGGTCTTGCGCTTAGGCCTGAGTTTGGTTCTGGCTAAGAAGGCGATCCGATTTGAGACGATCGACCGCAAAATCAACAAAGGCGCGTACCTTCGCAGACACGGTTCGACCCTCTTGATGCACAAGGTGGATGGGAACCTCGGGTGGCTCATACGACTTCATGACAGTCTTGAGCCGCCCATCTGCAATGTAGGGCGCCACCTGATACGACAAAAGCCGTCCAATCCCATGACCTTGCAACGCCAACTCAATCACGGCGTCATTAGTATTCATGCTGATGCGTGGGTTCACTCGTTTGACTATGCTCTTTCTACCGCTTTGAAAATGCCATTGGGCGGATGCATTCAGGGCAGTAGAATTGATGATCGCGTGGCGGGACAAATCATCCGGAGTTTCAGGTTTGCCATGCGATTCAAGGTAAGCTGGCGACGCAAATAGCATTTGCTTCACAGATCCGCATCTGACGGCCATCAAACTGGAATCAGCGAGGTTGCCAATTCTGATACCAACGTCGAGACCCTCATCAATCAGATTGACTACGCGGTCCACATAAAGCGTGCGTGCCGATAGCTTCGGATAAAGATCCAGAAATTCGCCCAGGATCGGAGTGACAAACATACGGCCAAACAAGACCGATGCAGTTATACTGAGTTCCCCGGTTGGTTCACCGTAGGACCCAATGGCGGCACGTTCCGCCTCTTCAAGATCAGCCAGAATGCGCCTGGCATCTGCAAAGAACCTCTGTCCGCTATCCGTTAGCTTCACCGAGCGCGTGGTTCGCACTAAGAGACGCAGCCCAAGGCTGTCCTCAAGCATGGACACCACACGGGTTACTGTTGGCGGAGACATGTTGAGGTGGCGCGCTGCCGCAGCGAAGCCATTCAGCTCTGCTACTTTCACAAAGACGTTGAGTGCGTGAAATCTGTCCACAGCATTATTCCGCTTTTTGGAATAATATATTGCCAAGTATCTGAATTCCGCAACATTGAAGCTCTGATTAACTTCACCTCAGTCCCAGGGCATCGCCCAAACCGAGATGGAGAATTCGATGGCACGACCCTTTGCAGAGATCAGCTTCACGCCTTCCGTGCGCGAAACGCAGGCCAAAAATGGTTCAGCGAACGGTTATGCGAAGTTTCTGGAAGGCACCCGTCACGAGGATCTGATCAGCCCGGTTGAGGCCAGCTTCATCGCGCAAAGGGACGGCTTCTATCAGGCCACAGTCTCGGAAACCGGCTGGCCTTATGTGCAATTCCGCGGTGGACCCGTGGGTTTTCTGAAAGTGCTGGACGAACGGACGCTTGCCTATGCCGATTTTCGTGGCAACCGGCAGTATCTCAGCACCGGTAACCTGCTGCGCAATGACCGCATCTCGCTGATCCTGATGGACTATCCTAATCAGAGACGCCTTAAAATCTGGGGTCGGGTGATGATCATTGATGCCGAGGACGATCCGGCCCTGATGCAGCGCCTGAGAGCGCGGGACTATCGCGCTCACCCGGAGCGGGCGGTTGTGATCAAGCTTGAAGCGATGGACTGGAACTGCCCGCAGCACATCCCCCAACGCCTGACGTTTGAAGAGTTTGAAGAGCATCTGGCCCCAATTCGAAACGAGCTGGCCGCGCTGAAGGCTCAAAACGCAGGACTCGTAGAAGCGCTCGAACAGCAACGCTGAGCAGCGCTAAACACCGCGCGTTCTGACGCGCTTTCCAAAACCCAATGAAAGGATATACCGATGTCACATAATCTGAAATCCATCCTGAGCGCCAGCATTCTCGCGCTTTCAATCGCTGCGCCTATTGCACCAGTTCCGGCAATCGCAGCAGGGACCGAAATTGAGGCCACGCAGGCCGTCTATTTCCGCACCGAACAAATCGACGAAGTCAGTATCGCCTATCGTGAGGCCGGAGATCCAAGCAGGCCCACCGTCCTGCTGCTTCATGGCTTTCCGACTTCCTCGCATATGTTCCGTAACCTTATCCCGGAACTGGCGAAGAGCTACCACGTGATCGCGCCCGATTTCCCCGGATTTGGCGCGTCGGACATGCCGATGGCCGAAAACTTCGAGTATTCCTTCGCAAATATCTCTGGAATGATGACATCGCTGCTCGACCGTAAGGGTATCGATCAATACGCGGTCTATCTGATGGATTACGGTGCCCCGGTTGGTTTCCGTATGTTTGCGGAACAACCCGAACGGGTCACTGGCTTCATCATTCAAAACGGGAATGCCTATGAGGAAGGGCTGCGCGAGTTCTGGGATCCAATCAAAACCTATTGGGCCGAGCCATCGCAAGAGAACGGTGACCAGCTTCGGGGATTCCTCACTCTGGATGCTACCAAATGGCAGTTCACCCACGGAGTTCAAAAACCCGAATTGATCAGTCCGGATAACTATTGGCACGTCCAATACCTGCTCGACCGCGAAGGCAATCAAGAGGTGCAACTCGAACTCTTCCTGGATTACGGCACCAACGTTGCAGAGTACCCAAAATGGCAAGCGCTGTTTCGCGAGCATCGACCCCCGGCACTGCTGATGTGGGGGAAAAATGATCACATCTTTCCGGCCGAAGGTGCCTATCCCTATAAACGCGATCTGAATGATCTCGAGTTTCATCTGCTCGATACAGGACACTTCGCGCTGGAAGAATATGGGTCTGAGATTTCGGCGCAGATGACCGCCTTTCTGAACCGCATCACCACCGCTAGCAACTGACGTGGAACTGGCCGCACCACGTTTAAAGGTGCGACCTCATGCATGGAGTAAGTCAATGAATACGCAAGCAAATACTGCCGTAAAGGTAACGGTTGAAATCGTACACGGCTTTGTCGACGGTGGCGCCGGAGGAAATCCCGCAGGCGTCGTTCTGGACGCCGATGAATTGAGCGAGCAAGATATGCAAGCCGTTGCGGCAAGGGTTGGATTGTCCGAAACGGCCTTTGTCTCTCGGTCTGAGACCGAAGGCTTCAAACTTGATTTCTTCACACCAAACCGGCGCATCGCTCATTGCGGTCATGCGACAATTGCCGCCTTCTCGCACCTTGATGCGCTAGGCCGGATTCCCAATCCCAACACCTCGAAAGAGACGGTTGATGGGCCAAGGCGCATACTCATGAAAGAGGGTGCCGCTTATATGGAACAACTGGCCCCAAAATACGCGATACCAGAGGAATGGTCGGAAAAGGGTGTTAGCATCGACGATGTACTGAACTCCCTTGGGATCAGCAGACATCAACTTGATCGACAGATCCCACCGGTTTTGGTCAATACCGGCAACAGTTTCATTGTTATCGGCCTCGCTTATGCCGAAAGTCTTGCCAATGTGAAACCAGATTTTGCCAAAATCACGCAATTCAGCGAACGACTGGATTTGATCGGCTATTACGTCTTTACAAGAGACCCATCGGCGACCAACCGAGACGCGACAACCCGCATGTTTGCGCCCCGATACGCGATTGAAGAAGAAGCCGCGACGGGGATGGCTGCGGGGCCTTTAGCATGTGTATTGCACGACTTTGGCGGATCATCTCAACGATCATTTCAAATCGAACAAGGGGTGTTTATGAACCCGGCAAGTCCGAGCTTGATAAAAGTCGATCTGGAAATCGATAATGGCACAATTTCCGGCCTGATGGCGGGTGGCTACGGCATGGTTAAGCGCTCCCTTCGAATTGCTTTCTAGCGTTAGACAGCTAGTCAAATGTGATGTTTGCTTGCTGCCAATTTCGCGTACGGTCTAATTAGGCACTGAATTCATCCGTTGGCGGAACGTCTGGTTTTCCATAGCAATGTGAAACGAATACTTGCGTGCCTAAAGAATGCTGAGACGCGCACCTAGGTGATCCAATGAATGAGGCTTTCGACAAGCCTAGCCTAACGACGGTGACCTTGTGCCAATTTAGAAGCCGCTCACGTAGGTCCCAATCTGCCAATGGATTCCTTCTTTGTCGGTTCTTGGTGGATAAGATCGGACTACCCAACAAGGTTTGATTGGCGGGCGGCCAAAAGCTCCCAGATCTCCGACATAACCTTGCCCATCGCTTTGTCACGCCGACGTACAGCGAATATCTCAGTGTGCCGAGGCGGGAAACCATCGACGTTCAAGGGAATCAATTCGCCCGCGTCCAGTTCCGCTTGCATCAAGTGTTCTGGGACACCGCCCCAACCCAGGCCAGCCTTGATAATCGACTTCTTCGCCTCAAAGTCCGACACGATCCAGTGTTGGCCGCCAGATAGAACATCTCTGCTTTGATCGAAATCCTTGCTACCGCTTCCGGCCACAATAACCTGAGTATAGCCCTGCATTTCTCGTTTGGAACGCACGCCCCGTCTCTTGGCGGCGGTAAATTCGGGGCTTGCAACAGGTCGGATCGTGATCGAGCCAAACGGGAGTGTTTCGACCTCGTCGATCGGAACGTCTTGAAGCCCCGCTATGATCATATCAGCACCACCATCCATCAGCCTTGCGAGGGGCCCACCCATCATCTCGGAGGCAACGTTGATGTTTGTTCCGGGATAGACCTGCCTGACTCTGGCCAAGAGATCGAGGACAGGTTCCAGCGACATAGTTGCAGTAATTGCGATGGAAACCACTGGCTCTTGAGCACTTCGCAGTCCAGCGACAACAGATTTTAACGTGCTCACTTGCTCCAGCACCCGCGCTGTTTCCCTGAAAAATATCTCACCTTCGGGTGTCAATTCCGGTCTGTAACTGTCCCGAGAGAACAGGTCGAACTCCAGTTCCGCCTCCAGTTTCCTGATTTGATGGCTGACGGCTGACTGGGCCTTATTTAGGCGCTCTGCTGCAGCACGAAAGGTTCCGGTGGCGACAATCGCATCCAGGGCGACGAGTTGATCTAAGGTCATGTCGATCTCATATGATCTGTTTTTTAGATCATTATACTGAGAAATCGATATTATCAATTGTCCCTCATGGCAGCTACTTCAGGTTCACACCCAAGAAAGGAGCCTGAAATGAAACTCTATTACAAACCCGGCGCCTGCTCACTGGCCAGCCACATCATGCTGTACGAGGTCGGAGCCGAATTCGAGATCGAAGCTGTTGACACCAATGCCGGATTGACCGCCAGCGGAAGCGACTACCGCGACATCAACCCCAACGGCTATGTGCCTTCGCTGACGATCACTGGCGACGAAACCCTGAGTGAAGGCGTCGCCATTCTTCAGTACATCGCAGACAACAACGCAGAGCGCGCCTTTGCCCCCGAACCTGGCAGTATTGCGCGCGCAAGGGTGCAACAGCACCTCAACTATGCCGCTGCCGAATTGCACAAATCATGGGGCCCGCTTTTCGCCAGCAATGCGACCGCAGCAGAGCAGCAGGCCGCCGAGACAAAAGTTCGGTCGAAATTCGACTATCTTGAAACCGTTTTGTCCGATGGCAGGGCGTTTTTTGTGAACGAGACCTTTTCAGTCGCGGATGCCTACACATTTGTTCTGGTCAACTGGGCGAACTTCAAGTCCATTGACCTGTCGGGCTGGCCGCATCTTGCAGCCTATGTCGCGCGGATTGCCGAACGTCCGGCTGTAAAATCGGCGTTTGCCGCGGAAGGGCTGGCATGATGGCACAATCGGAACACCCCGAAATCCAAGAGCTGATGAAAGGTTACTTTGACGGTCTCTATCACTCTGACAGCAATGTGCTGAGGGCCGTTTTCCACAAAGACCTTGCTTATGTGAACGGCACCTCTGGCACCTACGAGTTCATGGGGTTGGAGGCCTATATGCAAAGGATCGACGGGCGCACCCCGCCCGCCTCGCGCGGCGACCCCCGACAAGAGGTGATCGAACGGGTCGCACTCAAGGGTGATCGCATTGGTATTGTCGAGGCTCGAATGACCATGATGGGGCGGAACTACCAGGATCTTCTGACACTGATCAACACAGGCGACGGCTGGCGTGTTCTGACCAAGGTCTTCTCGTTCGTCGAGCGAAAGGAATAATCCGATGCCTTATGTGAATATCAAAGTAACGCGGGAGGGCGGCCCCGAGGGTAAAGGCCCGTCTGCAGAAGAAAAGGCACGGCTTATCTCGGGTGTCACTGAACTGCTTCAGAAGGTCTTGAACAAAAATCCCGCGACGACCTTTGTGGTGATTGAAGAAGTCCCGCTTGAAAACTGGGGTATGGCAGGCCGTTCAGTCCGCCATATCCGCGCCAAGATGTCCTGAACTCTCTTCGATACCCAAAACCAAAACTGTCGGTGCGCCTGATGGCGCACCGGTTCAGAAGAAATATCTCAGGGACAACCCGAAACACTATTACTTGCGCAGGGGCAGCCCGACCTTACCACAGGCTAGCGCGGGGCTGACACCCGATGTTTTTTCAGCTTTCACACTCAATTGGATCTAATTTGAGAAGATAGGGCATTCTCTCTTGAATTTGCGTGAAAGTTGGGAGCAGGGACATGCTTGACCTCTATTTTTGGATGAGGAATGGCGGGAAGCCAATTGCTTCCCGTAGATTGCCTTGGACATCACACTCTTCATGACCAAGCACCAGTAGAGGCAGCCTTTACCGCATAGTCATTAAAATCGCGCGGCGCTCGGCCTAGGGCACGTTGCACGCCATCGGTGAGGTAGGCGTTATGACCGTCCAGGGTTTCGCGGGCGATCGCTGTAAAGACATCGGCGACAAAATCGTCTCCGACTTGAGCGACATTAGCGTGGAAGTCTTCGAAGGTGATCGGCACGTACTGAACAGGACGCCCTATAGCTTTGGTCAACGACGACGCCATCTCGGCGAAGGTCATGAGGCGCGGCCCAGTGACTTCGTAGCGTTCGCCCATATGCCCGTCTTCAGTCAACGCCGCAACGACCACATCAGCGATATCGTCAATGTCGATGATCGGCTCAGCGATGTCACCGCCGGGCATGGGCAACACGCCGCCAAGGATCGGGTCACGTAAATAACCCTCCGAAAAATTCTGCGCGAACCAGGCAGACCGCACGATGGTGAACCCAACACCCGAGTTGCGGATCACCTCTTCGCCCTTAGTGGCGAAATGTTCGCCCCTGCCGGACAGCAAAACGATGTGCTGCAGCCCGGTGTCCAAGGCCACCTTAGCGAAGGCTTCCAACTTTTCGATGGCACCAGGGAAGGCCAGGTCAGGGAAATAGGTCACATAGGCTTTGGAAACGCCAGTCAGGACCGGCGTCCAGATCGTTGGGTCCTCCCAGTCAAACGGCGTGTCCGAGCGGCGTGCGCCACGGCGAACCGGTAGGCCTTTCGCTTCGAGTTTCCTGGCGACGCGTGATCCGGTTTTTCCGGTGGCGCCGATGACAAGGATTGGCTGGTTAGTCATTTTTGCATCCTCCGAAAGCTAAGCCGCGCTTGCGCGGACTTGGCCGACCAGGATCGACCAATCCATGCCCAGGGCACCGTAGACATCCCAGGCCTGGTTGCTTGCATTGTCGGCGAGGATTTCGATCATCAGGCTGGCACCATCGGCGACAACAACCCCGGCCTGGGTCAGGCGGACCAAAGCGGTCTCGCGCTTTGTCATATTGAAGGTGCCGCTGGCATCTACAGCGACATAAGCCTCAAACCCCTCGCGCACCGCCCTCATTGCAGGAAATGCCGCGCAAACTTCGAGGGAAAGACCCGCGAAAATCAGCTTGCTCCGCCCGGTTGCGCGAATGGCCTCTTCAACCCTTGGATCGTCCCAGGCATTGACCGTTGTGCGGTCGATAAAAGTCTGGTCAGGCAGAGCATCCTGCAGTTCAGGAATGGCAGGCCCCCATAACGTCTCTGACGAGGTGGTGGTTGTGACAATCGGCAGGCCAAGCGTCTTTGCAGCTTTTACCAGACCGACGATATTGTGTTTCAGATCGGCAATCGAATAGTCGCGGATGCCTGTCATCAGCCCGACCTGATTGTCGACAAAGACGACGGCGGCATTGTCACGGGTCAACGGTTCGGGGTTGTGCAAAGGGGTCATGTTCTTCTCCTTTCTGGATGGGTCTATGGTGATGATGATTTCAGTCGATTGATCCGAGGCGACCGGACCGATAGGCCGCCTCGACTGCATCAAGCTCTTCCGTGCTGCCCATGGCGAATGGACCTCGTTGGACAAAGGCCTCGCGAAGAGGTTGGCCCCGGAACAAAACGACGTGGGCGCCCTCCTCCGAGGACAATGAGATGTCCGTGGCCTCGGCGAATGCGATAGCCATCCCGGGCTGCAGATCGGTAGATCCTGTATTCCACGTCACGCGGGTGGTGCCCTTGATGGCGAGGATCCAGGCGTTGTGGTCATTGATGCCCGTATGAGTAAACTGGCCACCCGGTTTTATGTCGACATCAAGTAGCGTCAGCGGATTGTCCGGCGCAACAGCCCTTTGAAATCCGTCGCATTCACCAAGAACAAGCCGCGCGGTGGCCCTGTCGCCAGCAATCCGTGGAATGTCCTTGGCTTTCACGTGAAATGCGGCAGGCGCGTCATGCCGGTGCTCTGCGGAAAGGTTGACGAAGACCTGCAGCGCATGGGTCCTGGCCCCGGGGCGGACGGCTTCGTTGTGCATTGCCCCGCTCGCTGCCTTAAACCAAAAAAGATCACCGGGTGCCAGATCGAGGTCATTGCCAAGGGAGTCGCGATTGTGAAACGTGCCTTCGCTGTCCTGGAACATAACCGTCAAGGCAGACAGCCCGGCATGGGCATGTGTCCCGAAGGTGGGCTGCGTCATGATGAAATGATCCACCATGATCAGCGGGTCCATCAGCCCCCGGAAGTCTGAGTACTGATAGCTTTGGGCCTGAAAGCCGTCGCCAATCGTCAGCGGACGACCGCCGCTTTGGGCATGGGTTTCGCAAGGGACGCCTGCGAGCTTGTCGATGGGTTGCGTGTTCATGTCAGTTTCTCGCTTTTGTTGGATTGATAATATGAGCGAGACAATTGAACGAAAATCAGCCAAAATCAGAACCTATCGTTCTATCAATGGAACAACGAGGAAGATCAGGATGGATCTCAACGACGCATTCTACTTTGTTCAGGTTGTTGAAAAGGGCGGCTTCTCCGCCGCGGCGCGATCGCTGAACGTCCCGAAATCTCGCCTCAGCCGCCGTGTGAGACAGCTCGAGGATGACCTCAATGTCCGCCTTTTGCAGCGAACATCGCGCATCGTAACAACGACAGAGGTTGGCAAAGAATACTATCGCCATGCCAGAGACGCGTTAGCACGGTTCGAGATCGCCGAGACCGCCGTCCGACGCAAAACCAACATCATTGAAGGCACCGTCACAGTGTCTTGTTCTGTGGGCATGGCGCAATTCGGTCTGGCTCAGATCCTGCCTCGCTTCTTGCAGGACAATCCCGGCGTGACGGTGGTTCAGCGGGCGTCAAATCAGATGGAGGATTTGATCAAGGGCGGCATCGACGTGGCCATTCGCGGCCATTTGGACACTCTGCCGGACTCAAGCCTGATCCAGATGCGGTTGGCGCGGGTGGAATGGCACCTGTTCTGTTCGCGTGAGTTCAATGACACTTTGGATCAATGTGGCGATCCTACTGCGCTGGCGGATCACCCGGCCTTGGTCCTTGGTCGGCCTGGAAAAACACACCAATGGGTACTAACGGACGGAGATGGGCAAACCGCATCGGTTCCGTGCCGCGTGCGGTTCGCGAGTGATGACATGTCGACGCTCAAGAAAGCGGCGGCTTCATCCTTGGGGCTTGTTGCCCTTCCAGCCTATGTTTGCCGATCCGAAGTGGAAGCCGGTTCGCTTGTGCGGGTCCTGCCGGGTTGGACAGCGGGCCGCCCGCAGATCAGCCTCTTGATGCCATCACGTAAAGGCATGCTGCCGGCATTTAAAGCGCTCCTAAGTTTCTTGAAACAGGAATTGCCGACCGTTCTGGCTAGCGATCTACCTGCAGCGGCATAACAAATTATCAATCGGTCGCAGTGCACTCGAATTGCACCTGTGCACTAAAACGGTGCAAATCAGTTCATCGACTTTCAGAGTATATGGGTTATTCCTCCCAAGGCTGTTTCCATTTCACCTCACATCCTTCCATAGTTGCGACTTCTGTATCACCCTAGGTCGCTGCGTTCGCCTGCATGACAACCGGCCCATTCCGGCATTGGGGTCTGCTCCGGGAGAGGGCAGGATAGTACGTTAACGCCGAAAGCCCTGTCCGAAAGAGGATCGTTCTGTGTTACTGTTGCTCGCCACATTGAAGCACAGGAAAATAGGCGACTTTCATGTGTCATTTAGCAGGTACGAAAAAATCTCAGAAGGCCCACCGCATCCGCACACCTGCCGTTCGCCGGTGCAGTTTCGACCGGCAATGACGCGGGACACAGCCGCCATTTGCTCATGCAGCTATTGCTGACGCAGCATCCGCTGGCAGGTGAAGCACACTTTTCGCCGCGTTGCAGCCGATGTCGCCGGAGCGGTCATTCAGGTGCATAGATTTGGCTGGAAACGAAACTACACTTTCGCGGTGAGACAAGTCATTACGATCTTGTACTCAGAGCATTCGCTGACCGTCTCTGAGGCGCCGGAAAACCTCACAAAGTCGCCATCACGGCCGTCGCCCGCAAGCCTGTGATCATTGCCAGCGCTCTCGTCAAGTCAGGTCAGGAGCGGTCATCGCAAACCGCTGGAGAGATACAGTTGCTAGCCACAAACCGATTTGGCAGCTGCTTCGACGGCATCCTCGACCGTCGGCATAGGAGCAGCGGCATCTATCACGATAGCGCCTTCATTTTTGAGCGGCCGCTCCAGATTTGCGAATTGGGCATCCAGCAAAGATGCTGGCATAAAATGGCCCCTGCGCGACGCCATACGCTGTGCAATGGCATCGCGACCGGCATCTAGAAATATGAACTTTAAATGCCCCACGTGGGTGCGAAACAGGTCACGATACTGCTGTTTGAGGGCAGAGCAGGCCAGAACGACATGCCCCTGACGTCGGGCGGTTTCAGCGGCCTCACACAATGCATGAAGCCACGGCAATCGCATCTCATCATTGAGCGGGATACCCCGTTTCATGGCCCTTCGATTGGCGTCCGAATGGTAATCGTCGGCTTCAATGAATTGAGCGTCCAATCGCTCCGCGAGACTGCGTGCGATAGTGGTTTTGCCAACACCGGACACGCCCATAACAATAAAGACATGATTTCGGGTGGCCTTTGGGGGTTCAACCATAAGAGTGCAATTCAAATGAGTAGAGCGCGGGCTTGATCCGGGAGCAACGCATCCGGACGTTCGCAAGCAGTGACCATATCGATCCAGCGTCGTTCTTCAGCGGACTGAAGGATTGCGGTCATTATCTCGACCACGTGAGTCGCTAGTTCCAAGCTGCAACGATGCGGCCTTCCCGTGGCGACGGCCACGGCCATATCCGCAAGTCCTGCACAGCGGTAGTTGGCACGGTCATTCCCTTGCCCGTCCTTGGCATTGGGGATCTCAAATGCATGATTGCGAGACGCAATAGCGGTAGTATCGCCGTCCTGCTTGGCTAGATAAACCTCTCCTCCAAAGAAATTTGGATCAGGAAGGTACAGCGAACCGTCAGTTCCATAAAGTTCCATATTCTCATGGCGATGGGCGCAAACATCCCAACTTGCGCCAAGGGTGATCAGCGCGCCGTTTTCGAATTCAAGTACGGCGTGAATATTGGTCGGCGTGTCCACAGGCACGGTTTCGCCCTCGCGCGGGCCATTGCCGATGGTGCGGCTCGGAAAGCTGGCCGAAGCCATGGCTGTCACCGCTTTCACCGGCCCAATGAGTTGCACCAGGTTGGTCACATAGTAGGGTCCTAGATCAAGAATGGGCCCGCCACCGGGCTGGAAAAAGAAGTCCGGATTGGGGTGCCAAGCCTCCATTCCGCGCGACATTACGTGACAGGTACCACCGATGATGTCCCCGACCAGATTTTCGTCAATGGCCGCACGAGCAAGTTGATGGGCACCGCCTAGGAAGGTGTCCGGCGCCGACCCGACGCGCAGACCTTTTTCCGCCGCAAGGCTCCGCAGGGCTTCGCCTTCTTCCAGGGTCAGCACAAAGGGCTTTTCGGAATAGGCGTGCTTGCCTGCCTCTAGAGTCCGTTTGGTCACATCGAAATGCGCCGCCGGGATCGTCAGGTTGACGATAATCTCTATGTCATCGGCAGCCAGCAGATCGTCGATCGTATCGGCGCGAACCGAAAACTCTTCCGCTCGCAACTTGGCGGCATCCATGTTCAGATCGGCAACCGCCCGCACCTCAAGCGCCTTAAAGAGCGGCGCGAGCTTGAGGTAAGAGGTCGAGATATTGCCGCAGCCGATGATGCCGACACCAACAGTCTTCATGTCTGTGATCCCTCAAAATGCCTGAACGGTGGCCAGCGACCGGGTGGCCATGCGGACATGGTCATTGGGGTTGTCATGTTCGATGACGTAACGCTCGACCCCGGCGGCATCCATGGCCTGCTTGATCGCGGGCCAGTCCATGATGCCGTGACCCACATCGGCCCAGCCGCTTTCATCGGCATTCTCGCCTTCGGGCGCGCGGTCCTTGACATGCACGGTGGTGATGCGGTCGGCATATTTCGTCAGCCATTCCGCCGGATCGTGACCGGCCACTTTGACCCAGGCCAGATCAAGCTCAAGCATGATGTCATCAGAGGCTGCCGCGATGATATCGAGCGGCATTTGCCCGTCAACGGGCACCAGCTCGAAATCGTGATTGTGCCAGCCGTATTCCAGCCCGGCAGCGATGATCGGCTCGCCCGCCTTGGCCAGACGCGTCGCGAAGTCCTGCCAACCGGCCAATGTGGTCGGGCGCTCGGCAGGCGGGATGAAGGGCACGATCACCGATTTGATCCCAAGGGCCTTGGCAATCTCGATCGCCTTTTCGGGCTCGTTTTCGACCAGATCAGGCGCGAAATGGCCCGTCGGCATGGTCATGCCATGCGTCTCGAGCAATGCTTTGGTCTTGGCCAGGTCTTCATAGTAAGGGCCGACGCCTTCGACCTCTTTTACGCCCAGCTCTTCAAGCATCTTGAAGGTTTCTCCAACGTCCCAATTGCGCGACGAATAGAGCTGATAGGAAATAGAAGGCATGATCTGTCCTTTTAGATCAGGTTAAGGGTTGGCCATTCGGCCCTTTTTGGGATTGGAAAGCGCTTAGAGCCGCAATTCCGATTGAATATCGAAGAGCGAGGATTGTGACAGGTCGAAACCAAGTCGCAGTTTCTCACCGACCTTCACATCGGCCTGCCCCTCCATGCGCACGCGGAAATGGTTGCCCGCAACAACACAATCCACGAGCTTGTCTGAGCCAGTTGGTTCAATCAGGTCGATATCCACGTCGATCTGATAGGGCGCGTTCTGCACAAGCTCTCCGGTGACCACATGTTCGGGGCGGATACCCAAGGTCGCAGGGCCTTCGACCGAACCTTCCGTAGAGAATTCGTAGCCGGACAGCGGGATCTTCTGCTCGCCCACTTCGAAGTGACCGTCCTTGATCTGGCCATCCATGAAATTCATTGACGGCGATCCGATGAAGCCCGCCACATATTTGTTGACCGGGCGGCTGTAGATTTCATCAGGGGACGACAGCTGCATGATCTGACCGCCCCGCATGATCGCGATCCGATCGGCCAGCGTCATCGCTTCGATCTGGTCGTGGGTGACGTAGATCATGGTGTTTTCGAGGTTCTGGTGCAGGCGCTTGATTTCGACCCTCAGATCCGCGCGTAGTTTCGCATCGAGGTTCGACAACGGCTCGTCAAACAGAAATACATCGACGTCGCGCACCAACGCACGCCCGATGGCCACACGCTGACGCTGACCACCGGACAGGGCGGCAGGTTTGCGTTTCAAAAGCGGCTCGATTTGCAGGATTTCCGAAGCGCGTTTGATCCGCTCGGCGATCTCAGCCTTTGGCAGGCCCGCATTCTTAAGGCCGAAGGACAGGTTCCCCTCGACCGTCATCTGCGGGTAGAGCGCATAGGACTGGAACACCATACCGATGCCACGTTCGGACGGCTCGGCCCAAGTAACGTTCTGACTGTTGATGTGGATCTGCCCTGCTGAGATATCCAGCAGGCCTGCAATACAGTTCAACAGGGTGGACTTGCCGCAACCGGACGAGCCTAGGAGCACCAGGAATTCGCCCTTTCCGATATCGAGATTGAGGTCTTTGAGGACTTCAACTGATCCAAACCGCAGGTCGAGATTTTTGATTTCTACTGAGTTTTCCATGATGTTCAGCCTTTCACCGCGCCTGCGGCGATGCCGCGCACAAAGAGTCTTCCCGAGACGAAATATATGGTCAGTGGCACCAATCCGGTGAGGATCGTAGCGGCCATATTGACGTTGTATTCCTTCACGCCTTGGGTCGTGTTGACGATATTGTTCAGCGACACAGTCATCGGATAGCTTTCCGGGCCGGTGTAGACGACGCCGAACAGGAAGTCGTTCCAGATGCCTGTCACTTGCAGGATCATCGCAACCGTGAAGATCGGCAGGGACATGGGCACCATGATGCGGAAATAGATGCCCCAGAAGCCCGCCCCGTCGACGCGTGCAGCCTTGAACAGCTCTTCAGGCAGCGACGTGAAATAGTTGCGGAACAGCAGCGTCAGGATCGGCATCCCGAAGATCGTGTGAACAACGACCAACCCCGATAACGATCCGTATAGGCCAATCTCGCGCAGCATGATCACAATCGGATAGAGCATCACCTGATAGGGGATGAAGGCGCCAAAGATCAGGATGGTGAAGAACAAATCCGCGCCTTTGAACTTCCAGTTGGCCAAAGCGTAGCCGTTCACCGATGCGATGATAATCGACAGGATCACCGAGGGGATCGTGATCTGGACCGAATTCCAGAACCCAGTACTGAGACCGTTACAGGTCAGACCGGTACAAGCCTCGGACCACGCTTTGACCCAGGGCTGAAAAGTCACCTCCATCGGCGGGGCAAAGATATTGCCCATCCGGATTTCCGGCATGCCTTTCAGCGACGTCACGATCATGATGTAGAGCGGCAGAGCGTAGTAGGCAGCCACTACAAAGAGCGTGCCGTAGAGAAAGATATTGCGTCGCGAGAAGGCCTTTTGCGGTTTTGGCCCATGTGGGCCGGTGAAAGCGGAAGCGGAAGTATCAGCCACGGTTCTTGCCTCCAAACTCGAGGATAGCCCAGGGGATCACGATGATTGCGACCGTCACCAACATCATGGTCGAGGCAG
The DNA here is from genome assembly GCF_056536505.1 of Ruegeria sp. CL3. Classification (NCBI taxonomy): domain Bacteria; kingdom Pseudomonadati; phylum Pseudomonadota; class Alphaproteobacteria; order Rhodobacterales; family Roseobacteraceae; genus Ruegeria; species Ruegeria sp. CL3. Next base: position 56,147 of record NZ_JBQFPT010000014.1, on the reverse strand, counting down.
CAAAGCCCTGACCCAAATTGTTGGCCTGGAACATCATGTCATAGACGTATTTGGCGGGAACTTCGGTGGCGATGCCCGGACCCCCGCCCGTTTGCGCCACGATCAGGTCATAGAGTTTCACAATGCCCGTCACCACCAGTACAAGGGTCGTGATAAAGACCGGGCGCATCATCGGGATGACAATGAAGATATAAGTTTTCCAGGCGGGGATACCGTCGACACGGGCCGCCTTCCAGACCTCTTGATCGATACCGCGAAGACCGGCGAGCATCAGCACCATAACGAGCCCGCTACCCTGCCAGAGGCCGGCAATGAGCACGCCGTAAATCGCGATATCGGGCGTATAGAGCGGGTCGAAGGTGAAGCTTTCCCAACCCAGACCACGCACGATATTTTGCACGCCAAATTCCGGGTTCAGAATCCATTGCCAGACCAGACCGGTGACAACGAAGCTGAGCGCGTAGGGGTAAAGGATGACGGTGCGAATTGTATTCTCAAATCGGATCTTTTGGTCAATCAGCGCAGCCAAAATGAAGCCGATCACAAACATCAAAACCAGCATACAGAAGCCATAGATGGCAAGGTTCTCGATTGAAACGAGCCATTTACGCGTGGCCCACAAGCGTTCGTACTGATCTAGGCCAACCCACTGCAAACGCGGCAGAAGACCGGAATTGGTAAAACTGTAAACGACAGTCCAGATCGTGCCGCCAACAAAAACAAAGAGTGCGGTCCCGATCATCGGGATTGCTGCAATTTTTGCCGATTTGTTGCGGAACAACTGGTTCGGGCGTGTTGATGACATGATCTTTCCCCCGCGCTGACCTGCATCCGAAATGCCGCGCCAAACACCTGAATAACGCCGGCCCGCGTATTCGCGGACCGGCCTAAGTTGCAGATTACTGCGCTGTCGCGATGATGCTCGCGAATTGAGCCTGCGCATCCTCGACTGTGATAGATGAGTCAGCGAAGAACTCAATGAACAACGTGCTGATCTGGTCCGCTGTGTCAGGAGTGACCAGTTGAGCTGTGTCTGGCAGAATTGCACCATCAGCCAGAAGGGCCAGGCCCTTTTGCATGCAGTCATTGGCTGACGACAAATCGATGTCACCACGCACCGGTAGGGAACCTTTAGCGAGGTTGAACGCAACCTGCGTGTCCGGACGGAGCATCAGAGCTGCAAGTTCGGACTGTGCTGCGATCTGCGCCTCATCCGTCAAGACTGGGAAGTAGAAAGCATCGCCGCCCGTGCTAAGCAGCTCGGTTACACCGAGACCCGGCAGACAGGTATAGTCGACCCCCGCAACTTGTTCGGCAACGGCGAATTCACCCTGAGCCCAGTCTCCCATGATTTGGCCGCCAGCCTGGCCGGTGATAACCATGTTGGTTGCGTCGTTCCAGTTCTGAATTGTGGAATTGGCCGCCATATCGCGGGCATCCGCAGCTGCCGCGAAAACACGTGCAACTTCGGGTCCCGCCGCAACGTCCGCATCCTTGTCGTCATAAACAGCAAGGAACACGTCATTGGGCACCAAGGCAGCAAACAATGTGTTGAACAGTCCGCGCTGCTGCCAGCCTTGCTGACCCAATGCAAGCGGGAGCTTGCCAGCCGCTTCGAGCGCACCGGCGGATGCAACGAATTCATCCCAGTTGGTCGGCACGTCGAGGCCTGCATCTTCATATGCTTTGTGCGACAACCAGAGCCACTGCCAAGAGTGGATGTTGACAGGCGCGCAATAGATTCGGCCGTCAACCGTGCAAGAGTCCAGCAAGGATGATGGGTTTATGGCATCTCTCCAACCCTCTGCTTCGGCAATGTCAGTAATGTCGCGAAGAAGTCCGGCCTCGATCAGCTCTTCGGCCTGACGACCGTGGTTGAACTGGAACGCGCCCATTGGGTCGCCACCTGTCAGGCGGCTCACCATAACAGCGCGCGCGGCGTCGCCTCCAGCGATCGCGCCATCAACCCAAGTATTGCCCGTGGCATTAAAGGCATCGGCGAACTGCTGGACCGCTACGGCCTCACCGCCCGACGTCCACCAGTGCATAACTTCAAGCTCAGCGGCAGAAGCGCTGGATGCGGCGACAATCGCCGTTGCTGACATCAGCATTTTAGTCCGGTTCATGGTTTCCTCCCATCTGAAACGTTATAGAAAAACTCCTATAACGTTATAGATTGTCCTTGCAAGTGTTTTTTTGCGCCCCCTATACTTGGTGTATGGCCATTTGTAGACGAAGGCGAAACAAGGATTCCCAAATATGTTTAGGTCTGTCTGAGGTGTAAAACTATGAAACGAAGTGCAGATGAAATCACTGGATTGAGCAAGAATGAGCTGTCGGCACTGGTTCACCCAGGAGAGCGACCGACCTTGAAGACCATCTCGCGAATCAGCGGTCTGGCCGTCGCAACAGTCTCGCGCGCGCTGGGGGATGCTCCGGATATCGGCAGCGACACCAAAGAGCTTGTCCGTAAAATCGCCGATGCGGTGGGCTACGTCCCAAACCGTGCCGGCGTCCGCCTCCGGACCGGTCGAACAAATGTTATCACTCTCGTCGTGCCCGCAGAGGGAGATGTCATCAGCAGTGCAACCCGGCTCACGAGTTCGATCGCACTTGAGTTGCGCGGGACACAGTTTCACCTTAACGTTTTGCCATGGTTTCCGGACGAAGATTCTTTGCGTCCGATCAAGTATATAGTCGAAACCAGATCAGCCGATGCGGTCATCTTCAACATGATCGAACCGGAGGACCAGCGCGTCGCCTATCTGATGGAGCGCAAGTTTCCATTTGGCACCCACGGGCGCTCGAAATGGTGTGCCGATCACGCCTATTCCGACTACGACAACGCTGCTTTCATGCGCATCGCGCTGAACCGGCTTGCAGAGCGCGGTCGCAGAAACATCCACGCAATTCTGCCGCCGCTGCATCAGGCCTATGCCACGGACATGAAGCGCGGCCTGGTTGAAACCGCGCCGCGCCTGAATCTGAGCTATCGGATTGCCGAGAAAATATCTAGCGACGATTCTTCCGATGACATCCGGCATTGGCTGATGAACAGGATTGAAAAGTCACCTGATATCGATGCCGTAGTCTGCGCTTCTCCCAAAGTGGCCATTGCGGCCATCGTTGTTCTCGAAGGCATGGGGCGCGAACTGGGCAAGGACATCGATGTGTATTCGAAAGAAACCGTGCCATTGCTTAAGACCTTCCGCGACGAAATCCTCGTCGAAACTGAAGATGTAGGTAAGAGCGGCCAATTCCTCGCGAAGGCTGTCATGAGGCAACTTATCGAACCCGATGAGCCGTTGATGCAACGGCTGGAAATTCCATCTGGACACTAACAACCCATCGTAAGGAGAAACCGATGGCATCTCAAATCAAAGGGCCCGCTCTTTTTCTGGCTCAATTCGCGGGCGATGACGCGCCCTTCAATTCACTGGCCGAGATCGCTCGCTGGGCTGCAGGGCTGGGCTACAAGGGCGTGCAGATCCCAACCTTCGACGCACGTCTGTTCGACCTTGAAAAGGCCGCGACGAGCCAGACTTATTGCGACGAGGTCAGAGGTTTATGCGCGGATGCGGGTGTCGAGATCACCGAATTGTCCACGCATCTGCAGGGTCAATTGGTGGCCGTGAATCCCGCCTATGACGAAGCCTTTGACGCCTTCGCGCCTGCGGCTGTGCATGGCAATCCCAAGGTACGGCAGCAATGGGCCGTGGATCAGATGTTGAAGGCCGCCGTCGCCTCAGAGCGGCTTGGCCTCAAGCACACGGTGAGTTTCACAGGGTCGCTGGCATTCCCCTATCTCTATCCCTGGCCGCAACGCCCTGCAGGCTTAATCGATGAAGCTTTTGCCGAACTAGGTCGCCGTTGGATACCGATCCTGAACCATTACAAGGATCACGGGCAGGATATCGGGTTTGAAATCCACCCCGGCGAAGATGTCTTCGACGGCGCCACCTTCGAGATGTTTGTGGATGCCTGTGACGGCCATGAAGCGGCGATGATCAATTACGACCCGTCGCATTTCCTGCTGCAGCAACTGGATTACCTGCAGTTCATCGACCTCTATCACGACCGCATCAACGCGTTCCACGTCAAGGATGCCGAGTTCAATCCGACCGGGCGTCAGGGCGTCTATTCTGGCTATAAGGGGTGGACGGATCGCGCCGGGCGGTTCCGGTCGCTTGGCGATGGCCAGGTCGATTTCGCGGGCATCTTCTCGAAACTGACCCAATATGGCTATGACAGCTGGGCCGTTCTTGAATGGGAATGCTGCATCAAATCACCGGAACAGGGTGCGGCCGAAGGAGCGCCCTTTATCGAGAAACACCTGATCGAGGTGACCGGAAAAGCCTTTGACGACTTCGCCGGCGCAGAGCGCGACGATGCGCAAATCAAACGGATGCTAGGACTATGAAAAAACTAAAACTTGGAATGGTCGGCGGCGGCCAAGGCGCGTTCATTGGCGGTGTCCACCGCATCGCCGCGCGTATCGATGGCAAGTGGGATCTGGTCGCGGGCGCGTTGTCATCCAACCCCGAACGCGCGGCGACCTCGGCTGTGGAGCTGGGCATCGCGCCGGAGCGGTCTTACGACAGTTTCGAAGTCATGGCCGAGCAGGAAGCTGCACGTGAAGACGGGATTGATGCAGTTGCGATTGTGACGCCAAACCATATGCATGCAAGCCCGACGATCGCGTTTTTGAATGCTGGGATTAACGTGATCTGTGACAAACCCCTTGCCGCGACACAGGAAGATGCTGAGGCAATCAAAGCTGCCGTGGACACTTCAAATGCAAAATTCATCCTCACTCATAATTACACAGGTTACCCTCTCATGCGGCAAGCCCGAGAGATGATTGTACGTGGAGATCTGGGGAAAATACGTGTGGTTCAGGCTGAATATGCCCAGGATTGGCTTACTGAGGACGCCCAGAACAAACAAGCCGACTGGCGCACTGATCCATATCGCTCTGGGGCCGGCGCAATCGGTGATATCGGCACGCACGCCTTCAATCTGCTCTCTTTCGTATCGGGGCTTGGTACGGAAGCGCTGTGCGCAGACCTGCATAGTTTCGTAGATGGGCGTAAGGTCGATGACAATGCCCACATCCTTCTACGTTTGGATGGTGGTGCCAAGGGTATGATTTGGGCCAGTCAAGTTGCCGTTGGTTGCGAAAATAGCCTGACATTGCGCATCTATGGCGATAAAGGCAGCATTGAGTGGAACCAAGAGAACCCAAATCAGATGAGTTTCACCAGATTTGGGGCGGCCACACAAATCCTCACACGGGGCGGCTCTCATTTAGGCGATGAAAATGACCGTTGGACGCGCATCCCTCCTGGGCATCCCGAGGGGTATCTAGAGGGGTTCGCCAATCTCTACAGTGACGCAGCCGATCTTATCAGCGAATCTAGCGATGGGCTTCTCCTCCCAGGGATTGACGCTGCTATGAACGGGATGTGGTTTATCGCAGCGTGTCAGGCAAGCTCCAAAAATGACGCGTCTTGGGTGCACAATAAATCAAACTAAGGCTTTAAGTGCTTGGGGTAAGCTAAATTGCAGCCGTTAGAATATATATAGCGAAAGCCCGCTTCGTCTCGCGTTCTGTAAATTACCGCCTTAAAAAATGCTGCGTCGCTCACGAAGGGTCGAAATCGCTGCTGCACCGCGTCATGGAATTTCGTGCTTGTGCAGAATATTTGCCACTGCGCGCACTCGCTGCATGAAATTAAAATGACAGGCATGGGGCTCTTTCGACACCTTCGCCTCGTTTTGCATGAATAGCGGTTCTCGCTAACGTACTATCCTGCCCCCTCCCGGAACAGACTCCTCACCCTAAGTCGCTGCGTTCGCCTGCATGACAACCGGCCCATTCCGGCATTGGCCATCCTTCTATCGCTGCTCTGCAGCTTCCCCAAAACAATCCTTCCGCAAGCCCCGTTTTAAGCCCCCTCTTCATAGCGCTTCCGTTCCGCATCGGTCGCATCGCGCCACTCCGCGCGAAGGAGGTCCATTCGCCGAGGAATACTGTCTTCAAGGACCTCTGCCTCAACAATTCGTTCTGTCCGAAAGTAACGAAAGCCTTCTCGCATCTCACACCATGCGGCAATGATGCGGCTGGTGTCCCGATAACCCAGAAGTATCGGCCAGATCACACGGTGGGTCTTTTTGCCTGAGTTGTCTGAGTACTTCAGGTCTATCTTTTTGCGACGCCGAATGGCCAGACGAACGGCGGCGGCGCCAAGAACCTCGTCCGGCTGAGCGACGGGCGCTACGCTGACGGCCGGCTGAAGAAACGATGTCCGGTACTTGTCTGGTGCAACAGCTTCCAGCTTTGTGATCAGTTTTTCAGCCGCCAGCGCTAGCTCGGGCTCGCCTCGGGTTTGAACCCAAAGAACTCCGAGTGTCACCGCCTCGATCTCGTCCGGGGTCAGCATCAGCGGCGGCATGTGAAAGCCGGGCTCCAACACATAGCCCACCCCGGCCTCGCCATTGATAGGCACGCCTTGACCGATCAGCGCAGCGACGTCGCGATACACTGTGCGCTTGGTCACGCCCAACTCTTCTCCAATGGACTGGGCCGAGATCGGGCCTTTGGTACGTCTCAGAATCTCGATGACTTCAAAAAGCCTGTCTCCACGCCGCATGTGATCTCCTTTCGATCGAACAGACCATACTGACACTATGCTGACAACACGCTGTCAGCATAGGCGCGGTAGAAGCAGGAAAGACATCAAAAAAAGGAGATCAGAACATGAGACGTTTCATTGCCATCGCCCTCGCCGCAGCCCTGCCCACAGCACTTTTTGCGGAGTCGGCGGAGCAGCGGGGGACTGCGCCGATCATGGCCATGGGCGCCTATGTGCCGACCGACGACATGGAGCGCTCGGAAGCTTTCTATCGCGCCCTATTCGACAGCGAACCTGCAATCGGGCTACCGGATTTTGTGGCCTTTGAGGTGGCGGGCGGATGGTTCGCAATCGTGTCCCGGGACAAATACGCACCTGGGTCTGAAGCGGGATCGGGCGCAGTCCCTTACCTGCAATCGGCCGATCTGGAAGCCATGCAAGCCCGCGCCACGGTCGCCGGTGTAGCTACGCCCAAGATCATCAAAGAACCGGGTATCCAGCTGCTCAAGATCACCGATCCCAACGGTCAGTTGATCGAGTTTTTCAGACTGACCGGTCAGTGACCCTCACAGTACTCAACGCAATCTCACAGGACATTGCATCATGCAGATGAACTACTTCGTCGTTGGGACCAACGACATGGGCGCCGCAACGCGCTTCTATGACCAACTTTTTGAGCAATCGGGCGTCGAGCGCGTCTCGCCCAGTGACAGAATGACATACTGGCTTGGGCCTGGTTTTGCATTCGCAGCGGCCATCCCGTTCGACGAAAAACCGGCCACAAATGGCAACGGAATCATGGTTGGGTTTAGCGTTGGATCTTCTGAAGAGGTCCAGAGGCTGCACGCTCTGGCCATCGAGCTCGGTGGCAGGAGCGAAGGCGCACCGAGCCAACGTGGTCCACGCTTCTCGGCCTATGTTCGGGACCTGGACAGCAACAAGATTTGCTTCTCCGCCTGAGGCAGGTCGGAGCAGCCCTCTTGCCTTAATAGGACCTACCTCGATTGGATCTTGACCTGCGTTGGGTATCTCAATGAAGTTCGCGTGGCTCTGGATCGTGCTCAAAATGATGCGCCACCTGAACACGCAAAAGCGATTTCTAGGATAGGCCTAGCAATAATTTCTGGTTGATGCCATTGAAGGCCCCGAAACCAAAGGTGTGGCAAACAGCATGGCGCAAACGAGCACATGACAAAAATCACCTTCACGCGCCTATCCGAGATTGCGGTCGAGAATATTGCGGAACATATGTCCGATCCAGTTCTGACTCTGCACATGCCTTTGCTCCAAGGCAATTGGGATGAGCGGCGCTCAGCTGACTTCGTGGCAATTAAGGAAGATAAGTGGGCGCAAGACGGGTTGGGCCATTGGGCAATTCTGGCGGACGGCGCCTATGTGGGATGGGGCGGCTTTCAGCGCGAGGGTCCTGACTGGGACTACGGCCTCGTGCTGAAAACCTCGGCCTTCGGTTTGGGGATGAGGATCACCGCGCAGGCACTAGAATTCGCGCACGGCGACCCGAGAATCCCATCCGTCACACTCCTGCTTCCGCCCACCCGCACAAAACTAGGAGCTCTAAAGCGCATGGGCGCAGAGTTTGAGGGCGAGATGACATACGATGGAGCACAATTCCGAAAATACCGCCTTGCAACAAGTGCGGCTTGAGACCGGTCCGAAGGTGGTGAGACATCACAGGTCGCGCAGGTGCGCGGCCTACTCAAACAAAAAAGCGCAAATGGAGCTTGGTTCAAACTCAGCTGAAAGACCAATCCCGATGTAGAGCTCGCAAAAAAATGGAACGAACTCTGCGCGCGATGCAAGTACTACTTATGGAAGCTTTGTAGAATTCAACTGAGTTCTCGGACTTCGCGGTCGCTTCAAGCAACCTGCCTTCTTTCGACACCTATCTTTCGCATCTGACCCGGTGGCATCTGGAACACGCGTTTGAACGCTTTGTTGAATGCAGGTTCGGAAAGATATCCTATGTCAGCAGCGATTTGCGAGATAGGCCGATCTGTTTCAGTTAACCGTTCTCGCGCCAGATACATGCGCCAGGTCGCCAAATACTGGATTGCCGGAACGCCGACCAGTTCAGTAAACCGTGCTGAGAAAGCGGATCGCGACATTCCTGCGATCTTGGCAAGCGACTCGACCGTCCAGTCTGCAGCAGGAGCGCGATGGATAGCGACAATCGTGCGACCAATTTGGGCGTCTCTGGCTGCCTTCAGCCACCCGCGGTTCGCATCAGGTGCATTGTTGAGCCACCGACGAATGGCCTCAATGACGACCACGTCGGCCAGACGGGTGATAACCGTCTCGCCACCCGGCCGAAGTTCACGTGCCTCTTTCGCGATGAACTGCAGTGTCGCCTGCAACCAGCTTCCTGCGTCCTGTTCCCAAGGATCGATCTTGAAAACATCGGGAAGCAAACTCATCAACATCCCACTTGCCGCGTGATCTATTCTGACCAAGCCGTACATGATGCCAGTCTCGGCGCCACCGCCACCGTACTCCAGCGTTTCATAAAGCTCGGTTACTTTTTGTATGGGCAGCTCTTCCAGTGTCAAAAGAGGCGTGTCTTCCGAGCTGAAGAAACCGATCGGTGCGCCATCGGTCATCAGTACCAAATCGCCCTTCTCAAGTTCAAACGGATCACCGTCACCAACCTGCATGAAGCAACGCCCATGCGTGATGACCGCAAAGCTCAATATGTCGGGAAAGCCCGGTATGGAAACACCCCAAGGCGCGGACATGCGAGACTGGCAGTAGAAGGTGCCGGTTAGTTTCAAAAGATGGAGGATCTCCCCGAGCGGATCGCCAATCGGCTGCGCGAGCGCATCAGGGTCGGGGACGTGATGATCAATCTGGTTCATGTCCCAATCTTGATGGGAATTAGGGTGTTCGTCTATAGCTTCTGGACGATTGGACAATTATTGAGGATTTTCAAGAATAGTTCGTCTCATTTTGTTCCTTATGTTCGGGTCATCAACTGAATTCATGGAGATGATCAATGACAACCCAATCCATTCTCGTACTTGGCGCTACAGGCAAAACCGGATCTCGCATTGCAAAGCGTCTGGAAGAAAAAGGTCACACGGTTCGGCGCGGGTCGCGCCGTAGCGAGACCCCCTTTGACTGGGAAAAACCGGACACTTGGGACGCCAACTTAGACGGCGTTTCGGCCGCCTACATTTCGTACTTTCCGGACATCGCCTTCCCAGGCGCGGTCGAGCAAGTTGAAGCTTTCACGTCTCTGGCGCGAAAAAAAGGACTGCAGCGTGTTGTCCTGCTGACGGGGCGCGGAGAGTTTCACGCCCAGCGAGCAGAAGAAGTAGTTCGAAACTCCGGCGTACCGTTCACGATCGTACGTGCTGCATGGTTTGCCCAGAACTTCTCGGAGGGTGCCCTGCTTGATCCGGTGATGGCGGGCACCTTGCCCATGCCCGCGGGCGATGTACGCGAACCCATTGTCGACGTCGACGACATTGCTGACGTTGCAGTCGCGGCGCTGACAGAAGAGGGACACGACGGCGAGCTTTACGAAGTTACAGGACCGCTTCTCATGACATTTGCCGAAATGGCGGTGGAACTTTCGCGCGCCATGAGCAGGACGGTGCAGTACGTGCCGATTTCCTTTGAAGCCTTCCATGCGGAAGTCAAAACCGCGAATGGTGAGATGATCGCGGATGTCATCACGGACATTGCACGGGAGACGCTTGATGGACGCAATGCGAACCTCGCAGACGGTGTCCAGCGCGCGCTCGGCCGCACGCCTCGCGACTTTGCTGAATTTGCAGAAAAAGCCGCGATGTCAGGGGCATGGACCAAAGCCGCTTGAGGCAAGCCAGCAAATGATGGAGACGACCGTGACAATTGACTTCAAACACAGACTTGTCCTTGGCTTTTCCGGTTTAGTGGCAGCCAGCATTGGTCTGGCGATCACACTTGATCCGCAGGCCTTCTACACCGGCTACGGCATAGCATTGACGCCGCAGCCAAACCTCATGAGCGAATTGCGCGCACCTGCAGCCAATCTCGCAGCACTTGGCCTGATCATACTGGCGGGTGCTCTTTACAAGAATTTGGCGCGCTCAGCTGCTTTGCTTGGAACAACCGTTTTCTCGGCTTTTGCCGTGGGGCGCATAATCAGTCTGGTCCTCGATGGTCGGCCATCTGCCGGCGTTCTGGCTGCGCTCGGACTAGAGGTTGTTCTTACGCTGTTGTGTGCGTGGGTTGTGGTCCAAGAGAGGCGAAAGAAAGCAGGGAACATACCTCAAGTTACGGCATAGCCTGACGAACTACACCACTGATCTTGGGTATACGGCCATCCGCTACTGGCGATCGGGTGGCCGCATCATTCTCTGTGCCGCAGGGTGAATTTACTTTAGCCTGGACTTCGGGGGGTGAGTTAAGATTTGAAAACCCTCGTCAGGTGATGGCGGTACAAAACGCCGCGCGATACGTCGAAACTGTTCATCGGTTGCGGCAAAGGCATGGGCGCCTTCTTTGTTGCGCCCGTGCAGCCTGTCCAGACAGACCTCATCCGGTACATCCAGAAAATGGAGTATCTGCGCCGCCCCTGTACCTTTGATCAGCCCACGCGCCCACCTTCGGTTTTCGAGGGTATTTGCCGGGAAATCGAGGACGACCGAAACCCCGGCGACCAGCATTGATGTTACATGTGGGCCCATGATCTGACCAAGTTTCGATGCGCATCTCACATAGTCCTGTAGTGAAGACATCTCGTCACCAAACAGGGCGCTCAGCCATTGATCTTCGGATATGAGAACTGCTGAATTTTGGCGCGACAGCTCCGCCGCCAGAGTGGATTTTCCGGAAGCGACTTTGCCGCACAGCAAGTGGAGTGTTGGGACCGCGTGTGACATTGAGGTTTCCTATGTGTTTCTACTTGTCTGATCGCCTAACCGCGCCGCAAGCTGGTCGAATACCAGTCGGATCCGCTTTGCGGTGTGCAATTCCGAGTGCGTCGCTAGCCAAATCGGAAACCTGAAGGGCTCGCGGTCTGGCAAGACTCTCTCAATACCGGGTGTTAATGCGGCTATATCATCCGACATCACACTGACACCAAATCCGTGACGCACCATCTCCCACGAAACGATCCCGCTTTGCGAACCGATCCGGAAGTTCTGCCTTGTGACGTCGATGCCGGCCGGGTTTAGAAAGCCGATCATTGTGTCCACATCTCCAAACCCAACGAAGTCCAGCTTGGCGAGGTCGTCTGCGTTTCTGGGGCGCCCAACATGGTCAAGATACGAAGGTGCCGCATAGAAGTTTGCTGTTGCCTCCGCCACTAGCTTTGCGATCAGATCGGGTTGCGTCGGGCGTACATGTCTGATGGCAATATCGGCTTCGCGCCGCTGAATATCACGTATATCATTTGCAGCGACAACATCGATCTCAAGACGTGGCGCCGCAAGCCTGATCTGCTTCAGGATCGGCGGTAACTGAAACGCTGACATCACGTCGGACGCGGTTATCCTGACTTGCCCTTCGATAGCTTGTGACTGGCTTGTCGCGGTCAGTGAGATCCTGCTCGCAACATCTGCCATTTCCCGGACGTGCAACAAAAGCTCGGTGCCGGCAGCTGTCAGTTTCAGCGATTTACCAACCCGTTCAAACAAGGTGATGCCGAGTGACTGCTCCAGGTTGGCAACCTGGCGACCTACTGTAGGCTGAGTTTGCTCAAGCACACGTGCCGCCGCGGAAAACGAGCCTTCTTCCGAGGTCGCGAGAAAAGACCGCACCTGGTTCCAGTCGAAGTTGATGGCCTTCCAATTCATGCATTTATGCATAACAATTCTGCGAACTTTGGCAATTCCATAAGGCCGCGTTTGAAAGTATCGGGTGCATCAACCACCTATTAAAGCGAGAAATACAATGGCTACTTTGTCCAAGGACGCCGCATTCTGGAGCAAGATATCGCGCAAGTACGCTGCTGATCCTATCCGGAACATGGAAGGATACCTGAACACGCTCGAGCGCACGAAGTCTTATCTTAAAGCGGAAGACAACGTGTTGGAAATTGGCTGTGGGACGGGTTCAACGGCGCTTCTACTTGCGCCGCACGTTGCCCATGTTACCGCGACGGATCTTGCGTCAGGTATGATCGAGATTGCCAATGAAAAGCGCGCGGAAGAAGGATTGGAAAACGTCACCTTCAAAGTGGCCGAAATTCTTGAGCATAGACTTGATGAGGGATTGTACGATGCAATTCTGGCACACAACCTGCTTCACCTCGTGCCTGACCTCGACGATACGCTCGTGCATATATTTTCATTGACGAAACCCGGCGGGGTTTTCATTTCGAAAACCGTTTGTGCTCCAGAGAATTGGGGCGTCAAATATGCGATGATCCGTCGGATCGCGATCCCGATCATGCAGGCTCTTGGGAAAGCGCCTTTTGTCAACTTCATCTCAGCGCAAGTACTCGAGCAGAAATTTGTCACCGCCGGCTTTGAGGTAATAGAGACCTCGGATCAGGCCGGAATGCTGCCTAGTCGATATGTCGTTGCGAAAAAGCACTGAGTACGTTGCAACCAAGTTTCGAGACGCTAAATACAAACGCCCAAATGGAAAACAGATAGGGATTTCAATCGCTTTGTAAATATCTGTAATTACCTGTTGTCTCGCTGAGTGAACCAGATTGCATGAGGCCTCCACGGGCTTCCAGTGGGGTACAAATCGCGGTCATAACTTTGCCCATGGGTCGGTCACTTCTTCGAATTGTAATAATCTCGGTATGCCTGGACGGGAAGCATTCAACGTTTAATAGGACGAGTGCACCGGACGCAAGGTCCTCACTCATCATATGTTCTGGGATGCCTCGGGCACACCACTCAAAAGGATCGGTCCAACGCACAGCCAACCACAAAACAATCGTGATGTCAGTTGCTGACGTCAAAAGGTTGCAGTGAGATCCGAATGTTAGTCTATGCCAAAAACTCTATCAGTTTGTCAGTCCCCTTGCACATTTAACGCGCAAAAGTAACTCATTTTGCTTTTTACATTCGCCCCAACTCAAAATCTCTATTATAACCGATAAGTATCCCTTATCAAGTATAATTGATTTTGCGGGAAAATGGGCGCAGAGTGGGCCGTATGAGCACCCCTGAGCCCTATCTCCCCGCCCCCTCCCCTGCCCTGTCGCAGTCTGACCAGGACGCCCTGACCGATCTCTATGTCCGCGGCACACCCGCCAACACGCTCAGGGCCTATGAGCGCGATTTGCTCTATGTAACGGCCTGGAAGGCAGCACGGTTCGGAGTGCCGTTGGACTGGCCCGAGAGCGAGGCCACAGCGCTGGCCTTCATTCTCGATCACGCCCGCGATCTGGGAGATGCCGCGCCCGAGGATGTCGCGCGTCAGAGTGCCGAGATGTTGATCGCGCAAGGGCTACGCAAGTCCCTCGCCTGCCCGGCCCCTTCTACGCTGGACCGGCGCATCGCCTCCTGGCTGGCCTTTCATCGAATGAAGAACCTGACCAGCCCTTTTGATGCGCCGCAGGTGAAGCAGGCCCGTGCCAAGGCGCGCCGCGCCGCCGCCCGGCCCCCTGCCCCAAAATCGCAGCAACCGATTACCCGCGATGTGCTCGAGCAGTTGCTGTCCACTTGTCGGGGGTCCCGGCGGGATTGCCGCGACCGCGCCATCTTGATGCTGGGTTGGGCTTCGGGTGGTAGACGGCGCTCGGAGATCACCGGGTTGATGTTTGAAGACGTCTCGCTGAAGGAGTTCGACGAGAAAAGCCTGGTTTGGATTTCACTGCTGGAGACCAAGACGACAACCAAAGGTGAAACGCCGCGGCTGGTGTTGAAAGGCCGCGCAGCCCAAGCGCTGGCCCATTGGATCGAGGTGGGTGAGATTCAGGACGGCCCCTTGTTCCGGCCTGTTTCAAAAGCCGATCGGGTGTTAACCCGCCGCCTCAGCCCGGATGCCATCGCGCAGATCGTCAAGCGTCGGGCGAAACTGGCGGGCCTGCCGGACGGGTTCGCTTCCCCCCATGGGCTGCGCTCGGGCTTCCTGACCCAGGCCGCGCTGGACGGCGCCCCGATCCAGGCCGCGATGCGCCTCTCCCTGCATCGCTCCATGGCCCAGGCGCAGAAATACTACGACGATGTGGACATCGCGGATAACCCGGCGACTGATCTACTGGGGTGAGTAGTTACTGACTATTTAATAATCCCCGCTTGAGGGAAACTCCGGCTGCTGTGCCTATGTCTTGTTTCCTGTCGCATCTGTTAACGTGGCCAGCGCGGAAACATGTCGCGGCAGATCGCAACGGGAATGCAGGATATCAACAATGATCACCGCGTCCGGCTGATCCAGATAAACCAGGAAATGCTCTCCTGCGCGCACATATCTGAGATCCGCCGCCTCTTCGACCAATATAGAACAACTTCGGCTGGCCACCCTGCCCTCTGTGATGGCCTGACAGCGCGCTATTAGTTCTTGTTCATAAAGATCGGCTTGATGCGATCCAAACTTGTCGATGGTCCATCGGGCAATTTCCACCAGGCTGGATTCAGCGCGGCGTGTCAGTCGAAAGGGTCTGGTCACGCCTTGGCTCGTGCCCTTGCAAAGGCACGACGGATCGCATCCGAACCCCTGCCTTCTGCCAAATCTCCGGCCTGAGCCTGCGCTACACCCTCCTGCAAGCCTTGTTTGAGAGACTCCAGCCCCGCTTCTTCCCGCTCCAAAAGCCGAAGGCCGGCGCGCAACGCTTCACTGGCGTTCTGATATCGACCGGACGCAACCAGATTCTGCACCAGTTGATCCTGCGATTCTGTAAGTACAACATTGCGGGTTACCATGGCGTAAGCCTCCTTTTTGGCAATATATGCCAACGAGACCGTCTGTTCAACGATTGAGGAGCCCAAAATCACTAATTCGAGCAAGCTGGTTTTATGGACGCTAATGGGACGTGAACACACGGATCATGTCTGTGATCCCATATGAATCCAATGACGGTAGAGACTTGCGTCAAAAGCCGCGCCGCGCAAGCACAGCTGCACTGGATCGAGGACAGTTCCGTGTTCCGTCGCAACTTACAGGCGCACAATTCCCGAAACCCCGCCCTCACGGTATGCCATTTCTTGGGCAATTGGCGAGCGGCTGACTCTAGCCGGAATGTTCGCGTGTTTTCCTCTGCGCACGGGCTGAGCTCGGTGTATCTGACCCAGATCGCCATGCCATTCTCACCGCATCGTACTCCCGTACTGGCGCAGAAGTATTGTTACGAAGTTGGTATCGCAGAAAACTCGATAACGAAATTGTTGGTGAGAGAATTTGACCAATCAGCTCAACTAGCTCCCTGCCCTTCCCAATTGCGCAATTTGCGCCAAAAGCCGTTCGGCCTTCACTCCAACTCCATGCTAGAGGCGTTCTACTCAAAGCGGAGCATAGGGAGGAGTTTTACAGGAATGCCTTCGCATGCCTACGTTAGAACTTCATCGACTGAAAGAACCCATGATCCCGCTCAACCGAGTTTACAACTGTAAACCACCCTGCTCTGATGCAAAGCGTATGTAGTCCTCCGCGTTGGAAAACCTACAATATAGGCGAAAATCCTTGACTTAGTGCTATGAATCACGGCTGTTTATCTCAAGTGGCGCAAAAATGACCACATTCTTTAATTTGAGGCAACTACATGATTCCCGTGACACCACTTGCGGCAGAAAGACCATCGGCACTCGCCACGGAAATATCTGAGAGATTAAACTCGGCTATCCGGGAACATCTACTTGCTGCATTTGCCCCCGACAACACCAAATCACTGCGAAATTTTGCAGCGCCAGAAGCTGCTGAACTCTTAGGAGTCTCAGGTCAATTCATGCGCAAAGTCCACGCAGAGGGAACGATTCCTGAACCGAATGACGTACGCAGCGGTAGGCGTTACTATACTGCCCAAGAACTTTGGGAGGCTCGCGAAACGCTTGAGAAAACCTCACGCAAAAAAGGGCGCTATGTCCCTCGCCGGACTGAAGGAGAAAAGCTCCAAGTCTGGCAGTTGATGAACTTCAAAGGCGGCAGCAGTAAGAGCACCACAACAATTCACTTGGCTCACTATTTTGCGCTTCGCGGTTACCGTGTGCTGGCTGTTGATCTGGATCCTCAAGGCTCTCTTACATCCATGTGCGGCATAAGCCCCGAAATAGAGTTTGACGGGCTGACGATTTACGATGCTATTCGATATGAAGATCCGGTAGATATGGCGGACGTCGTGCTTCCGACGTACTTCCCCGGTCTCTCTGTGGCTCCGTCACGGCTTGTTCTTTCCGAATTTGAGACAGAATCTGCCGTTCACTCCAACCCAGACCATCCGTTCTTTACAAGAATACGGAATGCCCTGGCCCAGGTGGAAGGAGATTTTGACCTTGTTCTGATTGATAGCCCACCTCAGCTAGGATTCTTGACAATTGCTGGGATGGCGGCCGCCAGTTCATTGCTTGTGCCACTTACACCTTCGATGCTGGACGTGTCTTCGACGGCTCAATTTCTCGAACTCGCTGGTGCTTACATGGCAGTCATTGAAGATGCCGGCGCTACGCTCGAATACGACAACTTCAAATTCCTGATAACGCGTGACGAGCCAACAGACGTACCGTCTCAACAACTGGCTTCGTTCATGCGGGCACTGTTTCAGGATCGCGTTATGTCAGCCACAGCCCTCAAAAGCACCGCGGTCAGTGACGCCACAATGCTCAAACAATCAATTTACGAAGTCGTGCGGTCAGAAATGACACGCGCAACTTATGATCGGGCAAAGAACTCAATGGATGCGATCGGCTCTGAGGTAGAGCAAATGATCCATCAAGCATGGGGACGCAGCTAATGGCTAGAAAGTCGCTTCAGGAGATGTCGGGGATCGCAAACACCATCGCGCGCTCTGGCCCCAAGGCCATCGATAAAACTCCAAAACCCAATGCCCCTGCTCTTGGTGCGCTTCAGGGCTCTCTTGCCGCAATCAGGGAAATTGACCCTGCTCTGATCGACGACTGGGGGCCTGCCGATAGGCTCGGTGAGTTTACAGCTGTAAACATTGACGAAGAAGACGATAGTTTTGAAAGCTTGATGTCGAGTATACAAGACGGTGGCCAACAAGTTCCCATTCTTGTCAGAAGATCGAAATCCGACGGTCGATACGAGGCAATTTATGGACGGAGGAGGCTCAAAGCCTGTCGTGAACTTGGTATTAAAGTCCGCGCCAATGTTCAGGATATCGACGATGCTTCAGCGCTTCTCGCCAAAGGGCTTGAGAATGCTGCGAGGCGCAATCTTTCCTTCTACGAGAAAGCACGTTTCGCCGAGGCGATCCTGACTTCCGGGCATGACACGGCAACGGTGCGGCAAGTATTGAACGTTTCGAAATCAGGGCTGTCTCACCTGACAAAAATTACGCAACATGTTCCTGCAAAGATTGGTGACATGATCGGCGCAGCCCCAAAATCAGGCCGCCCAAAATGGACCGTGCTTGCAGAGCACTTCGTTGCAGGCAAGCTAGCGGAAGATGAAGCTGCAAATCTTCTTGCAACCATTGAGCCATCGATGTCGTCAGATGATCGGCTGGAAATGCTCCTAAAAGCAGCTGCCAAACGCGGTGCAAGACAAAGAGAAGGTGCAGCCGAACTCAACCCAATCGAAGGCGTTACAATCAAATCTACCAACGGATCACTAACTGTTTCGGTCAAAAGGACCGGAGCTAACGCTGGCTTCGCTAGCTGGTTGGACGAAAACATGGCTGAAATCATTAAGCGCTCACACGCTGAGTTTACAGCTGTAAACGCCAAGAAAAAGAACTGAGGACGAGCAGAAAGGAGGAAGGCAAACAAACAAAACCCCCGAAACCGGAGCTTCGAGGGCTGCTGCGCAAAGCGCAATTCTTAGATTAGACACCTAGAATCTAGCAGCACCCGAATCGCCACACAAGAAAAAACGCTCTTGAGCGAACGGGTAATTTTTGTCTGCCGATAGATAATCATGAAAACACTAACAGCATTGGCTCCAATTGGAGCGACCTTGTCGGGAACGGCAGGGCAGGGGAACAGTACGCCCAAAAAATGGATACTTCTTCGCGCCGTTGAAGAGGCCAGAGAACCTCTTGGGTTAAAATCCACAACTCTCAATGTCCTGAGAGCGATGGTTTCCTTTATGGGCGGTGATCAGATTGCTGCGGACCAGGATGATCATCACATCTGTTTCGCGTCCAACGCGGCGATAGCCAAACGAACTCATGTCAGCGTGCAGACAGTTGAGCGTCATATCTCGACGCTGGTGGACCTTGGACTTATCCGCCGCGTCATGAGCGCAAACGGTAAGCGATGGGCGCGCCGGGATCGCCAGGGCAGGGTGGTCACCGCAACTGGGCTCTCCTTGATGCCTTTGTCTGAACGGCACGCTGAGTTCATTCAGGAAGCCCAGAGGCATGCTGATCGCGTTCTCGAGTTCACTGTACTCCGTGACAAAGTTTCCGCCGCTCTGGCGCGCCTTAAGGAACTCGTAGCAAATGACACCGCGATCTCTGATTTGGTGACCACCGTACGCAATGCTCTGCGTCGCAAACCAGATGCGAATGTACTCAGCGAGCTGTTGGCAGAAATCTCTGTGGAAATCTCCGAGATAACACAGACTGATACAGAAAATTTGAGGGCCAGTGACAGTGAAATTGAGGGGCACAAAGAGGACTCTTTGAATCCGGAAGTTAAGAAAGAAAAGCTTTCTCAGATTCAGGTTTCTCCAGACCAAATGGAGCGCAGTTTTCCACGGCTATGCTCAGAACTACGCTTTGCAAAAGATCAGCACCACTGTGATCGGCTTATGGATGATATCGCCGAGTATCTACGGCTTGGCCAAACCTGGTATGCAATGAAATCAACTTTTGGCCCAGCTATTCGCTTCATTGTTCTCGGATACATCTTTCAACGTGCTGAGAACATACAATCTCCAGGGGCTTACCTGATTTCGTTGCTGGCCAAGATCGAAAAGGGCGAATTGTCTCCAAAGGCAATGCTCTCGCGGACATCCAATGCTACGTAAATTTGGGGAAACAGGATGAAATTTACCGTTTTCAGATTACACCTCCAAGTGATGACTGGATCGAAGGGTCTGAAAAAGGTGAGCTATAGGATTGACCTCTATAAATCACGCAACCATAAATAGTGAGTTATAGAAAGGAAGCTTATACCTCACGATGTGGAACTGGCAGAACCCTGACTGGCCTACCTTTCGTTACGACGCCGCAAGACTCGAACCATACGAGCAACAGTTCCTGTTGTCCTCAGGGGAAGTTCTTGGAGCGGTTCATCATGTGAACACATCGGATCGAGATCAATTGCGTATCGACCTGCTAAGCGAAGAAGCAATGAAGACCAGCGCGATCGAAGGTGAGATGCTGGATCGTCTCAGCGTGCAATCTTCCTTGCGCCGACATCTTGGACTGGCTCCCGACAGCTATCCATCCAAACCGCGCGAGCAGGGCGTTTCTGAAATGATGGTGGATGTTTATTCCAACTATTCGGAACCACTGTCACACGACACCCTGTTTCGGTGGCATGACATGCTTCTGTCCCATGACAGGCATCTGGAAACGATTGGATCATACCGGAGCCATGAGGATGCGATGCAAATCGTCTCAGGCAGGCTCGACCGCCCAACGGTGCATTTCGAAGCTCCACCTTCACATCAGGTTCCGGCTGAAATGGACCAGTTCGTAGCCTGGTTCAACCGGACCGCACCGGATGGTCCCGAACCATTGCGCGCACTGATCCGGGCCGGTTTGAGCCATCTGTATTTCGAGAGCATTCATCCCTTTGAGGACGGCAATGGCCGGTTGGGTAGGGCGCTGGCTGAAAAGTCCTTGGCCCAGAATATCGGTCAGCCAAGTCTGATTGCCCTTGCTTTCACGATCGAGCGAGAGCGGAAGGCTTACTACGACCAACTCGAACGCCATCAAAAGACGCTGGAAGTCACACCGTGGCTCGTCTGGTTTGCCGAAACTGTCCTTACAGCACAGCAGGTGACGCTTGAGCGGGTTGGTTTCTTTATTTCCAAGACGCACTTCTATGATCGGTACCGTGATCAGTTCAACACTCGCCAAAGCAAGGTAATCGCCCGTTTGTTCAAGGCTGGGCCGGATGGGTTCACAGGGGGATTGAGCGCTGAGAACTATATCTCGATCACGGGAACATCGCGCGCCACAGCAACGCGGGATCTCCAGAACCTGGTAGAGAAGGGCGCTTTGATCCGAACGGGTGAACTCCGGTACACGCGATATTGGTTAAAGCTAGATCGGGACGGGTAGGGGGCTGAAGTACGGCACGAAGCGCGGGAAGTGGAAGTTCGCTGCAGTCGCTACGCATGCTCGCAGGAAATGCGGAAGCTGACGTTTAGATAGCTTCCCAAGCGAGCATCTTTCTGTCCCGCCGCAAGGCGGCTCCGAGTTCGTACTTCATATGAATGGTCCATGCCGAAACTGGCGCAATGGGCGGGAAACGAACCTTCGTCGTGTCAATCCCGAACTCCGCTATGCGGCCTAAGCCGAGCTAGAGCTTGTCCACGCCGGTCATATTGATTGAATTCCGAAAGTGTGGAAACGTTCATATGGTAGACGCGTTAACGGCGATATTTCACATGAAGCGTATCCTGTTCTCAGTTGTGTTTTGTTTTCTGCCTGCGATGGTGCTGGCGGACAAAGTTGCCTTGGTAATTGGCAATGCGAACTACCAACATGTCAGCAATCTCAAAAACCCGTCGAATGATGCGATCGACATTGCAGAGGCATTGCGCAGGATCGGGTTTGAGGTCACAACAGGTCTTGATCTGGATTACCGCGACATGCGCCTTGCCATACGTGACTTTGGAGAAAAGGCAAAAAACGCCGAGTCGGTCATCGTATACTTCGCCGGCCACGGCATCGAGTTGGACAACACGAACTTCCTGATCCCTGTCAGTGCGGAACTGCGGAGCGACCGTGACATCGAACTCGAGGCAATCCGCCTCAACACATTGATTAGCTCCATCGCGGGCGCACCCGGCTTGAAGATCGTGTTGGTTGACGCCTGCCGCAACAATCCATTCCTCGCGACTATGGAGCGCACAAACAGCACCCGCTCAATTGGACGCGGACTTGCACGTATCGATCCGGGAGGTGTGTTGGTTGGATATGCTGCAAGGAGCGGAACGCTGGCGCTTGACGGCGATGGCCGCAACAGCCCCTATGCTCAGGCTCTGCTCAACCACATCGAGGAACCCGGACTTGAGATTGGCAAGTTGTTTCGGCGAGTCCGCGACAGGGTTTACACTCTGACAGAAGGCTATCAGGAGCCATTTACTTATGGCTCGCTTCCCGCCAGAGACATTTTTCTTGTTCCAGATGCGGCTGCAGGCTCGACGCCAGAGGAAGAAATTGAGCGTGTCGAAGACCAGATTTATGCGGACTTTGAACTTGCGCGTTCGCTCGGAAGGCTTGATGCGATCGAGATGTTTCTGGAGCGATACGAAGGCGAAAGGGATCATTTTGCAGTCGCGCTCGCCCTTTCGTTGCGGGACGACTTGCTTGCTGAGCACCAGAAGGACGAAGTGCCGGGCAACAGTAGTACTGCGCGAGACAAAGTAGCAGCTCTTGTGCCGACATCGCCTCAAAGCGCGAAGGATGATACAGAGACGCGCAGCCTGATCCGTGATATACAAACTGAGCTAAATCGCGTTGGCTGCAGCGCTGGCACAGCGGACGGTGTTGCGGGCCCACGCACGAGATCTGCTTTCTCTCGGTATATCAGCGCTAGAGAGAATCTTGGACTGACGCCTGAGAGCCTCGAGACCAGTGAAACTCTTGCCGCACTTCGAGGAGAGCAAGGAAGAGTCTGTAATCAGTTGGTCGCGCCGTCTTTCGCGACTTTTGATGGTGACTACATTGTCTTAATCAGACGCAGATGGGACGATGATTATTGGCAAACAACCAGTCGGCCCGACAAGGCCTATTTCCCCGGAAAAATCGAGCCACTTGCAGCCTTGCGCATCAATCGCAATGGAGACAAGCTGACCTTGCTATCTGCCCAAGGCTTTGCGGCCGAAGGGCCTTGGTTTAGGGACTTCACTGGCAAATTCGATGACTCCGGTCAGTTGAAATTGCGCTTCACATTGAGTTCGCATTTCGGGCAGGCGACACCCTATAAGGTCAATATAAGCGTCAAACTGCCCGAAGGACTTTCGCCAGGAAGAAGGCTTGTCTACGAGCCGCGCAGGATTGACGGGCAGTTTTTTCTGAATTTTCTAATACGCCGTGTCAGTTGAAACTTTAAAGCGATGTCCTTGCCTGCTCCGCAAGAAGACCGTCGCTCTGGGCTCCTCGTCGCTGTTCGCCGCAGATTTCGCCAAGGTCTTGTTTGGGCCGTCCGCGAAGACGGCCCAAGTTGTTAGATTTCAATGGCCTCTGCGATCGCAAGCGCATCTTCCAGCTCAACACCGAGATACCGGACGGTGCTGTCCATCTTGGTGTGCCCAAGTAGCAGCTGGACCGCCCGCAGGTTGCCGGTCTTCTTGTAGATCTGTGTGACTTTTGTCCTCCGCATCGAATGCGTTCCGTATGCACTGGCCTCCAGACCGATCGACGTGACCCAATCCCGGACGATCCGGGCGTACTGGCGTGTCGAGATGTGCAAGCGTTCATGGAAACGACCCGGCCATAGGTACTCCGAGCCGACCATGAGCTCATCTTCCATCCACTTTTCAACCGAGGCGCGTGTGCCTTCGGAGATTTCAAAACGAACCGGCTTCTGCGTTTTGCTTTGCAACACCGAAGCTCGTTCCTTGATCTGGCCGGACGCCATCACGTCGACGACTTTCATCTTCACGAGATCGCAGCCACGCAGTTTGCTGTCGATTGCCATATTGAACAGCGCCAGGTCCCGATGGTTCTCGGCGAGTTCAAGTCGAACACGGATTGCCCAGACGTGTTTTGGTTTCAGTGGCCGTTTTTGCCCAACGATGCGCCCTTTGTTCCAAGCCGGGCGAAGCGCACGAATGGCCGGTAAGTTTGGTGTTTCCATGACTGATCCTCCGATCCGCCATGCCCTCCCACAACGACAACCTGACGTTGACGATGCCTCCATATCACGGGATGCTGCGTCGCATCCGAGGTCGGGGCTGAGCCCAAATTGACCAATTCTGTCGTCAGGATCAATTGGCGCATACTGTCAAGAAGCTGCCACTCAAATTCGCGGATCAACGCAAAGCGAGTGAGAGTTTGCGGTCCGCACGTTCCACCAAATGCTTCAATCGGTGGCAGTTAACTTCGGGTCAGACGAAGATCGCTTCAGACGCCATATGTGCAAGATCGAACCCAGATGAATGCTGCACCAATGCGCGAATTGCGAGATTTTCCAGGCTCTGATGCTCAGGAAACGGGAGTGTGAATCCTACGGGGCAAAAGAATCCTTGACCAATTCCAACATCAGCTCTAGTAAAACTGAAATGACGTTTTGCTAGATGAAACGATTGCGAATGATTATGTGGAGCCGCGCATGTCGCGAAGCCACAAACCAACCAACAGTTCGGGAGGAGCCTGACATGATGAAAGATAACCAAAAACTGAAGCTCACCACGGCGCTAGTGGCAGGTGGCCTGGCCATTGCTTCGCCTGCCTTTGCCGAGGGAGAGGTCGTGTTTGCGTCCTGGGGAGGCTCGTTTCAGGATGCCTTGCGCTCAGCCATGCTGGAACCTGCCGCTGGTGCGCTGAATATCACTGTCAAGGAAGATACGACAAACGGCATTCAGGACGTGCGCGCGCAGATCACGGCGGGTGCCGTTGCATGGGACGTTACAGAACAGGATTTGCCTTCGTGTGAAACCCTGAGCCGGGAAGGCAGCCTTGAGCCGATCGACTATTCGATTGTTGACACCACAGGCATTCCGAAAGAGCTGATCCATGACAATTACATCGGCTTCATCAACTTCACCAAGGTGATTGCCTATCGCAAGGATGCATTTGGCGACAATGGCCCGTCCAATTGGGCAGAGTTCTGGGATCTGGAAAACTTCCCCGGCAAGCGCGGTATGCACGGCAAGGTGAACTATAACCTCGAAGCCGCGCTCATGGCGGATGGTGTGCCGATGGCCGAGATCTATGACACGTTGGCCACGAATGAGGGCAAGGCGCGCGCATGGGACAAGCTGGGTGAGATTGCCCCCGAAGTTACCGTTTGGTATCGCGGCGGGTCGCAATCGGCGCAGTTGCTGCGTGACGGCGAAGTGGACGTGATCCATATGGGCCATAACCGCGTAGAAAGCGTGATCGCGTCGGGCATTGATGTGGCCTATGCCTTTGATGGCGGCACGATGGACGTGGACTGCTTGTTGGTTCCCAAGGGGGCTCCGAATAAAGACAACGCGATGCGCCTTATCAACGAATTGCTGAGCGCCGAAGCACAGGCGAGGCTGGCGGTGACCATGCCGTTGGGTCCGGTGAATTCGGGTGCCTTCGGCACCGGGATAATCTCGGATGAGATGGCAGTGAAGGTCAACACACATCCCGACAACTATGGCAAGCAGCTTCTGGTCGATCCGAACTTTTACATCGGCCAGCTGGGCGAGTTGACCGAAGAGTTTGACACGCTGATCCAACAGTAAAAAATATCTGGGCGCGGCACATCTTGTGCTGCGCCCATTTTTGTCAGGTTAGGAGCCCCCATGTCACCTGCAGCCCACTCCCTTCCCATCGATATATCCAACCTGTGCAAGGCCTACGGATCGGTCAAAGCGCTGAATGACGTGTCTTTGAACATCGCCGCGGGCGAGTTCCTGACATTGCTGGGGCCATCAGGCTCCGGCAAGACGACGCTTTTGATGGCGCTGGCCGGATTTGTGCGTCCTGATGGCGGGTCGATCCGGTTTGGCGAACAGGAAATGATTGCAACGCCGCCCCACAAGCGCGGCCTTGGCATGGTGTTCCAAAGCTATGCGTTGTTTCCGTTCATGACGGTCGCAGAAAACGTGGCTTATCCGTTGAAAATTCGCGGGGTGTCCAAAAGCGATCAGAAGGCCCGCGCCGAGCGCGCGCTGGAGACCGTGCAGCTGGGCGGTTATGGCGACCGGCGCATCACGCAATTATCCGGGGGACAAAGACAGCGCGTGGCCCTTGCCCGCGCCATGGTTTTTGAGCCGCAGATCATTCTGATGGATGAGCCGTTGTCAGCGCTCGACAAGAAGTTGCGCGAACATATGCAAATCGAATTGAAGGCGCTGCATGAAAAGCTGGATGCAACTGTCGTTTACGTGACCCATGACCAGCGCGAAGCCCTGACGATGTCGGACCGGATTGCAGTGGTCAATCATGGGCGGATCGAACAGATCGCGACGCCTGAGCGGCTCTATCGCCAGCCGCATAGTTTCTTTGTGGCGGATTTTATCGGGGAATCCATTTCCCTGCCGGTTAGTGTAGCGAATGACACGGCGCAGCTTGGCGAGCGCGTTCTGAAATCCAATACGCCTATTGCGCTGGGCAGCGGAGGCCATCGTCTGATCATCCGGCCCGAGTTGCTGGAAGTCACAGCAGGCGCGGTGCCAGACGCCGCCAATGACCTGTCCGGCCAAGTGCATGACATCATTTATCAGGGCGACAGCGTTCTAGTGATCGTTCAGCACGACAGCGCTGGTCAGATCAATGTGCGTGTGCCTGCCAATCGCGCGGGCCAAACCGGGTTGCCGTCGAAGGGAGAGCAAATCGGCCTTGCCCTGCATCCCGAAGATACGATCATCGTACCGGAACATGTGGCATGAGTATCGCCGAGACGTATGAAGGTGCTGGGACTCTTCAGAATGCCAGCACGCTCAAATCCGAAGAACGCCGCGAAAAACTGACGTTTCTTGGGCTTTCGATGCCTGCGGTTTTGACGATCTTGATCGTCGTCTTCCTGCCGATTTTCTGGCTGTCTTCGCTGTCGTTTTTCAATGCGGCAGGCGAACTGAGCACGGAAAATTACACGCGCATCTTTAGTAGTGCTCTCTATCGGCGAACCTTTGTCGTCACGTTTCAGATCAGCATTGCCGTGACGGTGATTTGCGTCCTTCTCGGCTACCCGCTGTGCTACTGGCTGACAAAGATGCCGAACAAAACAGCGGCCATTCTGATGGTGTTTGTGCTGGTCCCCTTCTGGACCTCGGTTCTGGTGCGGACCTATGCGTGGCTGGTGCTTTTGCAGCGCAATGGGATCATCAATTCGTCGCTGATGTCACTTGGCATTATCGAAGAACCGCTGCAACTGGCGCACAATCTGACCGGCTCCATCATTGGCATGGTGCATATCATGCTGCCTTTTTTGGTTCTGCCGCTCTACGCCACTATGCGCAATATTGACGGCGACCTGGTCCGAGCCGCCGTGGGCCTTGGTTCCAGCCCGCGCGGGGCCTTTTGGCGGGTATTTTTCCCAATGTCCCTGCCGGGCCTTTTTGCCGGCATCGTGCTGGTTTTCATCCTGTCGCTTGGGTTCTTTGTCACACCGGCTTTGCTGGGCGGTGGCCGGGTTCAGATGCTGGCGCAGCGTATCGAAAGCACCATCACAGTCTATTCGAACTGGGGGGCCGCATCAGCCCTGGGCGTGGTCCTGCTGTTGCTGGCGCTGGCGATGATCTGGCTGATGAACCGTGTCTTCGGGCTCGACAAACTGTTTATGCGCTGAGGATCTGAAAATGGAACAAGTCGGACAACGTAAAATCGACGGCCTGTGGCTGACAGTGGTCGGCATTGCTGTGCTGTTCTTTCTCATCCTGCCCACGCTGATCGTTATCCCGATGTCGTTTTCGGGGGCATCCTATCTGGAATTCCCGCCGACATCGCTCTCGTTTCGCTGGTACGTGGCCTATGTCACGTCGCCGGAATGGATGAGCGCAACAAAGACCTCGCTGATCGCGGCGGCGCTGACCACGGCAATCGCGACGCCCCTGGGCTCACTTTGTGCCTATGGTCTGCATTGCTCTGCGCCTCGTATCAGGAGCGCGGCTCAAATCCTTGTGATCATGCCGATTGTCGTGCCAGTGATCCTGATCGCTGTTGGAGTGTTCAGCCTCTATGCCAAGCTGGGGCTCAATTACACACTGACCGGGATCGTGATCGCCCATACTGCGCTGGCGCTGCCATTCGTGATCGTGACGGTGATGTCGGGATTGCAGAATTATGATTTCGATCAGGAGCTTGCAGCGCGCAGCTTAGGGGCGTCCCGTGCATACGCATTGTGGACAATCACCGTACCGCAGGTGAAATTCTCGATCCAGACAGGGGCTTTTCTGGCATTTATCACGTCGCTGGACGAGGTTGTGATCTCGATGCTGGTCTCGGGCGGGGAAAACGCCACAATCACCCGGCGCATGTTCAATTCACTGCGTGATCAGCTTGATCCGACAATCGCGGCGATCTCGACCTGTCTGATTGTCGTGTCCATCACGGCGCTTATCGGTGTGCAGATGATCGGGCGTCGGAAAGACAAGGCACAATGATGCGGGTCTTATTTTTCGCCAAACTCCACCCGAATCTGGCGGGCGGCATCAAGGACCGCCGCGCGATACTTTTCGACGGCTGTGTCATTGAAGCGGACGCGCAGGCCGGACAAGCTGATCGCGCCCAGCAATTCATCTTCGAACCCAAGAACAGGAACCGACAGTCCGGCGACGTCAGGATCGCGTTCACCAAGGCTGAGATAATACCCGGCCTTTCGGATGCTGGCCGCCTGTTTTCCCTGCCGGATGGAATAAGCATCCAGCACCTGACCCGAAGAGCCCATGCTCAGCGGAATGATCTCGCCCTCCTGAACGTGATCCCGCGCAAGCCTTGGCGAATTGACCCGGTAGAGGCACACGCCAGAGTTGCCGCGTTGCACATAAAACGACGCACTTTCGCCGGTCGCATTCACCAAATTCGCAAGCACCGGTCGCACAATTGGCCCCATCCGCAGGTTTTGGCGAAACACGGATCCAAGACGCCACAAAGACGGCCCGAGGTGAAACAGACCCTCGGCGTCTCGCGTAATATGACCAAACTTTTCAAGCGACACGCTCAGACGCAGAATTGTCGCCTTGTTGACCCCGCTGCGGTCCGCAACCTCCTTCAAAGAGAGGCCTGCATCGCCCGGCTCAAAGATGTCCAGCACACGCAATGCGCGCTCTACCGCTTCGACACCACCATTGGCGTCAGGGGATCGGGGCTTGTCGGGCATAGGCAGACCTTTCGACGCAAATCCGTCGCTTTTTATAGCCGGTTTGAGCGCAATTGGAAATCGCAAATAACGAAGGCGTCTGGCAATGAATAGCGCGCGGAAACAAATGATAACAGCTGGTTATGCGGACCTTCCTTTTGGCATTCATTCGCAATGTAAGGCTGATTGTGTTGGGGTTATGGGCGTTCCGAGCGAAGTTAACACCGGGCCCCGATCCGGCACCTCTCTGGCACCCGATGCGCTGCGCAAAATGACTGCCCAACTTGGGATCGGACTGCCTGTAGATGGTCGGGATCTTGGCAATCTGGACCTGTCAGGGGATTGGCCTGCCGCGTTGGAACAACTTGTGACGCAAATGGTGGATCACGGTGTTGTACCCGTTGTCTTGGGTGGCGCGTCTGATGTCGCCTCGGGTGTGCTGGGGGCCTTGCCTGATCTGCCAGTTGTCGCGGCCATGCCGTTGGCCCGGCGTGATATCGCGACGCGAACAGCCAACACGATCTGGGTGGGATTGAACGGCGATCAACCTGCTGGTGTCTGGGATCTGATCAGCCAGCGCAAGATGGATTGGCGCACCGCGCGGCAGTTGGATGAAGGGCACGGCGACTATTCTGACACGCCCGAGCGCGCTGTCTTGTGGATCGACATATCGGTCATTGATCTGGGGCATGCAGCTGGCAGCGTCGGCCTAAATCCCGGCGGGATGAAACCTGAAACGCTGGTTTCCGTCATTGGTGCCATGTCCTGTAAATGGCAGGCGATTGTGATCACCGGCCTTGCGCCTGCGCGCGACACCAGGGGAATGTCGGAACTGGCGGCGATCGAAACCCTGAACGCGGCGTTGCACAATGAGTGAAGCGGCGCAAATACAGTTTGACGCGATCCCCAGTTTTCTGGGCGCATCCATTGGCGATCTGGAAGATCTCGTGCCCGGTCAGGTCGCGATTGCAGGCTATTTTTGTGACAATCTCGCCCGGCCATCGGCAGGGCAACGCTATCTCGCGCGCCAGCTTCGGTATGCGTCCTGCCCCACAGTAACACCCGCGAATGCAATTGACCTTGGGGACGTGAACGTCTTTCCGCTAGAACCTGACAAGCATTTTCTCGCAGTTGCCTCGCAATGTGAATCGGTTCTTGAAACCGGTGCCCGCATGGTGTTGGTAGGCGGCGATTCCAGCGGTTTGGAAGCGCTTGACGTCGCCGCAAGACAGGTCACAGGTGCGGATGTTCCCATCATTGGGGTCAATGGCGGCGCAGTGAGCCATTTGCCCCGCACCCAACCGGTCATCCTGTCTGTGGATTTACAAGAGCTTGCGGGCAAATGGGTATCGCACCCGCATCGCCTGACGGGAATGTCACCAGCACAAATGATCGCGCAAATTGACGCCACCCCGGGCGATACCATCGCGGCTGCGGTTTTTGGGCTTGCCCCGGAACTGGACAACCGTGGCAAGGCTGAAACCCGCGCTGCACTGGCGATCCTGCAAGCGGTCACAGCTCGTCTTGAGAAAGGAGCAGGCTGATGCCTCTACGTTCGGCCCCGTTGCCGCGCATGGCAGGGCATCTGTCGTTCATGCGCTCTCAGACCAAAGCAATCGGCGACGTCCGGTCTGGAGATCTGGCCGTACTGGGCATCCCGTTTGAAGATACAAACGCACCTCATGCAGGGCAATCTCTGGCGCCGCGTGCATTACGCGAAACCTCGGTCTATTTCGGTTGGCACGCAAATCCACAATTCAGTCACCCCGTAGATATCGATGCGCGTCAGGATATCAGTACCGATGGCCTGCACGAGCGGCTTTGTGATCTCGGAGATATTGCACCGGGGTCCGAAGATGCGATCCACGCGGCCTTGAAGGCGGCCATGCGTCAGATCAGCGACAATGGCGCCTGTGCAATCTTTTTGGGCGGATCAGATCGCATGTCCGAGACGGCGCGGAGCGCGCTCCCTCATTGTCAGACAGTGCAGCTTGGCGGTACACCAGCCGATGCGCGCGATTTTCATATTGCGCCCTTGCCGAACGGAACGACCACGCCGGTAAATAGAGATACTGCCGCGCAGCGTGCCGCGTTTTCAGAGTGGCGGGATCCATCAAAGCCGTTGTTTGTTCGGTTTGATCTCTCGGTGTTTGAAACATCGCTCAGTGCGCTTTGTGATCGGCCCCGTTTGGGGGGCTGCGATCTTGCGACGGTGGTGCAATGGCTTGAGCTTTTGGGACGGCACGAGGTCAGCGCCATTATGTTGACCGGTCTGAATCCGAACCGTCCCGGAATGGGTGTCGTGAAGGTTGGCCAACGCCTGATGGTCACGGCTCTTCTGGCGTTTATCTATGCGCGCCTCGGCTTTGGGATTGATTTTCCGCGCCGCCAAACTTCCAAGGAAAAAGTACTGACATGACTGCAGCGATAACGACATTTCTCCCGCCTCTGGCACAACCGGGGTATCGGCTGTTTGATGGGCCTCTGCTCGATGCCGCCGACGTCCGTCCGGGCCAAATCGGTGTGGTGGGTATGCCCAGCGATTGGACACATTCAAGCCGGCTCGGAACCAGGTTTGGTCCCGAGGCGCTGCGTAAGGCAACGACGGTATTGCAATCCATGCGACCGCAGGGGGTCAGTTTTGATCCAGATACGGGCCAAAGAAGCGCAACGGCCAGCGACTGGCTCGTGGATTGCGGGGATGCAGTGATCACCCCTGAGGATGTAGACGCAACCACCGAGGCCATTGCCGCAATGACCGAGGCGCTGAGCGTTGGAGGGGCGATCCCTCTGGCACTGGGCGGTGATCACTATAATAGCTTCCCGGCCTGCCTTGGCTATTCCCGTGGGTTGGCCAAACGCGCACCAAATGCACGTTTTGGGTATATCCAGATCGACGGTCATCTGGATTTCTCTGACCGGCTTGGCGCGTGGGGCAGCCATAACCACGCAACCAATGCCCGTCGGATTTCCGAACTGCCCAATGTCGACGTGTCCAATATGGTTTGGGTCGGGATCACCGGTTGGGTCGACAGCGGTGAACTCGCCTTGATCGAAGAGCAGGGCGGTCGGGTGTTTTCGGCTGGCGACGTACATAAATTGGGGACGGCAGAGGCAATTCGTCAGGCGTTGGAGCATGCCATGAAGGGATGTGACGAACTGTATCTGTCAATCGACATCGATGCGATGGACGCTGGCTACCTCCCCGGCACCGGCTCAATCGTTCATAGCGGTATTACACCGCGTCAGTATTACGATCTGCTGGATGGGCTGGCCGAGGCCCCGTTGGGTGGACTGGATATTGTTGAGGTGTCCCCTCCTCTTGATCCGTCGGAGCGTACCGAATTTCTGGCTGCAGAAATGTTGTTCCGGATCCTGCGTCGCTTCCGCACACAACCTGTGACCGGGGCGGTGACAGAGCAATGATGGACTACAAAGGAACAGAGCAGCTGGGTGGGTTTTCCCATGCAGGAAAAACACTTGCGCCCGCGACACGGCCCTGGATCACAGACCTGTCAGCGCTTTGCCCTTACGAGGGCCTGCAACCCGGGAACCTACCGGAATTTGAACGCGACCCGAATTGGGACAACTGGGCGCTCACCGACAGTCCCAAAGACCCGAACCTGCGCCTGAACTGGCATCTATTTGAGGACGGTGGAAGAAGATTGATGGTCGCCGACCGGATGCTTATGAGCCGCGTCAGCTGGCAGGATCTGGATGATGCGGGGTATGTCCATGGCACAGAGCTGTCGATTGATGGACGCCTGTTTCGCTGCCGGTTGCTTACGGGGGGGGATACGCCCTGTAGTGACCCTTTTCAGGGGGCGACGCGCCCCAATGAATGGGATGCGCTGGTGGGGGGCAGCGGGGCGTTGAACGCTCCGCAACCGGACCCGGCCAATAGTACAGCACCGCTTTGCCCGGATCATCTGACCTCGCCTCATAACCGTTTGTGGAACTGGTTCGGCGCGGTCAGCTGGACCGCCGAACCGGTTGCCAGACGGGCCGATGGGCGGGTGTGCAGGGGCTATCATGGCCCGACCTATTTTTACGTGAATACTGTGGACCACCGGCATGAAGATATCGGGTGGCGACCAGTTCTTGAGGAAGCGCTATGACTGCAAACCCCTTTGCCAACTTTATCGCCGGATCATGGGTTGCTAGCAGCGACGCGGCCCCCAATGTCAACCCGTCCGACCTGAACGACACGATCGGCGAGTATGCCCGGGCAAGCGCCGATCAAACGGTTGACGCAATCGAGGCCGCGGCCGCGGCCCTGCCGAATTGGCGCAAGACATCGCCTCTGGTCCGGTTCGAAGCGCTCGACCGGATCGGGTCGGAAATCCTCGCCCGTGTAGACGAGCTGGGCGATATGCTGGCCCGCGAAGAGGGCAAAACCTTGCCCGAAGCCAAGGCCGAAGCGCATCGCGCCGGGCATTTGTTCAAATATTTCGCGGCTGAGGCGTATCGTGCGACCGGCGACACCTACCAATCTCTGCGCGAAGGTGTGTCGCTAAATGTTGTACGCGAGCCAATCGGCGTTGTGGGCGTAATCACGCCCTGGAATTTCCCACTGGCGATCCCCGCATGGAAAATCGCACCCGCTCTGGCCTATGGCAATACGGTTGTGTTCAAACCTGCCGAACTGGTGCCCGGATCGGCATGGATGTTGTCCGATATTATTGCCCGTGCGGGCGTGCCTGAGGGGGTGTTCAACCTTGTGATGGGAAAAGGCCGTGAGGTTGGGGAGGCAATCGTTACGCACCCCAAGGTGTCCGGGGTCACATTCACCGGTTCCACACCCGTCGGTCGCCATATGGGGGCGGCGCTGTTTGCGCGAGGAGCGAAAATGCAGCTGGAGATGGGGGGGAAGAACCCCTTGATCGTGCTGGATGACGCCGATCTGGATCTGGCGGTGCACTGCGCCGTTCAGGGCAGCTTTTTCTCAACCGGACAACGCTGCACAGCGTCTTCCCGCCTGATTGTGACCGAGGGCATTCACGACGCATTTGTTGACCGTCTTTGCGCGGCAATGAAAGACCTTCGGATCGGTGATGCGCGCGCTCCGGAAACCCAGATTGGTCCGGTCGCCAGTGAAGCGCAGCTCGCCATCGACAAACGATACGTGTCTCAGGCTGTGGATGACGGTGCAACGCTTGCCGCAGGTGGTGGCGAGGTCAAATCCAAAACAACCGGCCATTACTTTGCGCCTGCGTTGTTTACGGATGTGTCACCCGACGCAGCCGTGGCACGAGACGAAATCTTTGGGCCCATCGCCGCCGTGTTACGCGTGCCGGATTACGACGCCGCCCTGGCCACGTCCAACGACTGCGAATTTGGATTGTCCGCAGGAATTGTCACGCGGGATCCCGCCAAAATCGATCACTTCTCGCAGAACGCCGAAGCAGGCATGATACAAGTCAATCTGCCCACCGCCGGCATGGATTTCCACGCACCCTTTACGGGCCGAAAGGGATCCTCTTATGGTGCACCGGAAAAAGGCAGCTATTGCCGCGAGTTTTTCACGGCGGCCAAGGTTGTACACGCGGGGCGCGGATAATGTCGCAGACACCTTTGAAGGGCATTCGTGTTCTTGATCTGACCAATGTCCTTGCCGGTCCGTTCTGTTGTCATCATCTGGCGCATCTGGGCGGCGAGGTTATCAAGGTCGAAGCCGTCGGTCGGGGCGATCTCGCCCGCCAACTGGGGGCCGACCCAGAGCTGAACAAAGTCAACATGGGCGTGTCCTTTCTCGCCCAGAACGCGGGCAAGAAATCGGTCACGGTCAACCTCAAGAACCCACGGGGTCGAGAGATTTTTCTGAAACTGGTCGAAACTGCAGATGTCGTGGTTGAAAACTTCCGGCCCGGCGTCATGACGCGCCTCGGCGTGGGCTACCAGACCCTGAAAGAGGCCAATCCGACCCTCATCTATTGTGCTATCTCCGGCTTTGGCCAAGAGGGCCCGTGGATACGCCGCCCGGCTTATGACCAGATCATACAGGGAACCTCGGGTGTGATGTCGATCACCGGGGATAGCGACAGCGCGCCGCTGCGCGTTGGATATCCGGTGGCAGACACTGTGGGGGGCATCACCGCAGCCTTTGCGATTTCATCTGCTCTGAACGCCAATCCGCGCGGCACCTTTATTGATGTGTCGATGCTGGAATCGGTGCTGGCGACAATGGGCTGGGTGGTGTCGAACTATCTGATCGCCGGCGTCAATCCGACTGCCAATGGCAATGAAAACCCCACTTCGGCGCCTTCCGGTGCGTTTGAAGCGAAGGGCGGGTTGATCAACATTGCCGCAAACAAAGACCAGCAATGGGAGCTACTGACGGACCACCTGGGATTGGCCGCGCTGCGCGAGCGGCCTGAATATGCCACGCGCGAGGATCGCAAACGCAATAGGCTGGCTCTGAAAACTGAGCTGGAGACCGTGTTGAAGACCCGGTCACCGCGCGACTGGGCCAAGGAACTCAATAGCATTGGTGTGCCATCAGGAGCGGTTTTGACAGTGCCGGAAGTATTGGAAATGCCGCAGGTTGCAGACCGCGGTTTCCTCGACCAGTTTGAAAACGTCCCCGGCGTCGGACGCGACATTCAGGTTGCCACGACCGGGATCAAATTGGACGGCAGCGCGCCCACCGTCGATGCACCACCGCCCACATTGGGGCAGCACAACTCTCAAATCTGGAGCGAGTTAGGTCTTTCACCGGAAGACATTGAAAAACTGGCAAAGGATGGCGCGATATGACGGACCCCGCAGGACGCAATGACGCCGATGCCATTTGCCACTGGTGGCGCACCGAAATTATCGACATGGCTCCGGGGCGGATCGCCTTTCGCGGCCACCCGATCCAGGACCTGATCGGAAACGTCAGCTTTGCTCAGATGATCTGGCTCATGGTGCGCGGCAATTTGCCCACGCCAGAACAGGCGGCGCTTTTTGAATGCGCGCTGGTGGCGGGCGTGGATCATGGTCCGCAGGCGCCATCGATAGCCGCAGCGCGTATGGCCGCGACCTGTGGGCTGGGGCTCAACAACGTCATGGCCACCGGGGTCAACATGTTGGGTGACGTGCATGGCGGCGCCGGTGAACAATGCGCCGAGCTTTATTTCGACGTCGCCAAACGGATGGATGACGGCGCTGAACAGGAAGTTGCCGTCCGCGACGGTATCGCCGCCTGGTGTGAGGAAAATGGCAAGATCGTCTCGGGTTTTGGCCACCGTTTCCACAAGCCCGTCGATCCCCGCGCACCGCGATTGATGGCGTTGGTACGCGAGGCCGCGATGTCAGGCACTGTAGAAGGGCGATTTGCCGATATCGGTGAAGCTATACAGACGGAAATCGGACGTAAGCGCGGTGCCGATATCGCGATGAATATCGATGGGGCCACGGCTGTTATCTTTTGCGAATTGGGGTTCCCGGCACCGCTTTCCCGGGGATTGTTCTGTCTTTCCCGCTCGGTTGGCGTCTTGTCTCATGGCTGGGAACAGATTCAACAGGGCGGGCGGAACAAGGGGCCAATGCCGCCGCGTTATCTGCCGGAATATATTGGTGTCAAATCGGAGCGCTAACCCGATGACCATTGATGGTGCGAACGCCTAAATTCACACCGAACTTGGCATTGAAGCGCCACTGGCGTGTGGACTGTTTTGCCGGTCTCGGTCATTGGGCATCCCCCCCTAGAAGCAGACCCAACATGTTAGTCTGAACAAAGATTCACTTCTTTGGTGTTGTCTTTGAAGGTATTTCAATCCAGGCGAGAATCGATACATTTTCACGCTTGTTCTGACGTCAGCGAAGCGCACCGAGCTGCCATCGCGACAAGCGCGGCGAATTCACACTTGGTCCGCGATGCGTGAGTTTGTCGATCGCTGGATTTCGCAGTCGCAGCTAAAGTCCGGTCTGGTGGGCCGCACCGCAGCGATGCGCGCCCTCGGTCAACGGCAGGAATGGGCCGATCTCCTAACAAGTTGTGGAAAGAAATTACGGGATCACCTTAGATCTCAGCGTTATCGCTCAGATTGAACCAAGTTGGCTATGCTAGTTCGCTGATCATCGATTTCAGATGGCGCATGTCGGTACCGCAGCATCCTCCAAATACTTGGATCGACGGATTCTGCCTCGCAATCGCGGCAATCTGTTTACCAAGTTCAGCTGGATCGCCTTCGTCCAGCTCATCTGCTTCGTCAAGTTCCGCATGCGAGCAACTCGAAGCGTTCGCCACAAGGCCTCTCAGCCGGGGGTGGTTGCCAAGCGCTCCGGCGAAATGGGTAGGGTGAGCGCAGTTGACCATAAAAAACAGCGCCGCCGAGTCGGTTGCTGCGTCGATCTGGTCAATTCCGTCCACAAGTTTGGTCCCGTCTGCCAGGCACCCGTCTGTCTCAACAACCAGAGACATGATGATCGGCA
The DNA here is from genome assembly GCF_056536505.1 of Ruegeria sp. CL3. Taxonomy (NCBI): domain Bacteria; kingdom Pseudomonadati; phylum Pseudomonadota; class Alphaproteobacteria; order Rhodobacterales; family Roseobacteraceae; genus Ruegeria; species Ruegeria sp. CL3. Next base: position 18,898 of record NZ_JBQFPT010000014.1, on the reverse strand, counting down.
GTTCAGCGTCCCGGGCGGCGAGGATGCATCCCGCTGCCTCGCTTGGGCGGTTGAATGTATAAGCGGTGACCAGATCGAGGCTTGTGTCTTTCAGGCTGTGCATTTGAGCGGCGTGGTATTGACGTGCATCTTCGACGGGTACCGGCGGGATGTCGGCGTAAGGATCATGGCGCGGGCCGATGCAGGCCGACACCAGTACATCATCGCGAGCGGCAGCTTGGCGCACGTCTTCCATTAGACTGACCGCATCTTTGTTTACTTCGGCGAGCCGCTCTGCATCGTACCCCAAGGGCGCTGCCCGGTCGGCGTTCGCCATCCATGTGGGCGCATCAAGGATGCATCCGACATTCATTTCACGGGCCAGATCGACAAGAGCCTGCATTTGACCGGCCAGTATCACCCTGGTGCCAGGTTCTTCCAGCAATGGAAACGACGCGAAACCGGGAAGCTCAATTCCATGATTGAAAATCAGGTCGGTGCCAGTGCCGGCGTAAACCAGAAAGGGCTTGTTACCTTCGAGTGGGAGCTGTCGCGCCATTCTGATCCACGCCTATTGCCGTTACCTCTGCACAAGAAACCTACTTTGTCTCGGGCCTCCTGTGAACCTTAGGACTGCGACAGGGTGTATTCCGTCACTCTGATCCCCACGCCAGGCCAAACACCAGGTCATGTCTCGGTCGAAATCACCAGTGGCGACCGGCGCGCTCTGATTACAGGTGATGCAATCCATACAACCGCCCAGTGCTGGCATCCCGAGTGGCATTTTATGTTTGATTCCGATGCTGAGATGGCCGTGACATCCCGTCGGAAACTGTTGGAAAGCGCCTCGGAAACGGGATGTATTGTGCTGGGAAACCACTTCGCTTTGCCGTCTATTGGTCGGGTGAAGGCGGACAACGACGCGTTTCGCTGGGAGGACTAGCCCAGGTTGTATTTTGATGTGCGCGGGTCTGTTGTGGGATGGCGGCTGACGTGAAAGTTCGACGCGCCGCGCAGCTTACAGGCAATGATCGGCGAAACTAAATCTCGAACCCATTGGGCTATGTCACATTCCCTTGAATTCTTGTTTCACAAGCTTTCTCTCTTCACCATTTTGTGAAAGCCTGAAGCAGTTATGAGTGACAGAGTGTGCAATTTTCAGAAAACAGTGGTTCTTTCTGAACTCCAATCAGCTCTCTTGGACGGAATTTGTGATCACTGCGAGGTGACAAGTTCGGAACTGGCCAAGAGTGGAGAGGTGCTGGAAATATGTGGACAAGAGTACTGTTTCGATTATGAAACCGGTGTGTCCACGGAGACTGAAATTTTGTTGTGCCCCAGCTGTCACGAGGCAAACCATCTGGACGCGCAGCGACAGCATAACCCTTGCCACATCTCTGCAAGACGCAGCCGGGAAAACATGGGTTAGTCGATGGGTTCAGGAGGCGAAGCTTTGGAACGGTTTTTGCAAGAACCATCGCTGGTCCAATTTCGGTAGTCTGACAGACCAAGCTCGTCCCACATCCAGCCGAAATCATACTCAGCCACCGGAGAGCCGGTCTGGCGCGCGCTGCGGTTTTCGATTGTCTTCAGCCAGTCTATGACTTTCTTCCTGCCCGCCGTGCTGCGAACGGCCTGGCGCGGGGTCTTGCCATCCAGGGCAGGAATCGGCTGGTCAAGCGTATCGCGGTAATGCTGTTCGAGATATTCGTGGGCCATCTGACGGGCAAGGGCACGGGGGATGTCCTCTTCTTCTGCCACTCCGTTACTCGTGCTGTCATCCGCCATCATCTGTTCGGCGGTCTGGATTGATGTCAGCGGAGATTTCACCAGGTCGCCCAGGAGGTCCCGGACCAGGGCTTCGCCGCGTTCAGCGCGCGCTGTAGAGCTCACAGAAAGTGTGAGTGTCCGACCTTTCAGATCTAGGGACCCAAGCACGGAGGCCCCTGACATTGATTTGTCCAACACGAGGCCGGTGCCGTGCTTGGTGCCGGACGGGGTGTCGAGGTCAAGCCAGGTCCAATCCTTCTGGCCTGAGATCACGAGTTCTGCGGACTGTGTTAGCTTTTCAGATACCTGGCTTTGCGTCACTTTGCTGGCGAGGGGGAAGCGCATGTCGTGAAAGAGCAGGTTGTCGCCATCGCTGTTGCTGATTTGTGGTGGTTCCGGATCCAGTAGGTTCGGCAGATGTGCGAAGAGCCAGGCATTGGTGAAGAGGGGTGCGGAACGGTGTAGCTGATCCTGTGTCAGCCTCAGTTCAACGTCGGGGTTCAATTTCAACACGGAGCGGAGCCCGTCTTCAAAAAACGCGACGGTGTCGGGGTCGAATGGGAGCAGCGCCCCCGAGATCACGTTATAATCCCCCTGTGCGACAACCCGAGCTGCGATGCGATCCCATCGCTGCAGCATCTGCGTCGCGCTGTGTTCCCGGACGGTAACCGGCTCTGCGTCCGAAAGCATGTTGCGCAAGACCATGGATCTGCCGGGGTCTACCTCGCTCACCTCATAAAGGCTGACCGACGCGTCCCGCAATCCTTTGATATAGGCGCGGGTCTGCGCACTCTCCTTGGAACCGCTCCCTTTCAGATAAGCATCCGCAGCGTTTTCGGCGTCCGCTCCGAATGTCCTGCCCAGCAAATCTTCCAGGCCACCACCCCACAGGACCATCGGCCAATCCTCGCCCAGCAAGTCGCCCAGATCCTCGAACTCAAGATCGAAGGCCTCGAGCGCTGGCAGAAAATGCTCGTCCAACACATCAGCGAGCCGCTCATGCCAAATCTCGTCACGGGTGATAAACCCGATGAGCCCACCAAGATCGTTCCCCGTTGTCATCTTCAGCTTCTCCCTGTTTGCCGGACAGGGGCGATTTAGCGCAGATTGCAACCGCCAGCCAGCCCACACGCGTATGCAGACCTGCGTTACATGGAGGGACTTGTCATGGCGAATGCTATGTCTTTGGCTCCCGCCCAAAAAGCTCTGTGAAAAGCTTTTCGGAGCGGCGCAGGCCTTCATCGGTCAGTACCACCGATTTTGCCTTTCCAACCGGGTCCAGGATCAATCCGTTACGGTGCAGGCGATCAAGCGCTCCCCAGTCAAAGCCTTAGGGCCGTCCTGAACCCAGCGAATTCGGGGATGTTGCGAGCCGCTTCGACGACGGGTGTGAGCCCAACTAGTGGATTCGTCAGGGCGTTTCCGCCGGTATTCTATGATTGCTAAAAGATGGTGGTGCTGATCGCTGTCGTATTAGATTTTCCGCAAATATGCCCAAGAGACGTATCCCTTAAGCTTGCGCGCGCGCTCCAAAGAGACGCGGCACCAACGGGTGCCACCGGTCTGCTCACAGCCGTGAACTCGTAGTGCGGTTCCATTTGGAAGACCAACGATCACATTGAACCCTGTTCCAGGCCCACTGCGCATTTTTAGCATGTCACCGTCTTCGACGCCAAAAACCTCATATGTTCCGAGTGACGCGGCCGCCGCCGGTTTAACGTCCATGACGACCCCCAGGAACAAAGCCATTAGGGGTAAAAAGATTGCATTGCGCATCGCGATGTCCTGCTTATTGCCTCAACGACAATCGTAGCAACTCGGGTCACCAAGAGGAACAACTCCAAGACAGAAATGTAGGTGATACCAAAGCTTCAAACGCTACATTTCTTCCAAATGGTGGGGAACCCTGGCCCAGTTGGGGGCATCTTTCACAAAAACCTTGCTCGTTGGCTTGAAGTTGTTTGGCTCATCCAATGTCCCAGCCGCAATGCTCGTCAATCCGAAGGCTGTCACGCCCCACAGGCCTGATCCGCAGGTGCCACAAAAATGCTTGATGACAGGTCGACCTTCCTTTGAGGTCTTCTCAAAGGTCCGTGGTTTGCCTTTCAGCAGCTGCAGGTCTTCCGACTTTATCATGTACCCGGCATAACCGTCCGTTCCGGTCATCGATAGGCAATCACTGCAAAAACACATGAGTTGCATTACTGCGCTGCCAGTGACCTGGTATCGAACCTCACCGCAAAAACATCCGCCTTCCAAGATTTCAGCCACGTTGCCTTCATCCTTCTATTTCGTTTTGCAAGATATGAGAAAACCGTACCTACTCTGGCCAGTGGTCACAACGGTTCCAGCAGCGGAATGTGGAATGGTGCCAATATGAGCTCCTGTACCTGGATGGGTACGAGGCAAGCATCAGACAGATTGAGTTGTCGAATGTTTTCATCACGGTTCTGAATCCTTGCCAATTGACTGTTCCAGCAAAGTCATTGGACAGACGAGCTTTATTGATCGACAATCGCGTCATGGAGCTGACAGACACCACACCTGTGCACCTGATCCATGTGGACCCTGAGATCAACATGGCGCGGTTCTATGGCATCGAGTTGCAGCCGACGTTGTTTGGGGAGGTTTCAGTGCTTCGTACCTGGGGGCGTATTGGCACGAACGGGCAAGCCATGATGGTGACGTATGATGACGAAGCCCTGGCTAGTGAAGCGCTCCACAATCTCGAAAAGCAAAAGCTCCGTCGAGGGTATGTTCCGGTCGGTGAGTGACTTCGGGCTGCAGTCTGTTTCTGTGGCAAATCCCGAGCCTTTCGGCTCGTGAGCAGGCTCTAGGTTTCAGCCGACGTATCGGCTTCCACCCAGAACACCCCAGAATGATCTCCCTGTCCCAGTAGCCCCTGACCCGTCTCTTGCGAGCCGGGGCAGGGGCTTTGGGTCATGGTCGGTCCATGCCGTGGTGATCTGCCCATTCGGGTGACGGTCCCTTTTGCGCTCACGCAGGATCAGAGATCCTTTGTCCTTTCCTTGTGGGTCAGGCGGGATTTGGACAAGCCAAACGCTACCTTCCGTAAGGGGGAAGGCGCGGCCTCCCCCCTCGGACAAGACAAATAGACAATACCGTGTCCTCGCGCGCCTGCGCTGCGGGCCGCACCACTCTTGTCGATTGGTCCTGTCTCGCCCCTCTCCGCGTTCGCCACGGGGCAGGTTTTAGAGACGACGCCCTTTCAGGGCTCGGCTCAAAACCAGCACCAAAGGGGATCAACCCCAGAGGTCGCACCACAAAAGGAGAGACGGTTTTGGACATTGAAAAGACAAAAGACATCGACACTGACACCAGCCTGCAGGCGGCAGAGATTGCGACCCAGAATGACCTATTTCGGAAAGCGCTGATCGATCCGACTGCGGCAATCGAGATGCATTCTAAGGGAATTCAGGGTCAGGTATTTGTCACGCCCGGCGTGTCAGGTGAAGGGATGGAGTTCCAGACTGCAGCTTTGGCAGCGGTGGCGTCGGATGACCAGTTTGACGAGGGCAATGACCCCTATGGCGATCACACCTTTGGGGCGGTGACAGTCCGTGACCAGAAGCTGTTCTGGAAGATCGATCTTTACGACACGGACTACACGTATGGGTCCGACCGGCCGTTTGACACGTCAGTGACGCGCCGCGTTCTGACCATCATGTGCCCCAGCGAATACTGATCTCAATCCCAAACCGGAAAGGAGGTGAACACCATGAGCAATGAAATCTTGCAGCAACGTATCGCAGAAGCGTGGGCGCTAATCAGGAAGGGCGACAATTTCCACATCGCGCGCCGCTTCCTGATCCAACACGCAGCCATCTAAACGGCTCCGCTCTACCCCGGAAGGGGTAGGGCACCCTTAACACGATCTCAAACACTCAAACAAGGATTTGCCCCATGAGCAAAGTCGAAACATTCACCGCACCGGAAACCATCGAAACCGTATCCCTGTCCGATCTCTACCTGTCTGACATCAACCCACGACAGGAGGTTGGTGAGGAAGGTATTGCACTTCTGGCCGACAGTTTGGTTATGTGTGGCTTGATCCAGAACCTCAGCGGGTTGCGCGATACCGATGGCAAAGTCGCAATCGTTGCCGGTGGTCGCCGCCTACGGGCTCTGAACATCGCCGTGACTGAGCGCGCTGATCTGGCACAGGTTCCCGTTAAGGTCACGGACAATCCCTTCGTGGCTGAGCAATGGGCCAATGCGGAGAACACCGCCCGTGAAGAACTGGACCCTGTGGACGAGGTCCGTGCTTATGGCAAAATGGCCGAGAAATCTCTGTCTATTGCCAAGATCAGCAATGCGTTTGGCGTGACCGAATCCCATGTGCGCCGCCGCCTCGCGCTTGCCAGTCTGCCCGCCGCCGTTCTGGATGCGCTCAAAGCCGGTGAGATCAGCATGGGGCTGGCCAAGGCCATGACCGTCAGCACCGAAGAAGAGAAAATTCTGGAGGTTCTGGAACGGGCCAAAGAATGTCGGTGGTTCAGTGAGCATGATGTCAAACAGGCACTGACGTCGGAGGCTGTTAGCAGCACTAGCCGCAAGGCCGTATTTGTCGGGCAGAAGGCTTATGTTGAGGCGGGCGGCACCGTCACCGCTGATCTGTTTGCCGATGAAACCCTATTCAATGAAGGCGCGTTACTGGATCGTCTGTTTGCCGAGAAACTGGCGGTAGAAGCGGAAAAACTGCGCGACGCGGAAGGCTGGGACTGGGTGGACACCCATGAGGAAAGCTACATTCCCTATGGGTTCTCGGGTACGAAAGACATGCACCGTTTGGACATGGTGAGCCGGGACTTCACCGAAGGACAGGCCGAACGGTATGACGAACTTGCCGAACTCTATGAGGGTGAGGCTCTGGACGCGGATGGTGAAAAGGAGCTGGCCGCGCTTGAGGACTATACGGCGCCGTTCTATTCTGACGCGCAGCGCAAGCTGTCCGGCGTGTTTGTCTATGTCACCAACAATGGCGAGATCAAAACATCCCCGGCCTATGTCGCGGCGGAACATGTTCAGGCTGCCATTGAGGCTGGTGTTCTGGCCCCGGTCAAAGAACCGGAGATCAAGGAAGAACCAAAACCAGTTTATTCGCAGAAGTTCATCGACGACATGGTGGCGATCCGGCTGGCAGCGGTTCAAACGGCCCTGCTGGACAAGCCTGATTATGTGTTGAGCCTGTTTGCTTTCTTTGCCACCCCGGCCTCCGGTCTGAGCAGCAATCTGTTTGGGTTTGGCTATGGTGGTGCCGAGCGGAACACACCCGAGATCGATGACCAGTTCATCCTCGACCCGCGTCTTGGCGGAGAACGGGATGAAGCGGCACAGGCAGCCTATGACCAGTTCCACGAGATTGCCGCACAAGGCAGCGTGGAAGCGTTCAAAGCGTTTCGCGATCTGGGCAAGAAGACCCGCAATGGTGAGATCACGGGTTTTCTGGCCCGGCGGTTTCTGACCCAACGCCCGGAGTTCATGGCGGAGATCGAGGCTGAGATCGAGGCTGACATGCGCGCGATCTGGACCCCTTCGGCTGAAAACTGCTTCAAGCGTCTGAAAGGCTGGCAGCTGGATGATCTCTACAAAGACCTGCTGGACCTGCACATCGACGCCGACATGTTCAAAGCCTTCGCGAAATCCAAAAAGGGTGCCAAGAACGAGGCGCTGCACAAGCTCTTCAATGATCCAGAGCATCAAAAGGCACTGGGCGTGACCGAGGCACAGAAAGCCCGGATCGATGCATGGGTGCCGGATTGCTTCTGAAACTGGCAGGGCAGGGCGCAACGCGCCCTGCTTTTCAGCAATGATTTTTGATTTTAGTTCAATGGTATAGGTTGTTTTGACTTGAAAGGTTGTAGCCTGTAGGCTACATATAGGTATGATAGAAATTCGTAAGACGGACCTGTTCGACAAGTGGCTCAAGGGCCTGAAGGACCAAAGGGCGAGAGCCAGGATCTTGGTTCGCATCACGCGGTTGAGCCTGGGCAATCCCGGTGATGTGAAACCGGTTGGTGAAGGTGTGAGTGAACTGCGTATCTCCGAAGGGAAGGGGTATCGCGTTTACTATGTGTCGCGCGGTGACGTTTTGATCGTTTTGCTGTGCGGGGGAGACAAGTCATCCCAGCAAGCCGACATCAAAACCGCCAAGGCGATGGCAAGAGAGTTGGAGTGAAAAACATGGGTGTCAAAACAACGAAGTTTGAAGCGGCTGACTATCTGGACAGCCCGGAAGCCATTCAAGCCTATCTTGAAGCGGCTTTTGAAACCAGCGACACGGCGCTGATCGCGTCGGCACTTGGCGATGTTGCCAAGGCCAAAGGTATGTCGAGTGTGGCCGACAAATCTGGTCTGTCTCGGGAAAGCCTCTACCGCGCACTTAGCGAAAATGGCAATCCCGAGTTTGGCACGGTGCTGAAAGTGCTGAGCGCTGTGGGTGTGACGCTCACCCCGAAAATGCACGTGAATTAACCCACTTTAAAGGCTATCCACCATGTCCACCGATGCAGCTCCGTCTACGGTTGAAAAAGCCGCCCGCCGCGTCTGGAAATCCGCGCAGATGTTCGTCGGGTTTCATACAGACCAGAAGGGCAAGCCGCGCACACAGCCGAAGCTCTGGCCGCCAAAAAACGGGAGCGCGTCGATCCATGGTGATCCCAGCGCGCAGGAGGCCATCGTGGTCGTCAAAGCCGCTGATCCGGACGAGGTACAGGACGTGCAGATCAAGCTGCACCCAAACCGCATTGTTGTGCGCCGCGATGCAGATGCCTGGTGGCAGGGTGTCGCTGTAGATGAGCATACCGTGACGGTCCGAATGGCCGACAACACGATCATCGAAATCCGCCATGACGGATCGGTGAAGCGGCGCTCGGCAGAGGACGAAACCCATGTTGAAGCAGATGGCAGCATCTTCAAGTTCACGGAATTTGCCGAGGCGCATATGACGGGTGACGGGGTGGAAATGACCCGCCGCACAGAGGATCGCATTGCCACGATCACAGCTGACGGTGTTGTCGATCGCGCGCGCAAGCGTTAGCCTGTAAAGAATACCTCCAGATTTTCCTTTGGTTAAACTCGTGGCCCGCTTCGGTGGGCCTTTTTCTTGGCGTACTCATCACTGTATCTGCCCGTGCGCCGGTCTCGCCCCGCGACAGCGCTTGAGAGAGTTCTTGCGGATTACCGGGGCGTCCTACCGAACCCGCCAATCCAAATTGAGTCCGGCTGTTTACCTGATCCGCACAAGCACGGACCAGGGCCGGACCGTCCGGTCTTTGGCCTCCGCCAGTTGGATAGGGCGGTTTGCACCGTCCGTCATTCTTCATCCTTTGCGACGACGGTCATACCGACCCAGAAGGGCAACCCCCAACTTAGAACTGAGCGCCGCGCCTGTGTCGGATCGAGGTGATGTTGCCGCCATCAAAGACATCGTTTTGTTCAGATGTTCCGCGCGCAGCGATCCCAGAAAGCCTTGCCTTTCACCAGGTCTGACAGTTTCAAGTACGTTGCCGGAGAAGATCCTCGGCTGCGGTGTTTCTGAAGGGATGAACATAAGCGGGCAGTCGGGGAAGACGCGCGGCGCCCGGGCCGGGCGCCGCGCTTCAACAAGGAATGTCCCCTGCGCCTGCGGCGCATTCCGCGCGGATCAAATTCCCTGCTGACATCCCCTTGATGCCCGCTTTTCCCTTGTTCATCGAAACACGCCATAGCGAGGATCAAACAATGGCAACTCAAACTCTGAAACTGAGCGTCAAGACCGGTGAAAAAGAAGGCAAGACATTCTGGGATCGATGCGGGGTGCTCTTCGTCAATACCGATGAGACCGGCACCATCACCTCGATCCAGGTCAAGCACAGCATGTTCCCTGGCGTTGAGATGGTGGCCTTCCCGAAGCGCACCGATGACGATCCCGTCACCGAATGACGGGAGGGCAGGGCGGCGCAAGCCGCCCTTTCTTCTGCTCCGGCCGCAGGCCGGACCACATATGCGCCACAGGTGGCGCGCGGTCCTAAGACCGGGCAGGGGTGCCGACCTGCCCCAATGCGGCAGCAGACAACCCTGCCACACCCGCCGCGAAAGCGGCGGGACATTGAGCGCGCTGAGGCGCGCGGAAAATGCCATACTGACCTTGAACGTGCCGGTATGTGACGGGCGCTGTTCGGGCAGCTCCCGCTTTGCGTGATTGCCCTGCGCCGGTCCACCGGCACCCACGCCTGCTGGCTGGAAAAGGGGCAGGACCCTTTTCCCGGCGTGGAGATTGCCTCCAAGAGCAAAACTGTTCCGGGGGCAATTTGAGAAAATACGGATTTCTAAAATCACCCCCGGTTTCCTCTTGGAGAGTATGACAGGATAAGGTAGTTGTGTTACAAGTCATAAAAACAACCAGAGGTATACATTGAGCAAGCCCGGCGACACCACTGTCTTTTCCGTTCGATTGCCGTCAGATGCGTTGGTGCGTTTGGAGGAGGCCGTGCAGTCGCTTGGGGCCAAGAGCCGCAACCAGATCATCCAACGACTGATCTATCGTCTGATCGGGTATCTCGATCCTGACCCGGCCGTTGTCGATCTCTGGCAGACGCACTTGCGGCAGGTTCAGGGTGGATACACCAACCTCAATCAGCTCGCAAAATCGGCCAAACGCGGTTCGGTGATCTGGACCGATGACGACCGGCGCGATGTCGAAAACCTCCATCGTGCGATCATCCAGCACCGGCAAGACCTGAAGGCGCTGATCACCGCGGCCCGCCGAAACCGAGAGCCAGACTCCGCCATTCGCCGAATCTTGCGCGACGATGAGAGGACATCTGAAGCATGAACGTCGCGGCTCACAATTTGACGGCAGGGGACTTTCTGGAGCTAGCCTTCCGGGAAGCGCAGAAGGGTATCGATCGGTCCAAGCAGATCAGCCAGCAGCTGCAAACCGCCAAGCGCATGAAGTTCATGATCTCGCGGGCCTCATCCATCAAGGCGCGGCTTGGTGCTGTGGTTGGAAAGCCCGAGGCGGTTGTGAAACACGTCCGCAAAGGTGGGGTGAAAAAAGCGCATGAGCTGCGCCGCCAGATCAATTACCTGACCGTCAGGGCAGAGGGCGTGTTGGACATCCGCGACAATGGTGTGACCCCGCTCGATGCCGATCAGGTGAGTGATCTGATCGAGACCTGGGCCGAGGATTTCAACGGGAAAACCAACTATGGTTATACCCGTCACATGATCGTTTCTTTTCCCGAAGGCACCTATCCGGATGCCGCGCATGAGGCCGGTTTGGACTTCGCGGATCGCCTGTTTGGGAGCGGTGATTTTGGCGATACCTGGGACTATCTGACCGTGTTCCACAACGACACTGACAACCCCCATGTCCACATCGTTGTGAATAACCGAGGCGTGGAACATGGGCAGTGGTTGGCTATGGGTATGAGCAGCGACATGAACATCGACGTTCAGCGCTCTATCCAGGTTGAGGTTGCCGAAGGATACGGAATTGAGCTGACCGCAACGACCCGCCTTGAGCGCGGTTTGCGGCAGGAAGTTGAGACCGACACGTGGAAGGTTCAGGCCGGACTGTCTGTTGTTGAAAGCACTCCGGAGGTTGAAGTTACGGCCCGCGACATGGCCGGTGATGTGATGACACTCTCCATCGCAAGAATGTCGGATCTGTTTGATGAGCGCGCCAACGCTGTCAAAGACCGGATCGAAGAGTTTGCCATCCAACTCGTTGAAAGTGAGGAACCTATGGTATCGAGAATGGAACATCTGCTGGATCAAGCCCATCATTTTGATGATTACGGCGAGCCAGGAGACCCGTCTTATGTGTCGCCCGAAGTCATGAGCAACTTGCGGCGACACATCGAATTAGGCGGTTCTGAGGAAACAATCGCACCCGAGCTGAAGGCTCAGGTTGTTGCCCATATCAGCGACGTTCGGGACAACGAACAGAGCCATCCGTATCTGTCTGCCCTTGCTGATATTGTCGATGACAAGGCGTTCCAGTCGTCCGCTGATTATGCCCCGGCAGCACGCCGGTACGAGGTCTATATACAGGACACCTTGGGCAAGGGGGCCTATGAGGACTTCCAGACTCAGACCAAAGAATTGCTGCAATCCATCGACAAGATGGAAGGGCTGGCCCGTGAGGTTGACGACCCTCATCTGCGTGTCGCTATGGATATTCAAATTGGCGAGTTGAAGGGCGACGTTGCGGACCTGCGCACCAACGATCCGGACCTTCAAGCCTTCATCATCGAGGACCGCCGCTATTCAACGATGATGGGAATGGGCACTGCCGAAATGGATGTCTTGGATTATTCAGAGGCCGGCAAGTGGGCAGCGATCCGCAAAGAAGTCACCGACACGGCCAGCAGCTACGGCCTCGATGGCGAGGCGTTCGTTGCCCGCTTTGGCGATCATCAGAACGTCACCCTGGGTACAACAATGGGATGGCGCAGCGACGACATTTCGACCGCCGCGGCCCACTTCCAGGCGCAAGGATTACCCGACAGCCACGACCGCGCTGAGGCCGTTGTTGACGAGCTGCACCAGCTTGCGTCTTCCAGGATCATCGCAATCTCAGAAGAACTTTCAGACGTTCACGCCCACGCAACGCACCCGCTCTTGCAGGGGCGCGGTGACGATGACGGGCACAGCTTGTAAGGACTTTAACCGGTCTGCCTGATGCGCGCGCCAACGCCCCAGGCAGACCCATCACAGAGTTTTCCATCAACTCGCAAAGGAAAAACTATGGTTTCGCGTACAGACTATCTTTTGAACGAAGTCGAACACTTCGCACCCTATTCCAGATTTGATCAATCCGCCCCGCGTGAAGATCGCGTTTCAGAGCAGATCGACATCATCAGGAAAGAACAGCAGGCGATGGGCTTTGATCGTGCAGCCATCGCCTCAAACAGCTTCGACATCGAGGACCAGGCCAACCGCCGTGTTGACGAACATACTGCGCAACAAGATCTGGTCGAAGAATTCAAAATCGAATTTGAAGCTGCGGAGCGGTCAGGGGAGCCGGTTGATCTGAACGATATGCAGGCTTTGGTTTCTCAGCACATGAGTGATGCTCAGGAATACGATCTGTATCACCCTTACTATTCGTCCCTTGCGGATCTGAGTGGTGACAAGGATTTTCAGGAGTCCGACGACTACCAGTCGCCCGGTGATCGCTATGTTCAGTATATGCAATCCGCTTTGGGGGAGGCCATCTTTGAGAACTACGAGCAGCAGACCAAGGACATCGTGAACTCCATCGAGAACATGGAGGCTCTTGCACGAGAGGTCGAAGATCCACACTTGCGTGCCGCAATGGACGTTCAGATCGGGGAGTTGAAAGGCGATGTTGCCGAACTGCGCCCATATGACACCGACCTGCAGGCATACACTTTGGCTGATGACAGCTACACCACATCCATGAATGCGGCCGAGTTGGACAACCTGGACCCCACGGAAGCCGAAAAATGGCTGGCTGTGCGTGATGACATTGTGGCGACCGCGCACAGCTTCGGTCTCGACGGAAGCAAGTTCCTGGCCCGCTACAACGATCATGACAGCGTTTCAATCGGCACAACGGCGACTTGGAAAGACGCGGACATTTCCACCGCTGCCGCCCATTTCAACAGCCAAGGCGTTCCGGACAGCTACGAGCGCGCGGAGGCCGTTGTTGGTGAGCTGCACCAAGTTTCATCCAGCAAGATTGCCGCCGTGGTGCAAGAGATTGCCCATACCCGCGAACAGGCTACCCACGTCCATGAGTATGATGGACACAGTCTTTAACCACGGAGGACATGATAGATGATTGTTCGCGCCGGTGAATGTGTTGCCGGGAACAGCGAGACCACCGGGTTGGAGTAATGTGGGGTCTGTTCCGATTGGGACGGACTCTTGTCCTTGGACATTCCGGGCATTCGCTGCACCACGTTTGAATAGGCAAGAAGCGGACAAAACAGTCTTTCGCTGGGACTAAAGCAATGTCCGCTCATAGTTTAGTGATCGTGGTGACAGAGTTTATGATCGGCAAGAGACGCGAGCACATAGCAGTTCTCTGACACTCCTTCGTCATCACAGCCCTTCGAAATCCGAACCAGCTCTTTTTCAAGAGCCCGTAGTCGTTTGATCTTTGCTCTTACTTCGGAAAGTTGTGAGACGGCGATGTCCGTTGCGGCTTGGCATGAACGATCCGGGTGGCCTTGAAGCACAATCAATTCGGAGATCGCTTCAATTGAGAAACCAAGATCGCGTGCATGCTTGATGAAACTGAGACGCTCTAGCCCTGCCACATCGTAGCGCCGTTGGTTGCCTTCGGTGCGTTCTGGTGCGGCAAGCAGGCCCATTTCCTCATAGTAGCGGATAGTCGGAACTTTGACCTTCGTGCGCTTGGAAAGCTCCCCGATAGAAAACATGAAAATACCTCTTGAACCTCTAGTAACTAGAGACACTACACTATGGTCACGACAGATACAAAAAGGGCTTCCCAATGTCAGCATGTTGCGGACACAACGCCAAATTCGACGGCGTATCAGACGACTACAAAAGGAGGCTGTGGATTGTCATTGCTCTGAACGCGGTGATGTTCGTCGTCGAGATGACTGCCGGTCACTATGCAAAGTCTCAGGCACTTCAGGCCGACGCTCTAGACTTCCTTGGGGATGCTTTGACCTACGGTATCTCGCTGGCAGTGATCGGGGCTTCAATCCGTGCACGCACCAATGCCGCTCTGGCGAAAGGGGTGAGCTTGCTGCTGATGGGTCTTTGGGTGTTTGGATCGACCGTGTACCGGGTGTTCTATGTCGGAGTGCCGGAGGCCGAGATCATGGGCATCGTTGGCTTTTTCGCTCTTATGACCAATCTCGCAAGTGTTCTCTTGCTCGTCCGTTACAAGGACGGCGATGCAAATGTGCGCTCTGTCTGGCTATGTTCGCGTAATGACGCCATTGGCAATGTGGCCGTTATGTTTGCAGCTTTAGGCGTCTGGGGCACAGCTAGCGGTTGGCCTGACCTGATTGTTGCGGCGGTCATGGCAACGTTGTTTCTTTCCTCTGCTTTCCAGATCGTGCGCCAAGCGCTCGCCGAGCGTCGGGAAGTTGGCGAACATGAGCATGTTTGACGTGGATTATGACCTTTGATCTCGAATGATACGAAATCGGCTCAATTTAGTTGGAAATACCAAGGACTCTCGCCATGAACCTGAAACGCCGCCAAGTACTGACTTACGCCGCTGGCTTTGCCAGCACAGTACCATTTGCCGCGTTTGCGCAAGACACGCCTTCCGTCCGTGTTCTCAAGGATCCGAACTGCGGCTGTTGCCAGGTTTGGATCGACATCCTGCGGCAGGAAGGCTTTCGCATTACCGAGGAGCGCAGCTTTGGAACACAGCTTGTCCGCCACAAATTGGACAACGGCATTCCCGAAGAAATGATGTCCTGCCACACAGGCGAGATCGATGGCTATATGATCGAGGGGCATGTGCCGGTTGCAGACATTCGTCGTCTGCTGGAGGAGCAACCCAGTGCTGTTGGACTTGCTGTTCCTGGCATGCCCTACGGTTCCCCTGGGATGGGGCCGGAAGATCGTCGTGAGGCCTACGACGTGTTTTTGATCCTCAAGGACGGTAGCACCGAGGTGTTCAAGAGTTACGAAGCGGCCTGAGGCGACGTTCATCGAGCGGAAACAGTAAGGAGGAGAAGATGACGAAGCTTGGATTACGCACTCTTACCTTAAGCGTTCTGTCTATCACCATTGCTACAGTGGGTTGCGCACAACAACAACGAGGAGATTGGTGGGGTCACGGGCCAATGGGATCTAACCACATGAGGTCTGAGCACATGCGTGGTTGGGGGCACGGCAATATGGGGCCTGGCCAGCAGCAGCGCATGCAACGACATTGGACGTATATGAACGAGGACGTGCCCGCAGCCTACCGCGGGGCTCGGAGCACCATTCGTGCAACGCCCGAGAATGTTTCGGAGGGCAAGACGCTATATACGGAAAACTGCGCAAGCTGTCATGGAGCTGAGGGTTTGGGCGATGGTGAAGCCGGACGTTCGCTCGCGCCCTCTCCCGCTCTCCTACGATGGTTCGTTCAGATGCCGATGTCGGGGGACGAGTACCTTCTTTGGGCAATTTCCGAGGGCGGCGAACGCTTCGGAACAGACATGCCAGCCTTCAAGGAAGCGCTGAGCGAAGAAGACCTTTGGAAGATCATCGTTTATATGCGTGCGGGGTTCCCTTGATCTGTCGTCAATCTGTTGGTTTTTGATGAGTGTTTTTGCTGTCGATACTATGACGACAATTCTCAGCAGGCATAAAGCTGACAATGCGCCATTCTAGTAAGCTTCACGGAAGCGGACATATATGTAAGTCGCAGCACGAGCAGGTTAGGGCTCTCTCCTGCCGTTCTCTGCATATTGAAGTAAGGTCCGGTTCGGCCGCGTCCTGTTACCCCCGTCAAGTGAAGGCGCTACTTTCAGCCCGTTTGGCTTTCATTTTCTCCATCGCCATATCTTTCGCTGACCGACTTTTCCGCTTTGCGACCGTGCGCTGCGCATCAAATGCCGCCTGAAGTTCCTGGTCTTTTTCAGAAACCTCTCTGTCCGGGGCAGGGGCCGGTTTCGCATCAGCCACTGCCTTTGCCGTGTCCCTGGCTTGCTCTACAGCCAGATCGAGGTGTGTGCCTTTGATCTTCGGACTTTCGCCACCCAAGAACTGCATGAAATACGGATCTTCGAAGTATCGGATCTTGTTTGCAATCACCGGCATCTTGCCTTCGCGGATCAGCACAACCTCGTTTTCCGGCAGACGACCAACGTGCTCTGGCCGGAGCAGCCGAATGCCTTCTTCACGCTCTGATATGCTGCCCATTTCCATCTTGCCGAGTGCTCGAGACTTCGACTTGCTTATGACCGTTTTGTCCCCGATGGACCTGGACACATGTTCGCGTACTTCGGAATCCTCTGAGGCGGCAAACATCTGGGTTCCAGCGTTTGCCAGCATCGCCCGCACACCCTCGTGCCCATAAATGTCCTGTAGGCGCGACAGTGTTTGCGAAATCACCACGAGCCTGCCCCCGAACGATCGCATGGTGTCATAGGCTTCAACAACGCGCTCAAGATGGCCGAGGCGTTGGAACTCATCGAGCAGCATCAAAACCTTGAACGGCTCATCTTCGCCCGGCTCAACAGTTTCGATGGTGTTCACCAGATCGAGGAAGAACAGGCGAATGAGCGTCCGGAACTCTTTGACCTTTTTCCCTGGCACGGAAAAGTAGATCGAGCTGGGGCGCCGACGCAGATCTTCAAAGTTGATGTCATTGCCCTGCGTGGCTCTTGCTACCGACGGGTTGCGCCAGAGCTGCAGGCCGGAGTTCAACATAACCGAAATCGTTGACCGCAGGATTTTGGATTCTTCGGCTGCAAGATTCAGAAACTCATCTGCAGCTCGCGCATATCCAACTTCTTCAGCCATTTTCTCATAGTCCTTTTGCTTGGTCGTTTTGACCAGGCGCAGGACTTCGGAAATGTATGGCCGCTTTCTTTTGATCGCCAGCATCGCCATTGCGCAGAACATGCCTTCAACACCACCCATAAAGCCCTGCGCGGACGAGCTGGGCGTGTCGAACATCTGAGTTGCAACCTGAATCACTTCTTCCCATCGCCGGTCCAGATTGTCGGCACGTGCTGCGCGGCGCAGAGGGTTGTAGCTGTGGCTTTTGTCGGGGTTCTCGGGGTCGAACATAAAAACCTCATCGCCCATTGCTGCCCGACGCGCGCCGGTTGTCTGGAAAATCTCGCCCTTGATGTCCAGGACGACGCAAGACCCATTGAAACGCAGGACATTCGGGATCACAAAGCCGCTGGTTTTGCCCGAACCAGACGGGGCAATGAACATCGCGTGCGGCTTTTGGACACCGGGGCCGGGCTTATAGTAGATCGCGTTTTTGTCCTTTGGCTCACCAAATTTGGCAAACACGATTTCACTATCCAATTTGTCTTTGAGCTTCAGAACCGACGCATAGCCTTCCTGGACGAGCTGAGGGGCCTTTGCAAAGGTCGCATCACCGTATTTCGTTGAGGGACCACGCAGCGCAGCCGCCACAAATGCAAAGGTCAAAACACCCACTGCGACCACCGCCACCAGACCCATGATCTGCTGCGTCTCTGCAGGCTGTGCCATGAACTTCTCTGGGATCGCCCAGATGTCCAGCCCGCGAAAGCCTCTGGTGTTGATGTATTCGAGAGCCAGCCCGACCACCAACACCGCGCAAGCCGAGGTAGCGATAAAGCCCATAGTACCGGCTATCGCGACCTTCTTGCCTTTGGGTAGATCCTGAAACTCAGCCATCGGTCAGCTCGCGTTTGAAGAAGCACACGATGCCAAACTCGGCAGGTACGACGCCGACCATTTCCCAACCGTCTTGCCCGAGCTTCGCAAACTTCTCGCCTGCATTTTCCTCTACCCGCATCAAGACATTACGATACTCAAATTTTTTCATTCTATTTCTCCTTCAGATAAGTTGATCAGCGGTCATCAGGGGTGGGAAGATCACTCCGTTGACCTTCCGTTCGTCACCGATTTTCTTCATGTGAACGATCATGTGAATGGTGGCCCGGATGTCATCGACCACTTCTGACTTTTGAACGGTCGGAGATCCGCGACGCACCATCTTGCTCATACGTCCAATGGCATCTACTGGTGAGTTGGCGTGCATGGTACAAACAGAACCATCGTGGCCGGTGTTCACCAGTTCCAGGAACATATTTGCGTCGTCGCCCCGAATTTCACCGCAGACGAGGCGGTCAGGCCGTAACCTCAGCGCCGATTCCAGCAGCTTTGTTGGTGATCGAGGGCCATCTTCTTCGGAACGGTCAGCAAGTAGATCGACAGAATTGGGTTGCTCGATGTCCAGCTCGGCCACTTCTTCAATCGTCACGATCCGTTCGCCAGGATCGACGCGCTTCAGCATTGCATTGAGAACAGTGGTTTTGCCAGACGAGGTGCCCCCGGCAATGATCACGTTCCATTTGCTTAGCATCGCAAGGTCGGCCAGCTCGTCAAAGTTCATTGTTCCGGCAGCGAGAGCAGCCCGAGCCTTTTCAAGCGCGCTGTGATCATTGTTTTCTGCCAACGCCGCCTC